>CAVRRG010000035.1:0-79204 GCA_963723365.1 Calditrichota bacterium | reverse complement strand
CTATAGTGCGCTTGACTGTGATTACGTTATTTTTAAACGTTTTATGTAAATAGTATGTTACATCCGAAATATAAGGAATGTTTTTTCCCGAAACATAAATATACACTCTGTATAATTTTCCCCGAACATAAACATTCCTATCTCTTGGGTTCCTGGGATCAAATACACTACCGATAATTTTAATACCGCTGGACTCAATCATTTGGCTTACCCGTATTCGGCTCATCAGGTGATTGATTGTCAGGTTCTATTGTATGCGGCTGTACTTGATGCATATCTTGAGTGTTGGGGGAATCTGAGCTATCACGTTCATTTGGAGGACTTTGGACTATTTCTTCATCTATCGTTTCAGGTAAAGGAGGAAGATATAATCAACTGGGCAGGTCCCAATATCAATGTACAAAATTATGTAATACCGGACAGCGGGCGCTACTATTTAAGAGTAACCCATCAAAGCAACCAGGAGGGCGGAGACGAATTTTTTTATAATTTGTCTGTGAATTATAATACACCTGTTGCTCCAACATCCGCTTATATTTCCGGACACGTCTATTTGGAAGATGAAGCAACTCCCTATAGCGGTGGCGGTTATTATATTGAAGTTTATGAAAAAGACGGCAATTACTATAATAGTTATTATTTTGCCGATTCTGTATATGTAATCTCTGAAATTCCAGCAGGAATATATTACCTGTCCATTTATTCACCTGAGCAGAACTATTTGACCGAATGGTATGATGATGCAGCGACAATGTTGGAAGCGACGGAAATTACAATCGCCGATCAGGATTCGATAACGGATATTGATTTTGTTCTTGATCCCGGCAGCGGGATATCTGGGCGCATATTCCTGGAAAATTATTTAAGCGATTATACCCAGGGTGGATCTATATTCCTTCATAATATGGATTCTCCTTTTTTAAACAGGGGATATGGCATATCTCCTGATCCTGAGGGTCTGTTTTTGGTGACCGGAATCAGACCGGGAGATTATAAACTGCGCTTTGATCCCATGAGTTATGAGGAGAGTTATCCCAGTGTCTGGTATGGCGATGTGGGAACCCAGGGACAGGCTGTGCCCATAACCGTAACAGCCGGCGATACAACCGGTAATATAACAATGATTGTAAAATCCGGTGGATTAATACAGGGCTTCATTACCATGGCTGGTGAGGCAATGACCCCGGTGAGCAGCGATTCACTGCTTGTCTTTATTAACCCCTATGATGAAGCTGGCTTTCCTGTAAGTACAAACGGACCGCTTATTAATAACATTAATAAATCAAATATTAATACGGGTATTATCATAGACTTGAACAGGACAGCAGAAAATACCTTTAGCGGGGGGTATCGCACTTCTTTGCTGTACCCGGGCTTTTACAAACTTCATGTCTTGCCGCAATCGTCAACACTATCCTCCTGGTATTATTCCAATGGAGCACATTTCGACGACCCCGGATCACAAATGGTTGAAGTTAAATCGGACAGTCTGCACGAGGTGCCTGTTGCACTAAATACAGCAAACGGCGGTATTTCCGGAATTGTTAACCGAGCGGATGGCAGCACACCAACAAGTAAACCGGGAATAGTATATGCATACGACGCAACAGGTCACATGGTACAGTCGGTACCTATCGGTTTTGATCCGCTTAGCGGTCAATTGCTCGATGAGGGTCAGTATCTTATCAGCGGATTAATAGATGGTACATATTATCTTATGCTCTCCTTTGATAGCGGATTAAACGATGTAAGGGCACGCAGAGATGCGCAAGTTGAGAAAGTTACAGCAGAGATACGGTTCAGGGGCAATTCTCAAAACTGGTATCCGGATATTATTGTTGAAAACCCTTTTATGGACCAACTGTTCTTTCTGCCAATTCCTGCTGCTGCTGAGGCGGTTAATGTGAGCGGGTCCTCCATAACGGATGGTGTTAACTTTACAGACATTGTAAGTTCTGTTTCCATTGGCGAGAAAACAATTATAGCAGATGATTTTGAAATATCAGAGGTCTATCCTAATCCATTTAATCCGGTGACAACGATAACCTACAATGTTCCAAGCAGGGAGCGGGTAAGAATAGATATATTTAATATTCTCGGGCAAAAAGTTGCCACTTTGCTCGATGAAATAAAATCCCCGGGTAAATACAATATAAAATGGAATGGAAAAAACAATTTTGAACAGACAGTAAGCACAGGTATTTATATAGCGCGCATGCAGGCTGCTGCTATACAGAGTTCCAAAAAAATGATCTATATAAGATAATAAGAAAATACTCTTATATTTGTTGAAAAGAAGGGGCTGTCCCCTTTTATGAAATATTTGCAGGCTGAATTTTGAAGAACAGAGGTTGTATAAAAAATATACTGTGATACGGATCAGTCATCTCTATTTCAACAAGACCATCTTTCTAGTTTTTAAGAACCTGTTATCCATAACCAGCATAAAAAAATAGCTACCGCTGGCAAAACCCGAAGCATCCCATTGCTCAACGTATGTTCCGGCGGCCTGGTTTTTATTAACCAGCGTGGCCACCTTTTGTCCCAGCGAATTATAGATGTTCAGTTTTACGAATGCGCTTTTCAATATTCTATATTCGATGGTCGAATTTATATTAAAGGGATTGGGGTAGTTTTGGGAAAGATAAAAGATGCCTGCAAGGCTCTTTTTTAAACTCTTTGCAGTATGTGTTGCTGTGCTCCGCGCAGAAGCAACCCATTGCTCACCATCCCAGCGCTGGCTAAGAATATCAATCCAGTTGTTATTGTCATCATAACTGTATGAAGACTTCCAGGCATTCAGCCAATTGGCACCATCCCACTCCTGTCTAAGATATACGATCCTGTTGTTATTGTCATCATAGCTGTATGAATACTTCCACCACAGGACTAGTATGCCTTCCTCCCATTCCTGGTAAAAAGATTCAATCCTGTTGTTATTCTCATCATAGCTGGATGAATACTTCCACTCATAGACCAGTATACCATTTTCCCATTCCTGGTAAAAAGATTCAATCCTGTTGTTATTCTCATCATAGCTGTATGAATGCTTCCACGACATTGCGACCCAATTAGCGCCATCCCATTCTGGTTAAAAGACTTTCGATCACGTTATTATTATCATCATAGCTGGATGAATCCTTCCCAGCATGCACCCAATTTGCGCCATCCCAGCGCTGGTTAAGAGATTCAATCCGGTTATTATTGTCATCATAGCAGTATACATTCTTATAACGACGCCAGGCGGGCGGGGTATCATCCCAGTTATAATAATACCAGTTCTGATAAAGTACGTCAATCAGGTTGTTATCAGCATCATAGCTACTTGAAGTTTTCCAGATATCTGTCAATATATCACCATCCCAGTATTTATGGTGATCTTCCAGCAGGTTGTCATTGCCATCGTAGGTATGTGAATACCAATAACTTTTTTTCCACTCATCCCCATCACGTATTTCACCAAGCACTTCAACAAACATAAAATTGTTATCAAGTGCAGTCTTCTTAATACTCGCTTTAGTGTTATTAGCTTCAAAAACTTCAAAATTGGGCAGAGCTCCATTTGTATTCTGCAACAATTCATCGTGCCTGTCCTGTGCAGACTTAATATGGAGAGCTCTTATATCATCTGCTAAATCCGGGGCTGTTAATTTTTCTTTATTAATTCCCGGCGTTCTTTCTAACATTAATTTTTCAAATGGACAAGAGCTGTTTTGAGAAAGGAGATATAAAGGGAAGCTGGTTATGAATAAGAAAACAGTAAGGTTTGTTTTCATCTTTTTTCTCCAGCATTTGGCACTATTTATAGTTAGAATCAAAAGATATCAAAAACAACCTTTTGAGACAGGATAACTGGATTTACTTAATTTCCGTTTAGCAATGGGGCATTCATTTTGCGTTTTTTATCAATTTCTGGGTGTGCGCAATTAAAAATATCAGAATAGGATTAAAATGGATTGGTCTTAAAACAATATACAAACTTGATATGCTAAAACAACAGTACCTATGCAAATTATGGTTCAAAATGTATTTGAATATTAATTAATGAAATAGTAAATGTTTAATACATTTTTTTTAAGACACAATAATAAAGCGGAGCTATAAATGAAATTAATTCTTATTATTATGCTTTTCTCTTTAGCATCATGTATTCGATTTAAAGCCTTTGATCTGAAAGAGAGCAAAAATGAAATAATGCAGGTAGAAACAGATTTCAACAGGATGGCAGCTGAACAAGGTGTAGAAAAAGCCTTTCTGCATTTCGCCGCTCCCGGGGCTGTGTTAATGCGCAATGATAAAATACTGAAAGGCGAGAGTGATTTTAAATCCTACTTCAGCAGTCCGGCCTGGCAGGACTCAAAGTTAAGCTGGAAGCCGGATTTTGTCGATGTGGCCGCAAGTGGTGATCTGGCTTATACCTATGGTTCATACAGCTTTACTTTTACAAATTCAGACGGCAACCAGGAGACTTCAACAGGTATCTTCCATACGGTATGGAAAAAGCAGGAAGATGGACAGTGGAAATTTGTCTGGGATTAATAACTTTTACTTCTTATGCATAAAAAGAAAAGCCGCTTCAATATCATCTATCAAATCATCTATATTTTCGATACCCGTGGAAAAACGAATAAGCCCATCTGTTATGCCCAGTTTTAGGCGCTCTTTTGGCGGCATCTTTTCATGTGATGTTTTTGTAGGTTGACAAACTATTGTCTCAACGCCGCCCAGGCTCATGGATGCCGGAATTAATGTAAGACCGTCCAGGAAAGCATCAACTAATTGCGGATTCTTTAACTCAAAGCTCAGCATTCCGCCAAAACCATTATTCATTTGAGACCTGGCCACCGCATGATTGGGGTGATCTTTCAATCCCGGGTACCAGACTTTTGACACATTCGAATTGGTATCCAGAAACTGCGCCATGCCCAGGGCATTTGTGTTGTGTTTATCAACACGCAGGGCCAGCGTTTTTAAGCTGCGTTCGATCAGGTAGCAATCCAGCGCGTTTAAACTGCCGCCAAAATTTATGGCACTTTCCCATACCTGCTCTTTAATTTTATTTGAGCTGAGCATGGCCCCAAAACACAAATCACTGTGCCCTCCTAAATACTTGGTACCGCTGTGGATAACAACATCAATTCCCCATTCCAGGGGTCTTTGATTTATGGGTGTGGCAAACGTGTTATCAACAACAGAAATCAATTTGTTTTGCCTGGCAAAATGCGCCAGGGATTTTAAATCGATTATTGAGAGCAGCGGATTGGAGGGAGTTTCGGTATAAACTGCTTTAGTATTTTTCTTAATCTTTTTTTCAAATTCCTTAATATCATTTTCCATAATAAAATCATATTCGATTCCAAATTTAGAAAACTCTTCCGAAATTAATTTGTGGATTCCGCCATAAATATTCATGGACACCAGAATATGATCTCCCGGATGCAGAATGGACAAAAGAGTATTTGAGGTGGCTGCCATTCCCGAACTAAAAATTAAGCCGGACTGTGCTTTTTCTAGTTTGCAAAGAATATCAACCACAACCTTTTGATTTTCAGTATTAAAATACCTGGGGTAGACACTTTCATCATAACCGATGTATTTATAGGATGTTGAAGTATATATCGGCGTATTTACCCCCTGCTCTATCCTGTTGTTATGCACACATATGGTATCTTGCTTCATAATCTTTCCATTTTTTATTTTTTTTAATTACTCTTTTTTTATTTTTGCGTATATATCGAGACTAATAAACTGCTTAGCCTTAATTTCACACTCCCGCATTGTTCCTTCATATGTAAAGCCCAGTTTTTGCAAAAGCCCTTTGCTGCTTTTGTTTTTATTTTCTACGAAAGCTTCTATTCTGTGCAGATTATACGTATTAAATCCATAATTTAAAACGAGTGGCAATGCTTCTTGCATCAGGCCTTTACCCCAAAATTGCGGCAATAGCCAAAAACCAATCTCTGCCTTGGCATGCTCAGAACTAAGATCACTTAAACCTGCTGCCCCATAAAATATCTCGTTATCCGCAGAACAAAGAGCCCACCATATGCCCAAAGCCTTTTGCTGCAGGTTCTTATACCACTGCATTTGTTCCTTTGTATCTTCAATCGTTTTAAAATTGACACCATAATATTCAATTACGCTAGGATGCGAGAGTCCCTCAAATATTTTATCAATATCTGAATCGCTAATTTGCCGTAGCAGGATGTTTTTCGTTTTTATTTCGGGAAAGGACTTCATCTATTCTATTATTAATTTGGCCACAATGCCATTGGGACCAGCCGCCCAGGCCGACTCTGCTCTCTTTTGCAAAACTAAGGGTATATAAAGCCATATCCCCAAAAGGAGTCCAGTTTTTTCCATCATCCATTGAGTAAAAACTTTTGGCGCTGCGGCTTACAGTAACCAATGTTTTTGTACCTGGTATATATTGTACGCAGGAAGAATAGCTAACAACGGTTGTATCTGCGGGTAAGGTCCAGGTCTTGCCGCCGTCAGCAGTGCGGGCAGTTGTTAAGCCTTTGCGCAGCGGGCTTTGTATAATCGCCCCCAACGATAACACCATGCAGATCATCACGGAAAGCGATGGAAAAGATTCCTGTGGAAGCGGTACCCTGCAATATGGGTGTATTATAGACCTGCCAGGTTTCCCCGCGGTCCTCTGAATGATGGACACGGGCTACTTTACCGCCCGTAGCAAACCACACATTATCTCCATGGACGGCAATGGTTGTGCCACTGGCAGCAAAACCGCCAATCTCGCCTTCAGCAAGAGGAGCTAACTTTTGCGGATCAATACGCTGCCAGTTGGCGCCGCCATCTGTTGTTTTTAAAAGGAAATGGGCACCGCCGACAGGATCCCCGATTAGTATAGCGTTGTCTTTATCCCAAAAAGCAAAACCATCGTAAAAACCTTCCCTAAACCTGTTTCTCTTTTGAAGTGTCCAGTTTTTACCGCCATCAATTGTTTTGAAGATATTTGATTTTGCTCCCGGCCCGGCACTCATTAAAAAAACCACATCTTCAGAAATGATTTCGATATCACGAAAGTCAAGACTGTCAGCCCCGGGAACAGAATCTGTGCGCCATGTCTGCCCGCCGTCTTTGGTAAAAGCGTAGCGCCCCCCGCTGCCGCTTAACCAGGCAACATTTTCATCGAGTGCATCAATGCCGCGAATAGATGACCTATTGCCGCTATTCTGCATTTCCCAGCGCAAGCCTGTATAGATGCCATTTTCCTGGGTGGAACAACTAATGGTGATTGCCAGGATTATGGAAAGTTTTGCAGCGTTGCATGTCTGTTTTCCAGTTTTTTCGGATGGTGCATAAACAGATAACCAAAGGAAGCAGCGAAAATAACATAAAGTACCGTAACAGGCAGCAATATCTCAAATGTGTTTCTGACCGCCACAGAAATTTAAGCAGCGATACGGAGCTGATAGCAAAATGCATAAAATTACCAACTGCAACGGGTTTACTGTAAATTCCGCCAATTATATTGCCTTTAGCCAGCCAGTTCAGCATGGCAAATCCCAGATAAAAAGCACCCAGTATTTTCAAAAATTGAACGGTAAACTTTTCCGTGCCCATGGCAAGATAATCCATCGTCTCATGTGGTAAAAAGGAAAGGATAATTCCTATTACACCCATAAACAGGGCGCTGGCCATCATTAGCAATCGGCTATTCATCATCTTCTCTCCTAATATTTGGCCGATTTTCCGGCGGGCAGACTTTTTTTGATAAATTCCCGCAAATCGTCATTGGCCGCCTTTAAATCTTCCTTGCGCAGATACATCATATGTCCGCTGCGGTAGCCTTTAAAACTCAGTCGATCTTTCATCTTGGCGCTGGGATCAATTTGCCACATGGTATACTTGGAATTAAAATACGTTGTCGCGCCGTCATAATAGCCGGCCTGGAATAAAACATTTAAATAGGGATTCTGAGCCATAGCCCTGCGCAGGTTATCACGCGTATTATTATTGCGGCGATCCCAGGGATGAACGTCACCGAACATATTATATTTAATATCCGTTTTAAACTTGAGATGCTCGCGGATATAATAATTTATTGCCGGTGTAAAAGAATGCAGCCAGGATGTAAGTTCGGCGCTATAGTCGGGACTTGTTCCGGCCTCAATTTTATCAATCCCCAGGTAGCGGGAGTCCAGTCTGCCAATAGTATTTCCTGTCTCGTCACGCAGCAGTTCTTTCCAGAAAAATCGTGTGGGTACAGCAAGATTATGCTGCAGTACCGATTTTTCTGATAACCCGGAATAGCGGGCAATCTTGCCGGCAACAGTCTGTTTCTCATCTTCGCTGATAAAACTTCCTTTTGCTAATGCCGGCATTAATTTATTAATAGTATAATCTTCTACTTCGGGCAAAACATCCAGCAGATCTTTTTGTTGCAGCTCCGCGGGAAGTGCTTTGTGATACCAGGCTGCGGCTGCAAAATAAGGCAGGTTTAAAGACGCAGAAATGGGTGTATCTGAAAGAAAAACTTTATAATCCGCCGGAGAAACAAGAATAACGCCATTAAGGTACATCCACTGTCTCTCCTGTAATTCCAGAGCAAGACCGGAAACCCGTGTACCGCCATAACTTTCACCAATCAGGAATTTAGGCGACTGCCAGCGCTCGTGCCTGGTAACAAAAGTGTTTAGCCATTCGGCAAGGTATTCTATATCGGCATTAATACCAAAGAACTTTTCACGGTCAACTTCTTTGCCGCTGGCCGGAATAGTCCTGGAATAGCCTGTATTTACAGGATTTACAAATACAATGTCTGCCGCATCCAGAACAGACCAGGCATTCTGATGGACACCATAGGGCTGTATGGGATATCCTTCATCATCGATGTTTAATACCTGCGGACCTGTATAAGCTATGTGCATCCAAACCGAACCTGAACCGGGTCCGCCATTGAAAGATATCAACAAGGGCCGCTCAGCAGTTTTTACTTTTTCCCTTTTATAGTATGTATAATAAAGGGTGGCAATCGGTTCACCCAGCTCATCCCAAACGGGCTGCGTGCCTGTTTTAGCCGTATAGGAAATTTTAACGCCGTTTATTGTTGTACTGTGTTTTGTGACGACAGCCGTATCTATCTGGATGGTTCTGCTTTGAGCCGCTAAAAAACCTGTGCAAATGAACACAAAAATAATCAGGTAACGGGTTAGCATTCTTATTTCCCTTTCCTGGTAAATATGGCCACCAGGGCAGTTGTAATTATGCCCATGACAGGAGTTCCAATTAAGCCCTGCATAATGTAGCTTTGCATGTTAAAATAGTTTTCAGCCTCAGCCTGGCTCTGTAAACCTTCGCTTACAGTATAGGCTATAACATTTTGAAAATATTCCGGGCTAATTATTTCTGAAATTATATACTGGGTTAAAGGAACGAACAAGGTCACAATTATTGTAATTACAACACCCGAGATAAAGCCCTGTTTATAACTCATAATTCCGTTATAAAAATTTTTCCGTTTATCCTGCAAAGCAAAATAGTATATGGCAATGGCCGGGAATGCAATAAAATTGGTGTATATATAATGCTTATCGATGTATTCACCATGCAGACCCGTCACTTTTTCCAGCACCATCCAGACCAGGAGCATAGCAACAAAAATGAGCCCCCATTTAATCTCAATTTTGTAGTTCTTCATTCAACCTCCTTCTTATTTATCTTTTATAATATAAAATTTTCAGTCAATATTATTTTCCGTTGAGCCCGGCATAATTGATGCCGGTTAGTCTGTGCAGATCATAATTAAAAGTAGACAGATCATTAAAATTAAACTTAGCAATATTATTATGACCACATGAACGGGCAATCACTTTTAGTAGATCGCAAGATGCGGAAAAGAAATTGTGTAACTGCCGGGCCGAAGAATCAATAATTAATCTCTCTCTTAAGCTTTCTTTTTGAGTGGCAATACCTACCGGACAATTATTGGTATTACAAGCCCTCATACCCAGGCAGCCAATAGCCTGCAAAGCAGAATTGGACACCGCAACCGCATCTGCTCCCAGCATCATGGCTTTGGCAAAATCTTCCGGAAGCCTCAATCCGCCTGTTATAATCAATGTTATATTTTGGGCTCCTTTCGTATCCAGATGACTCCTGGCCCTGGCTAAGGCCGGTATGGTAGGAACATTGATGTTATCTTTTAAAATTGTCGGTGCAGATCCTGTTCCTCCTCCCCGGCCATCTAGAATTATATAGTCTACGCCAACTTTTAGCGCAAAGTCAATATCATCTTCAATATGACTGGCCGCTATTTTAAATCCGATGGGAATCCCGCCGGTTTTTTGGCGCACTTCATCAGCAAACTTTTTAAAATCTTCCGCTGAAAATAAATCAGGAAATGCCGCCGGTGAAATGGCTGTTTCTCCTTCTTTTAAACCCCGTACTGCAGCAATTTCCTTTGTAACTTTATTGCCGGGCAAATGTCCACCTGTTCCGGTTTTAGCGCCCTGACCTCCTTTAAAATGAAAGGCCTGTGCTTTTTTTACTTTATCCCAGGAAAAACCAAATTTTCCGGAAGCCAATTCATAAAAATATCGCGAATTATTTTGCTGCTCTTCAGGAAGCATTCCACCTTCACCGCTGCAGATTCCTGTTCCTGCCAGTTCAGCTCCTTTGGAAAGAGCGATTTTTGCTTCGCGCGACAGCGCACCAAAACTCATGTCTGAGACAAACAATGGGAATATCCAATTCAAGCGGTTTTTGCGCATTGGGTCCAACAATCACCTTTGTTGAGACATGCTCCTCATCCAGCAAGGGTCTCGAAGCGAGCTGGGCAGGTAAAAACTGGATATCTTCCCATTTTGGTAAAGTGTTTCTGTCAACACCCATAGCCGTTGAGGGACCATGATGCCCATAGTTTTTCAGACCGTTTTTTGCCAACTGCTGAATATAGCCGGTATAAGGCTCCGTGGATTCAGGATGCGTGTCAGCATATTGTCCCAGGTATTCATCACGATTAAAAGGTTGCGGGTTTTCTTCAATAAAAGCGTCAATTTCCTCTTCATCCACAAAAACAAGACCCTTTTCTATTTTAGTGTTAAACTTATGCAGAACTTCATCATTATTATATTCGCTTACCCCGTATCATAGCGGTAATCCCAGCCATGAACACCACAAATTAAATTTTGCCCCTCAATATGACCATCGGACAATAAAGCACCGCGGTGCAAACAGCGACCATAAAGAACAGAAACATTGCCATCATATTTAATAAGCACTAAATCCAGTCCATTAACTAATTTAGGAGCAGGTGTTTTTTCCTGGAGCTCATCCAGGGAGCAAAGCTCTATAAATTTATGCATTATGTTCCCGAGTTTGATTTAAATTGATTAAAAATGAACACATTAAACTATATTAATTCATTTTGTTTGTCTGATATTCCTGAAAATAAGATAAACTCTTTTAAGCAAAAAAGGAAAAGCAAAAAACAGTAATGGAATTTCCATTACAGCTGTTAAAAATAAATAAAATTTTATTTTCACTTCTTTTGCCAATCGCTTAGATTTGACAATCTCAAAATCAACGCACAGCACTATTTGAAACCAAAATTTTTTGCAACCCAGCAGGATTTACGGAAATGGTTTATCAAAAACCATTTAACGGCAGAGGAACTTTTTTTAGGTTATTACAAAAAGGCCACTGGAATACCCAGTGTTGACTGGTCTCAATCCGTTGATGAAGCCTTATGTTTTGGCTGGATTGATGGTATCCGCAGAAGTATTGATGACAAAAGTTATCAAATCCGCTTTACACCGCGCAGACCCAACAGTCATTGGAGCAAAATTAATATCAAAAAGATTGAACATGCTGCTGAAAAAGAACCTAATGCAGCCAAAAGGTATTGAAGTGTGGCAAAAAAGAAATAAAAAAAACACCTCAAAATCAGTTAAAGAATTAGAGCATATTCAATTGGACAAAACATTTGAAGCAAAGATAAAAGCCAATGCCCGGGCCTGGGAATATTTTAATACAAAACTGGCTCCTGCCAGCAAAAGAATATCTGTTCTTTGGGTGATGAGCGCCAAGCAGGAAACAACCCGTTTTAAAAGATTAGGCGTTCTGATTGAATCATCGGAAAAAAATGAAAAAATACCACAGCTGAGATGGTCTAAAAAATAGTGCCTACTTTTGAAATTATTGAAGTGGAAGAAATGAGCCTCATAAAAAAGAAATATTATGAAACATATTATTTTCCTGCTGCTGATAATGGTCCTTGTTTTTTCCTGTTCCGGAATAAAGCCTGTCTTAAATAAAGGCACTTTTTTGGAACAAATTCAGGGTGACTGGAAGACAAAAACGATCCAAAGTGCTTCCAGATCAAGATCCTTTTCTTTTTCTTTCAGGGACTCCCTTTGCGCTTATAAACAGCCCTGGGGGGATTTTGTAAAATACAAAATAACAGCTGATACATTGATTATTCAGAAAAGAGGTAGTGCCTCTTTCCTCGATTCCAATACGATCTATTTTAAAATTAAAAATTTTTCACAAGACAGCTTGCAACTGCTATATATATCTGAATCTGCCAAAGATCTGTTCGCTAAATACCAGGACTTCAGCGAGTCTGTTACACTGTATAAAATTCAGCAAAAAAACAGTATCACTCCGCTTAAAATCAGCTTCTACAGCTCCAGATGCTTTGGCACGTGCCCGGCGATGGCCCTGGAAATAGACAGCGCCCAGAATATATTATTTGATGGAAGATATTACACCGAGAAGGAAAAGGGGTATAGAGGCAAAATCCCATCAGGCTTGTATAAAAACATATTACAGCAAATAAGAAACCTCCCTTTAAGCAGCTTAAAGAAGTTATACCGCGCGCCCTGGACCGATGACCAAAAATGCTGCCTTAGCCTGGAATATAAAGAAGGTATTATAAAGACCTGTGCCTATGGCCAGTATGAAGAACCGTTGGAATTAAGGATATTGTTTCACAGTTTAATTGAATTGTATAAGCAGCTTGACTTGTTTCCTTATACTCTTAACAGAAATCTTTTTCCCACAATGAATAATCAATAATCATCTTATGTTTTATTCATGGCTTAAATTAAATTTCTTTTACCTGCTGCTTGTTGCCTTGCTGGGTTTATTGATGCGCCTGATTTTTGCAGGTGTGAGTATTTTGCCCTATGACAATCTTTTGCATGCCCATTCACATACCGCTTTTCTGGGTTGGGTTTACCCCGCTCTTTTTATACTGTTAATAAATGCATTCCTGCCAAAGAGTTTGGGCGGTAAATTTAAAATCCAGATCATACTCACCCAAATTCTGATTCCAATAATGCTGGTTGCTTTTTTAATGGAGGGTTATGGATTTTATTCAATTCTTTTTTCAACCCTTTTTCAATTGCTCAATTACTGGTTTATTTTCAGTTTTTTATCTGCCTTAAAAGAAACACAATCATCATTTGCACAAAAATTTTTAAAAATCGCTTTGTGGTCGCTATTCGCATCTACATTTGGTCCATGGGCATTGGCCATAATAAAAACAGCAGGTCTTCACACAACAAATTGGTATAAGATGGCCATCTATTTTTATCTTCATTTTCAGTACAACGGCTGGATTTTATTCGCTCTATTTGCCTTGTTTTTCAAAAAAATGGAAAAGAATGTCAATAAAGATGCCCTGCGTTTTTATACTTATATGGCCTGGTCACTTATACCGGGCTACTGCCTTTCGCTTTTGAATATCTTCGTATCTGCCTGGAATTTCTCCCTGGCGGCGCTTTCGACCATCCTGCAGCTGCAGGCCCTTTATTTCTTATTACGGTTTATTTTTTCCAGCTCTATTTTTAAAGAGCTAAAAAACATTTGGGCAGTAAATATTTTGTCAATTACCGTCCTGCTGGCTTTCAATACAAAGGTTCTTTTACAATTTTTATCTGTTATTCCTGATCTGACGGAACTGGCTTTTAACAATCATGATATTATCATCAGTTTTATTCACCTGATCATGCTGGGCGTTATCAGCAGTTATCTGTTTGTTTTGCTGGCGCAGGAAAAAGTTATACAGCTGCAGCGCTTTATTCCAAAAGCAGGAGTAATATTCTTTTTAACAGGATTCATCCTGTCAGAGATTTTCCTGGGATTCCGCTTTACCGGAATACTGTTTTTTTCAAATCCCTTTTTTATGATAGCATTTATCATGCTTCTTTTAACGGGATTGTTATTTATATACAATGGTTTTTTTAAGGATGGAAAAAATGAAAGGGGGTCATTATTAAAAGTGTGATAATTTCCTTCCCATAACTGCAGGCGCAGATTTATCCAGTCATCTAAATGGGTCCTGCCGGCCACTATAATCTTCATTTTCTGCTCCTGGCTACCCAATAAACAGCAAAGGGAATGCCTGTTGCAATAAAGGTCAGATCAACCAGTGATTTTTCCCATTCAAAAAAAGCCCTTAAAATTATCAAGCTCAAAATACCCAATAGGTAAACAAGTGGCAGAACAGGATAAAAAGGCATTTTGTAAACATCTTCCGCGGGCTTTTCGTCTTGCCGGAACTTGAAAAGAGCCAGCGTGGTGGCGGCGTAGAAAATCAGAATAGCGAAAACCATCCCGGCCACGATTGTTTCAAACTGTCCACGCACAATGAGAATAACCGCCGCCCATAAACAATGCGCAATAATCGCCCTGGAAGGAGTATGAAATTTAGGATGCACAAAATTTAACCACCTGAAAAATAATCCGTCACGAGCCATTGCGTAATAGACCCGCGGTGCTGTCATCATGGTTCCATTCATACTACCCGTAGCCGAGATTATAACTAAAACAGATATAAGTGCTGCACCTAAAGGTCCCATTAACTGTGTAGCAACGTCCGAGGCAACAATTGTACTGTTGCGTAACCCCTCAATGCCTAACGTATAATAGTAAAGCAGGTTTACAGACCAATAAAGTAAAACAATAATCGCAATACCCGCAAACATACTCAAGGGTATTACCCGTTTAGGATCTTTCATCTCACCGGCAGCATAACCGACACGGTCCCATCCGGTATGTGTAAAAACGATCAGCATCAGCGCGGCTACAATATTGCCGACAGGACCAAGATCGGCAGTTGGCGCAGCTGTTGTTTCCATTAAACTCTCGCCGCCGCCGGCCAAAACAAGCCCGCTAACAGCAAGAACAAAAAGACCGCCAATTTTAATTATTGTGGAAACTTTCTGGTAAAAACTGGCTTGTTGTATACCTATATAATTTAGAGTTCCAAACAGTGCTATAAATAACAGTGCTGTAATTGTATGGCCAATTGGTGTGAGGACTACAAAATATCCAAGATAATTAGCACTAATTAAAGCCAGCCCGGCAAGCGGACTGGTGCGTATTATAAATAGCTGTGCCCAGCCAAAAATAAAACCGGCATAAGGCCCAAAAGCTCTGCTGATATATACATATTCGCCACCCGTGCTGGGCAGGCGGCTGCCAAGTTCTGCATATACTAAACCGCCTATATAAACAAAGATTCCAACAATAATCCACAACGTAATGATTTCAGGAAAAGAAGATAGATAAACGGCGATAATTTGCGGTGTGGAGTAGATGCCGGCGCCAATCGTAATACCTATAAGAATCGCGATACCATCAAAAACACCTAGAACGCGACGCAAGGACGGAGTTTTTTCAGAAGATGATTTTTGCATGAAACTATTTTAGACTATTGCACCTTTTTAAGCAAAACATAAAAACGACTCAGAGTTTTGGCAACAGGTAAAGGTATATCGAAAAATAGTGACATAGGCTGCCGCCTAAAACAAAAAGATGCCAGATGGCATGGCTGTACTTTAAACTATGCCAGGCATAAAAAATAACGCCCAGGGTGTAAGATAAACCACCGATCGCCAGCCAAATAAGCCCTCCGCTCGGAACACCTGCAATCATGGGTTTAAAAGCGATTATTACAAGCCAGCCCATTAATAAATAAACAGCTGTAGATAGTTTTTTAAAGCGTCCGATAAAGAGGGTTTTAAAAACAATACCGGCAAATGCTAAACCCCAGATTACCCCAAACAGGGACCAGCCCCAGGCACCTCGAATGCTGATAAGGGTAAAGGGTGTGTAAGTTCCGGCAATCAGCAGGTAGATGGAAGAATGATCTATAATTTTAAAAATGCGTTTTGTGTTAGGATTTTGAAAACTATGATATAATGTGGAAGCCAGGTACAAAGTAATCAGTGCCGCCCCGTAAATACTGAAGCTTACCACTTGCCAGGTGTCACCATATAGCGACGCCCTGACAACTAAAACAGCTGTCCCCGCTATACTTAACCCCACCCCGATTCCGTGAGTGATGCTATTGGCAATTTCTTCGCTTACAGATTCTTTTTTCATGATAAGATTTAAGAGATTATGTATACATTAGAATAAACATCGAAAATAATCTATAGAAATCTGCTCAGAGACAAAAGCCGTTTCTCAAAAAATATGGTTATTAATTTCCAACGGATTAATTCCATTCTTGACAGAAATATTTTATATTTGAGCACTTGTTTTTATTGCTCGTAATGAGCGTAATGAAGGGATAAATTTTAGAAATGAAACAAAATGTTGAGATAATGGCCCCGGTTGGCTCTTTTGAATCCCTATCTGCTGCCCTTAATGCTGGTTGCAATTCAGTATATTTTGGTGTGGAGCAGCTAAATATGCGTGCCCGATCCTCAATCAATTTTACTTTAGATGATCTGCAGGAAATTGTAAAACGATGCAAAGTGGGTAGTGTTAAAACCTATATCACTCTGAACACAATAATGTACGATCATGATATCAGGCTCATGAAAAGCATCATGGATAAAGCTAAAAACAGCGGCGTTTCAGCCGTGATTGCTGCTGATCATGCGGTTATGAATTACGCAAAAAAGATCGGCCTGTCTTTGCATATTTCTACCCAGGCCAATGTCAGTAATATCGAAACCGTGGAATTTTATGCGCATTATGCTGATGTCATGGTTCTGGCCAGGGAACTCACGCTCAGCCAGGTAAAATCGATAACAAAAGAAATTAAACGACGAAAAATATATGGGCCGTCGGGGAATCTGGTTGAAATTGAAGTATTTGCCCATGGTGCCTTGTGCATGGCTGTCTCCGGAAAATGCTATCTTAGCCTGCACTCGCACAATGCATCAGCAAACCGCGGCGCCTGCATACAAAACTGCCGCAGAGAGTATGTTGTCACAGATAAAGATGAAGGCACAGAACTGGCCATTGATAATGAATATATTATGAGTGCCAAGGATTTATGTACCATTGGATTTTTAGACAAGGTGCTTGAAGCCGGTGTCAATATTTTAAAAATTGAGGGCCGCGGACGCGCAGCAGATTATGTAGATACTGCCGTGCGCTGTTACCGGGAAGCTGCGGATGCTTTGAATGATGGTAGTTTTAACCAGGAAAAAGTAGAAAAATGGACAGAGCAACTCGCCACTGTTTACAACCGCGGATTCTGGGAAGGTTACTATTTAGGCCGCAAAATGGGCGAATGGAATGATTCTTATGGTTCCAAAGCCACTGAGCGAAAAATCTACCTGGGTAAAGGAATAAAATATTTTAAAAAAATTGCTGTAGGGGAGTTTCAATTAGAAAGCCACTCATTAAAAAAGGGTGATCAGATACTTGTAACCGGTCCCACTACAGGTGTTGTCAAAACGACTGTTCAGGAACTTCGTGTGGATGATAAGCTGGTAGAAGAAGTAAAACGTAATGATAATTTCTCGCTGCCTATAGACCATATTATACGACCATCGGACAAATTGTATAAAATTGAAAAGAGCTGATGGTCAGGATTATCTATTATAGAAATAAATGTATCGGCTGCGGCGCATGTGCTGAAGCAGCGCCAGGCCATTGGCGAATGTCCAAAAAAGATGGTAAAAGCACATTACTGAATGGCATAGCAAAAAACGGTACTTTTCAGTCTTATATTGATGACGAAGAATTAGAAAAAAATAAAAGTGCCGCCGCTAACTGCCCGGTAAGCATAATAAAAATAAATTCTGAATAAGATTTAGGAATGGATAAAATTGCCGCGCTCAATCAGGAACATATCCCGCAAATAACGAAGATTGTTAAAGAAGCAACCAAACAGATGGATGCCCATAACATATAAAACCAAAGCGAGAATATATTGAATACATACATCGCACTCCTGCGTGGAATTAATGTAAGCGGACACAAGAAAATCTTGATGGCCGACTTACAAATTTTGTTTAAATCTCTCTCATTCAGTGCTGTGCAGACATACATTCAAAGCGGTAACGTGGTTTTTAAATCGGATAACAATGATATCCCTGAATTGATTAGTATGATTGAAAAGGCCGTAAAAGCAAAGTATGCTTTTGATGTCCCTGTTCAGCTGGTTACAAAACAAAAACTGCTAAAGGTAGTAAATCAACTTCCTTTTAAAGGTGATCTTGAATTTAATAGATTAGCAGTCACTTTTTTGGATCAAAAGCCCGCACACATTCCAATCGACGAGATCGAATCACTAAAAGCGCAACATGATCAGCTTGTTTTTGGTGAGGATATTATTTACATGTATATACCCATAGGATTTGGAAAATCAAAGCTGGATAACAAGACGCTGGAACGCAAACTGAAAGTTCGTGCAACTAGCCGCAATTGGAATACGGTTAAAAAACTATTGGAAATGTGTAGTAAATAGATTTTAATCTTTTTTTAAAGAAAAAATGGAAAGTATGTCATTGTATGGAAAAAGCAAGATCATGCCCGGAAAATTTATCTGGATATTTGGAACAGGGTAAAACCAAGCAGCAAGCAGTGACCTTTAAAGGAGCTCAATGAAGCCCATAGCGGTAATTAGAAAATTTCCATTCATTTTATTTTGTTTATGTAGCATCTGTTCATCAACGCAATTCCCGGAGTTGATTGTAGACAAGGATTTTTGCGCAGAAATTCACCGCGATTCAAGCACAACGTTATCCAAGCAGCTGCAACCAGTAAAAAAATTGATGCTGGAAAAGACGGGCATATATTCTTTGGAGGAAGGTGACGAGGCGATGATAGCAAGGGCCTGGCTTTCTGAATATGCGGAAGAAACAATTGATATTCAGTATTTTATTTTTTCGCTGGATAACGTGGGTCTTATCGCTTTGGATTATATCATACGCGCAGCGGACAGAGGTATAAAGATTCGTTTACTCATAGATGATCTAATGCTCGAAGCGGATATTATAGACATCCTGGAAATTGATGCTCATGAAAATATTTCAATAAAAATATATAATCCAACAGCAAATATCGGTAAAAATATTACAGGAAAGATTGTAAGCCTGGCAACAAATTTCCGTGGTTTCAATCAACGCATGCATAATAAAACATTTATTGTTGATAACAAGGTTGTTATTACCGGAGGTCGAAATATTGCCGATGAATATTTTGACTATGACCACGAATATAACTTTAGGGACAGGGATGTTCTTTTGCTGGGGAAAACGGTTAATTCTGTCCAGGAATCTTTTAATGCGTTTTGGGATCACCCGTTATCCCAATCGTTATCAAAACTAGTTGACGTAAAAAGATATAAATTAAAAGTGCAGGAGCAATATCACTGGCTTCATCAATATGCCTGCAATCCGGAAAATTTTTGGCCGCAAGTCCGGGAAAAAATAAAAACCATTCCCGAAGGATTTCAACATATTAATGCTACAGGCGACTTACATTGGATAGATAGTGTTATATATGTATCCGATGCACCGGGCAAAAACGATGGTAGCGATGGTCTTAGTGGAGGAGGTATTACTACTGACACTTTAATCTCTTTAATAAATAAGGCACAAAGGACAATTGATATTCAATCGCCGTACCTAATAACAAACGATGCAACAAAAAAACTTTTTAAGGACGCAATAAAAAGAGGCGTTAAGATAAGAATTCTGACAAATAGCCTGGCATCAACAGACGGTATTGAAGCATTTAGTGGTTATCAAAAAGACAGGAAAAATTTACTTAAAGCGGGGATAGAAATTCATGAATTTCGGCCGGATGCAAAAGTACGCTATATAGTTATGACCAGTGCCTTGCAAAAGGAGCTTGATTATGCGCCGATCTTTGGTTTACATTCAAAAACTATGGTAGTTGATAAAAAAATCTCTGTGGTAGGAACTTTTAACCTCGACCCCCGCAGTATTAATCTTAATACAGAATGTATTGTTGTTATTCATTCAAAAAAAATCACCAGCAATATTCTTGATCATATCGAAGAAGAATTTTTACCTGAAAATTCCTGGAAAATAACAAAGGATTTCAATCCGGATTCCGAAGCGGGATGGTGGAAACGATTCAAAACCTGGAGCCGTTGGTTAATTCCGAAAAGTATTTTGTGAGATAAAGATGAACAAAGATAATCCTTTTAAAGACTCTGAGCTGACAACAATTCTTGTTGTTAGCGAAATGCAGAAATCAAAACACTTCTATCTTAACATTTTGGGAGCTGAATTATATCGTGAATATGGCGGAAATTCGATGGTAATTAGTTTCCTGAACAACTGGATTTTACTTGTTACTGCAGGTGGGCCCACTGCTGATAAACCTGACACACATTTTACAGTGTCCGCTAATTCAAATGAAATAAGCCATTCCTTCACAATCCGTGTTAACGATTGCCGCCAATCTTATGAAATACTCAAAGGCAGGGGAGCTGAATTTATTACTCCGCCCTATGATTGGGGAGAAGAAATCCGCTGCTTCTTCAAGGATCCCGATGGACATCTATTTGAAATTAGTGAATACAAAGCTGATAATATCTCTTAATGATACCGTTTAAAACCAAGTTAATAAACTACTTATGAAAGCTGAAAATTTTTCACCCTTCCCCATTTTATCATCAGAACGCCTGCTATTAAGGCAATTGCAGCCTTTTGATAAACAACAAATATTTGCAATTCGAAGCGATAAACTCAATAATCGCTATATCGAAAGACCAAAAACAATTACCATAAAAGATGCAGAGAATTTTATTGTACACATAAATGTTGGTATTTTGAAAGCAGATTGGCTCTATTGGGCAATTACGGTAAGAGGTATTGATACTTTGCTGGGTACTATTTGTCTCTGGAATATATCAGAGGAAAATAACTCCGCAGAAATTGGCTATGAGCTGCATCCCGAACATCATGGAAAAGGCTATGCTTATGAAGCTCTTCAAAAAGTAATTGGATTTGCCTTTAATGTTTTAAAACTAAAAAGTATATATGCCTATACTCATAAAGATAATCATAGGTCAGTAAAACTTTTAGAAAAGTTCAATTTTCTAAACAGGGCTAAAAGCGACACTAATTTAAGTGAATTAATTTACCAACTTGAAAATGATAACTTTATTCGGTCGTAGTCTTGGAATTATTTTGTGCAAAGCTGCCTGCTGCCGAAGCTATTTGGGATTTTGATTTATGAAAAGACCAACAGTCGCCATTCAGGGAATTTTGTTTGATCAGAAGTCATCTTTCTTAAAAGGACCTCGCCTGGCGCCTCCTAAAATAAGAGAGATTCTCCATAACGGCTCTTCAAACTATTTTTCTGAAACTGGAGTAGATATTAATTCAAAAGAAATTATTGATAGGGGTGATTTTAAAATCAACTCATATTTCGATATTGAAACAATAACCAAAGCAAATCTGCAGGAAAATGAAAAAATTCTGACTCTTGGCGGCGATCATTCTATTTCATATCCCATTTTAAAAGCTATAAATACAATATATTCCAAGCCTGATATTTTGCTAATTGACGCGCATGCCGATCTGTATCATGAATTTAATGGGGATATCTATTCACATGCCTGCCCTTTCGCGCGTATTATGGAGAACGAATTAGCCTCTTCCCTGTTTCAGGTCGGTATTAGAACATTAAACCCGCATCAAAAAGAGCAGGCCCAAAAATTTAACATTACCATATTAGATATGAAAAATTTTGAATTAACAAAGATTCCGGAATTCAAAAATCCTTTGTATATTTCACTTGATATGGATGCTTTTGATCCTGCTTTCGCTCCCGGTGTTTCTCATCCTGAACCCGGCGGATTTTCGGCGCGCCAGGTAATCGAATTAATACATAGTATCAAATCACCGATAATAGGCGCAGATATCGTAGAGTATAATCCGGACAGAGATTTGAACGATATTAGCGCCACATTGGCAGCAAAAATGATGAAAGAGATTTTAGCAAAAATGATTGTAAATATTTAAAATTCTACTTCCTGGGATATGTAATATGAAAAAAGCAGAAAATTTAAAAATCGGCCTGGCCCAAATTGCGCCTGTTTGGTTAGATAGACAAAAGACAATAGAAAAAGTAATTAGTTATATAGAAAAAGCCGGCAAACAACATTGCGACTTAATTGTTTTTGGGGAAGCCTTAATTCCCGGTTATCCTTTTTGGATCGAACGAACAAACGGTGCCCAATTCGATTCCGCTGTTCAAAAAGAATTTCATGCGCTATATATGCAACAGGCCATTAAAATTGAATCCGGGGATTTAGATGTTATTTGTAAAGTGTGTAAAGAAAATAAAATCACGGTTGTTAGCGGAATAATCGAAGCTGCGGTTAACAGAGGTGGCCATAGTCTTTATGCTTCATGCGTATATGTCAATAACAAGGGCCGGATAGAATCTGTACACCGTAAACTAATGCCCACCTATGAAGAGCGGCTTTCCTGGTCTGCGGGTGATGGGCATGGCCTGGTCGTTCATCCCTTGCAAGCCTTTACCGTTGGAGCTCTAAATTGCTGGGAAAACTGGATGCCCCTGGTGCGATCCGCTTTATATGGGCAAGGTGAAGATCTGCATATTGCATTATGGCCGGGTGGTGCCGCTTCCACTAAAGATATTACGCGTTTTATAGCCAGGGAGTCTCGCTCATATGTTGTATCGGTTTCAGGGTTAATGCGCAAAGAAGATGTGACTTCAAATATTCCGCATCATGAAATAATTGTTGAAAACAGTCCTGCTTTCTTGGCAAATGGCGGATCGTGTGTTGCCGGGCCAAATGGGTCCTGGGTATTGGAACCCCAGATTAATAGTGAAGATTTGTTTATTGTTGAAGTAAATCATGCACTGGTCAGGCAAGAACGCCAGAACTTTGATCCTTCGGGTCATTATTCCAGGCCGGATGTTACGCAACTAACTGTGAATCGTCAGCGCCAATCTGTATTAAACCTGAAAGATTAAACAGCATGAAAATACTAATCATTGGTGGAAACGGAACCATCGGCAAAAAGGTAACGGCTGCCATATCAAAAAATCATCAAACACTTATTGCGGGTAGAACTTCGGGGGATGTTATCGTTGACATTTCTGATAGAAAGTCTATTAAATCAATGTTTGAAACTACGGGCAATATTGATGCTATTGTCTCTATTGCGGGTGAAGCAAAATGGGCTAAATTTTATGAGTTGACCGAAGAAGATTATTATTTTGGCCTAAAGAGCAAATTGATGGGACAGGTAAACCTGGTGCACATTGGGTTAAATTATTTAAATCCAAATGGATCTGTTACATTGACAACCGGAATTCTGGCGGAACACCCGGTAGCTATGACAGCAAGTGCTGCAATGATCAACGGTGCAATTCACAGCTTTGTAAAAGCTGCTGTCCTGGAAATTAAGAATGGGCATAGAATTAATGTTGTTGCCAGTGGCCTGGTAGAAGATTCTGCCATCAAATACAAGGATTTTTTTCCGGGACATAAGATAATTCCGATGTCAAAAGTAGTAAATGGCTACTTAAAGAGTATCGAAGGAACTTTAAATGGTGAGATTATACGGATTTACGAATGAAATATTTTAAAATAAACAAAGGGGAGCCCCATGAAACAATTCAATACTTTTACATTAATTATTTTTAGTTTATTACTAACAACTTTTTCCTGTCAAATGCAAAATCAAAACACCCCGATCAGCGCTTTCCAGTTAGACGAAATAACTATTACTGAGATTCAGGAGGGCTACAAGAGCGGCAAATACAGTGTTAAACAAATCGTACAATTATACATGCAGCGCATAGATGAAATTGATAAAAATGGTCCCGGCCTAAATTCCATACTAATTGTAAACCCGGATGCTATGCAGATAGCAGAAGATCTGGATAAAGAGTTAGCCAATGGAAATTCGCGTGGCCCCATGCATGGAATCCCTGTTATTTTAAAAGACAATATCGATACCCATGATAAAATGCCTACAACAGGTGGTTCAAGGGTATTAAAAGATTCCTACCCTCCAAAAGACAGTTGGGTCGCCAAAAAACTGCGGGAAGCGGGTGCTGTTATCTTAGCCAAAGCAAACCTGAGTGAATGGGCAAATTACCGGGCAGATTTTTCATCCAGTGGATGGAGCGCCGTGGGTGGTCAGACAAAAAATCCGTATGTACTGGATCGCAATCCTTGCGGGTCCAGTGCCGGCTCCGGTGCAGCCGTTTCTGCAAATCTGTGCGCTGTGGCTATCGGGACAGAAACGTGGGGTTCAATAATCTGCCCCTCCAATAACACAGGAGTAGTTGGAATAAAACCAACTGTTGGCCTTATCAGTCGCTCGGGAATTATTCCGATTTCTTATACCCAGGATACGGCAGGCCCCATGGCCAGATCAGTAACGGACGCGGCCATTTGCCTGGGAGCTTTAACAGGCGTGGATGAATCGGATGCTAAATCTAAAAAGAGTAAGGGAAATTATTATAGCGATTACACACAATTTTTAAAAACTGACGGTTTAAAAGGTAAAAGAATTGGGTTTTTAACCACAAATAACGGAAAACATTTCAAAGTAGATTCTCTGATGAATCGTGCCGTACGGTATTTAAAAAGCCAGGGTGTTGAAATAATAGAGCTTGATGAATTTGTAGAAGACGGCAAGTGGAGCAACTCAAGAGAAGTATTGGCTTATGAATTTAAAGATGGCTTGAGAAAATATTTTGAAACCCTCAAAAACGCGCCGGTTAATAATCTTAAAGAAGCAATTGCAGCCACATATGCCGATAGCATTGAAATGCAGCATTTTAATCTGGGTCGCATGGAGAACTCTCAGTCAAAAGGGGATCTGAATTCTGAAGAATATAAAAAAGCTGTCCGTGACATGCATTTAGCCTACCAAAAAAATGGTATTGACAAAATAATGGCTGAACATAAACTGCATGCTATCATTGCTGCATCAGGAGGGCCGGCCTGGAAAACAGACCTGGTAAACGGTGATAAATTCATCTTGTCAAGCTCTTCCTATGCAGCCATTTCAGGCTACCCTAGCATAACAGTTCCCATGGGTTATATATCAGAATTACCTGTTGGTCTCTCCTTTTTTGGTCGCGAATGGAGTGAGCCTGTACTGCTCGAAATAGCTTATGCTTACGAGGCCGGAACAAAACACAGAAATGCTCCAAAATTTATGGCTACAAATTAAAGGCTTGTCAAACATGCTTCTGCGTAACTGTCTGCTGAGCATTTTTTTTAATAAATGAGGAAATTTATTAGTTTTGCTAAACGTACAAGATATT
The DNA here is from genome assembly GCA_963723365.1 of Calditrichota bacterium. Taxonomy (GTDB): domain Bacteria; phylum Calditrichota; class Calditrichia; order Calditrichales; family J004; genus CAVRRG01. The sequence continues at coordinate 53,686 of CAVRRG010000035.1, read as the reverse complement.
TTAGCTAAAAGGGCTTTAGGATTATTATTTTGAATAGAATCTGTTCCTATGGATATAGGCAAAAAAAAATTCCATTATTAAGCATCCTTTTTCTATTATTTAATTTTTATGCAGCTGCTTTCGCACAAAAGTCTTCTGACAATTTTGAAAATAATAAAAGTCCAAAAATAGTTTTCACAAATCTGACAGTCTTTGGAGAACCCGTTAAAGTTGGCCCCAACGAACCACTGAAGCAGCATATTTCACAAGCCCAAAAAATTGAATTATCTTATCAACAATATGCTTTTAGTATTTCGTTTACTACCCAAAACTATAAGGGTCTTGAAAAAATTGTCTATTCCTATTTATTAATCGGATTTGATAAGGGCTGGCAAAATGCGGGTGAAAATAATTCAATCCGTTACACAAATATTGAACCGGGCAGATATATTTTTACTGTAAAAGCTGCAAAAAACAAAACACTTAAAGAAGAGTTAAAAAGTTCGCTAGAAATTATTATAACGCCTCCCATATGGTCCACTCTGCCCTTCAGGCTAGCAATGAGTTTTATTATACTATTTATTTTATATGGATTATATAAACTGCGAACGAAATCCATTATGAAAAGGAATAAAGAACTGTCTGCAATTAATAAAGAATTGAATGACCAGATTTTTCAGCGCATGCAACTGCAAAGACAGTTGGATCAGACCCAAAAACTCGATTCTATTGGAACTTTAGCAGGAGGTATCGCTCACGATTTTAACAACCTGCTTACAGTTATTATGGGTTATTCTGATATCGCTTTGATGAAAATGAAAAACAAGAAAGATACAGTGTATAAAAATATTCTTGAGGTGCGCCAGGCTGCTGAGAGAGCAGAAAATTTAACAAATCAAATATTAACCTTCAGTAGAAAACAAATTTATCAGCCAAAAATTACAGATATTAATAAGATAATAGCTGATTCAAACAAAATGGTACAAAGTTTAATCGGTGAAGATATACGTATAGAAGAAAAACTAACATCCGATTTACCTCCTGTTAAAGCTGATCCGGTGCAAATTGAACAAATTCTAATAAACCTGTTTGTCAATGCCCGTGATGCCATAAACTTGAAAACCCAGAAAGCATCTGAGAAGAAAATAACTATTACCACAGATCAACAGTATCTGGATAAGACATTTACAGAATCCCATATAGAAAGTAAAATTGGACAACATATAATTATAACTATAAGCGATAACGGCATCGGTATGTCGAGAGAAGTTCAGGACAAAATTTTTGAGCCTTTCTTTACCACAAAAGAGAAGGGAAAAGGTACTGGTTTAGGTTTGGCAACGGTATATGGTATTGTTAAACAAAATGGCGGAAATATATATGTCTACAGCGAACAGGACTCAGGAACAACGTTTAAAATTTTCTGGCCGGCAGCTGAGGGTTCTGCCGTAACTATTCATAAAAAAGATCCTCCTAACGAAATTCTTTCCGGTCAGGAATCTTTGTTACTCGTTGAAGATGACAAGGATGTAGCAAAATTTGCTCATTCCGCCCTATCAGAATTGGGATACAAAGTTAAAATTGCAGAAAATGGCCAGCAGGCTCTTGAAATTATCAACGCTCAGGATAATCATACCGATTTATTAATTACAGATCTGATTATGCCTGTTATGAATGGCAAGGAGCTATCTGAAAAAGTACAAGAAATTAATCCTGAAATCAGTGTATTATTTGTCTCTGGGTATACCGAAGAACACATTGTTGATAAAGGAGAGCTGGATAAAGATATAAACTTTCTTGCTAAGCCATATACCGTGGGGGCATTGTCAAAAAGAATCCGGGAGATTTTGGATCGACCAATAAAAAATTGAAGAATTGATTAACTAATTTTCTTCCTGTTGCGGCGGGATGTAATTATTTAATAGTTTTAACCTATCTTTGGAATTATAACTTTTACCCTTGCTGAAGGCCAAAAACTGTACTCCCGCAAAATGGCTGTTGTCTTCATTTTGATAAGTCCATCTTACATTGCCTTTAACGGGAATCTTCTTATCTCCGGGTAAAGAAATAATCAAATGAACAGGGTCGCCCGTGTTAAATCTATTTTTGCTTTGAATACAAGCGCCATTTACAGAAATGTTTATTAACAGGTTTTGCTTCATTAAGATATAAGCAAAGATAGAAAACAATTTAATGCTCAGTAAATTAAGTAAAAACTGGGAAACCAACGCTGCCTTCATGCCTGGTATTTTTAACCTTTCATAGGAACGTCTGTCTTTAACATCATCCATCGCATACCCTTAAATCTTTCTATTCAACTGCTTGTTTAAAGTATTATATCGTAATATTATTTTAAAACAATAATTATATATTTAAAGTGTCCATAAAGCCTTAGAACCTTGTAAAAACAACATTTACTGTGTTTTTAGAAAAAATTCGGAGCAAACTGCTAAAAAATTAATTTTTCTTTAAATAATGGAAAGGATTAAATAAATCATTTACTTTCCTTTCTTATCACATCTTATAGCCTCTGAATGCATGCATCATGAAGAATAAAATTAAAAAATATTTTAAGAACCATGAAAAAAGATGGTTGATTATTGGAATTATAACGGCCATGTTTTTGTGGGGTTTAGGCTGGCCAGCAGGGAAAATAGTATCTGCTTATGGCAGTGCGGAAAGCATTGCCCTACTTCGCTACATAATAATTTTTTTAAGTATGCTTATCATAGTATTACTTTTTAAAATAGATTTAAGAATAAACCTTAAAGGACTGTGGCTTTTAGTCGTCTCGGGTATTTTCCTGGCTTTGTATACCATTTTATTCTTAACGGGCCTGCAACAAGGTTTTGCGGGTTCTGGTGGTGTTTTGGTAACCTCTACGAATCCAATTTTTGCGTATTTAATTGGTTTAATAATAAGTAAACAAATTCCTGTAAAAAGAGAAATTATTGGACTGTTTATCGGTGTAATTGCGGGTATCTTCCTCTTGAACCTATGGAGCAGCTTTGATGAAATATTTAAGTTTGGAAATATGTATTTTTTAACAGGGGCTTTCATTTGGGCAGTAACAAGCAAATTTACATCAAGAGCAGGTTATTATGGAACTTCTTTAGCTTTTAGTTTTTGGATGTTCCTTATTACTTTATTGTGTTTCATAATAGTAGGTGATTTAACAGAGGTCAAAAATATTATTGTAAATGGTGATGCCTTTTTTTGGTCGGTAATGATTTACTTTGGAACAGGAGCCGCAGCTTTGGCCACATCGTTTTATTTTTTTGCAACCACCCGTATAGGTGCTGAAAAAGCAAGTAGTTTTATTTTCCTGGTGCCCTTTTCTGCTGCTCTTTCTTCATTTATATTTCTTGGAGAAATAATTTATATACATACAATTATTGGCGGAATTTTGGCAATGATAGCAGTTTTCATAATCAATAAAAGAAAATCAAAAAAAATTGAATAATATAATTAAAGAGATAACAACACCCCGTATTGCACTTCGCAAATTTAAAATATCAGATGCTCCTGAATTCCAGGCAATGCTGGCCAGAAATAAAGATTATATGCTGCCCTGGATTCCGTGGGCAGATAAGGAACCGCAAAGTATAAAAAAGAAGAAAGAAAAAATTCGCGAATGGAACGGCCAGTTCTTACTTGATCAGACTTACAGCTATGGTGTTTTTATTAAAGAAAAACTTATTGGATTTTGCAATATGTTTGACAGACGAGGAAAAGATATACTGGAAATTGGCTATTTTATAGATCAGCAAGAGAGCGGAAAAGGTTATGGCACAGAATGTACATATGCGTTAACAAAATTAGGATTTAAGCACATCGCTATTGATAAATTAGTCCTGTACATAAGTCCTAAAAATATAGCCAGCCATCAGATACCCAAAAAACTTAACTACAAGATCGAGAGCATAAAAAAGGTATTTGCCAAAGAAGATAATGGTAAAAGACAGGAAGAGATGATTTGGGCAATGTATATTGAAGAATTTACCATTCTTGAAAAATATGAACCGGTTTCCTTTATCAAAGAAGATGGCTGGTAGATGGAGATTATTTGAATATTTTTTTTAAATCGTTAAAAATAGCTGGCTTTTTTGTCATTCTGTATATATTTGGATGCGGCTTTATGTTTATGAATCAGGAAAATATCATTTTCTACCCTAAAAAATTAGCGGCGGATTATACATTTCTTTTTGATCATGCTTTTGAAGAAATTATTATTCCTGCGGATAGTGAAACCAATCTTCATGGTTTGTTATTCAAAAAGTCGGATAGCTCAAAAGGCTTGATATTTTATCTTCATGGTAATGCCGGCGCTCTTGATTCCTGGGGATGGTCTTATCAAACATATCTGAATCTGGATTATGATTTTTTTATTCTGGACTATCGCGGTTATGGAAAAAGTGACGGTCAAATCAATAACGAAAAACAATTTTTGAATGACATACAAATTTCTTTTAATCATATGAAAAAAATCTATGACGAGGGTGCAATTATAATAATCGGATATAGTCTTGGAACCTGCCCGGCAGCAAAGCTTGCTGCTGAAAACAAGCCGCGCATGTTGATCTTGCAGGCACCCTATTATAGTTTTATTGATTTAAAAGACACTATTTACCCATTTTTACCGGATTTTTTAGTGAAATATAAATTTGAGACGTACAGCTATTTAGATAAGGTTCAAGTACCTGTTTATCTATTTCATGGCGATCAGGATGAGGTTATTTATTACGGTTCTTCAACAAAGCTGCAAAAACATCTTAAACCCGGCGACCGCTTTATTACTTTAAAAGGCCAACAGCACAATGGGATGAATGATAATCCGCAATACAGACTGGAATTACGAAAAATATTAACAGATAGCTTTTAAACAAAAGCGTGCTTAATTTCTCCATTTTCCAAAATAAATGGAGAAGTATGCGACAACTTCCCCTAAATGTATGGCTACTGACTATCGCACAGGCACTGCTAATGTCTGTGGGTTCTGTTGTCGTTTTTGTAGGAGGAATAGTCGGAAGTTCTTTAGCTCCGGCAAAAACACTGGCAACCCTTCCGGTAGCGAGCCTTATCATTGGAACAGCAAGTTTTACGGTTTTTGTGACCATGCTGATGAAAAAGATTGGCCGTAAACAATCATTTCTTATAATAATAATTTATTCCATATGTGTTGCGCTATTCGCTTCCTATTCAATTGCTGTTAAATCGTTCTATATGTTTTGTTTCAGCGCTTTTTTATTTGGTGTTACTACATCCTGCGTTATGCAGTTTCGATTTGCTGCCATGGAAAGTGTATCGGTTAAATTGATCCCAAAAGCTGCCTCGCATGTGCTATTGGGTGGAATTGCAGCAGCTTTTATCGGTCCGGAAACAGCTTTGCTGGGTCGCAATCTATTAAGCAGCGACTTCTCAGGTTCATTTATTTTATTAGCTGGCCTGTTCCTTTTGGGTTTTATCGTATTACTTTTCTTTAAAAACCCACTCATAGAAGAAGAATTAATAACTGAAAAACAAAGGCCAATTAAAGAAATCTCAAAACAATACGTATTTTGGGTAGCTGTATCCAGCGCTGCCATCGGGTACGCTGTAATGGCCTTTATCATGACAGCTACCCCAGTGAGTATGCATGTAATCGATGGTCATTCGCTTCAAGATACAAAGTGGGTAATACAAAGCCATATTTTGGCCATGTATGTTCCATCCTTAATTGCTGCCTGGATAATTGAAAGACTGGGCATTTCTAAAATGATGATGATAGGGTTACTTGCGAATATAATATGTATAGCCATTGCCTTTGCCGGTCATAGTTTTTTTAATTATTGGGTTTCTTTAATTCTGCTGGGTGTTGGTTGGAATTTCCTGTTTATTGGAGGCACTACTTTATTGCCGCAATCTTATAACCCTGCTGAACGTTTTAAAGTTCAGGCTTTGAATGAATTTGCCATATTTGGTGCACAGGCCATTGCTTCACTCTCCGCCGGATGGATTGTTTTTGCTCTTGGTTGGGAACTTATGTTATTAATCAATCTGCCTTTTATTTTCATTCAATTCGCTGTAATCATCATCTGGATAAAACAAAAAAAGATAGCCATAGCTATATAATATTTTTATCCTTTATAATATATAGTAATTTTTAAAAAATGAATTCTCTCATAGCATTATGAATCAATTTATTAAGTCCCATGGTTTGGGCAATGAATATATAGTTTTTGATGCTCAGACTACCTCTTTTAAACTGACAAAAACGACCGTACAAAAAATATGCAATGTGCATTATGGCATAGGTTCTGACGGTATCCTTTTAAAAGTACCTTCCCAGAATGCAGATTTTGGGTTACGGATATTTAATCCCGATGGCAGTGAAGCCGAAAAAAGCGGCAATGGTCTGCGCATATTCGCCAAATATCTTTTTGATTATAGTCACTCAACAAAAACAGATTTTTCTATTGAAACCAAAGGCGGGATAGTTCGGGCGGTAATTATTAAAAAGCAGAAGGATAAAGCAAAAATTATAAAAATTGAAATGGGGCAGGCATCGTTTCAATGTTCCGAAATTCCTATAGAACTAAAACAGAATGAGTGTATTGATCAACCATTAGAGATCAAGGGTACAATTTTTAAGATAAATTGTGTATCTGTTGGCAATCCGCATTGCGTAATTTTAAGGGACAAATTAGATCAAAATGAAATAAAACAATTTGGTCCATTGATAGAAAACAATGTACTTTTTCCCAACAAGATTAATGTTCAATTTGTTAATCCGCTCTCGCGTACAGAAGCTGAAATTTTAATCTGGGAACGAGGTGCCGGTTTTACAAATGCATCAGGCAGCTCTTCTTGTGCCGTAGCCTGTGTGTTAAAAAAGAAGGGGCTCGTTGAGAGTAATATTTCAATACGAATGCCCGGTGGAATTCTGCACGTTTCCATTGATGATGGCTGGAATATTGAAATGACAGGTGAGGTTGAACAAATTGCAGAGGGGATTTTAAGCCCTGAATTTATTGACCAAATATCCTGAAATGAAATTTTAAGCATTAAGAACAGCTCATTAAACACTATTAAAACAAGGTTGCAAGAAGTTATTTTTATTAGGATTCCGCAATAAAAATTAATAAAGGCCAATGATGTGGCCTCGGCGATTCAGAATTAATTATTAAACTTTTTATAAGTATATTAATCTTCCTGGGAAAAATTAATTTTAAAACTTTTAATGAAATACTGCGTTAAATTTTATGCATTACAAAAGGTATGAAAAATGATTCTTAGTGCTAAAAAAAAATGTCTTATTTTATTAACAATCAGCAGTTTTTATATAATTACCAGTTCCTGCAATGTTAGCCAAAAGATCCCGGTTACAACAAATTCAAAGGAAGCCCTTAAATATTATAAAATCGGGTTGGAATATGCAGACAAACTTTTAATGCATGAAGCTCGTAATCATTTTGAAACAGCGATAGTTTTAGATTCATCATTTGCTTTGGCCTATTTAGGATTAGCAACTTCTTCTTCATCTACTCAAAAGAATTTTGAATATTTCAAAAAAGCCAAAGCCCAAATTAACAATGTTTCTGAGGGAGAAAAATTGTGGATTCTGGCTATTGAAGCCGGCAGGGATGGTCTGCAAAAAAAACAAAATGAGTACTATCAGGAACTAGTTAATAAATATCCTAACGATGAAAGAGCACACGCTCTTTTAGGTCAGAGCTATTATTTTGGATTGCAGGAATATGAAAAGAGTATTGCTTCTTATAAAAAAGCAATTGCTATTAACCCCGGCTTTTCTCCTTCCTACAACATTATAGGATATGCTTATCGCACTCTCGGAAGATACGATGAAGCGCAGGAAGCTTTAAAGAAGTATATAAAGCTAATACCTGATGAAGCAAATCCATATGACTCGTACGCTGAACTGCTGTTAAAAATTGGAAAATATGATGAATCCATAAAATATTATAAAAAAGCTTTGGCTGTAGATCCAAGTTTCCAGATGTCTTATAGCGGAATAGCAGCAAATTTAGTTCTACTTGGCCAGTATGAAGAAGCCAGGGATAAACTTCAGATTCTGATTGATAAAGCAATTAATGCCAGTAATAAACGCCTGGGATTCTATTCTACTGCTCTGACCTATGTTGATGAAGCCAATCTCGATTTAGCCTTAAAATCAATTGATGAAATTATAAAACTGGATAAGGGTATTGAAGACACAACAGCTATAGCGGGTGAAATAAATTTAAAAGGATTGGTGCTATTAGAATTTGAACAATATGATGAAGCTCTTGATCAGTTTAAAGAAAGTATTCAGCTCGTCAGGAATTCTAAACTTGATAAAACAATAAAAGAAAACAGTGAATTATATTATGCTTTTAATAGGTTTTCTGTTGCTCTGCGGATGGGAGATATTGATTCCGCTTACTATTTTTCAAATATTCATCAAAATTTATCAACACAAATAGACAATCAATTTCTAAAAATGCGTAATTACAGAATAAAAGGTTTGCTCGCTCTCTCTCAAAATGATCTAAATAATGCCTTGTTGTATTTTGAAAAGTCTAACCAGCAAAATGCCTTGAATATATATTACATGGCATTAATTAATGAAGGCCTTGGCAGAACAGAAAAAGCTAAAGAACTATACTATAAAGCTGCCCACTTTAATGCGGTAAATGATTATGGCTTCTGGTTGATTAGAAGAAAAGCATTGCAAAAATTTGCAGCACTTTAATACGTTGTTTTAACAAATACCAAAAACCTCTCCCGTTGTATTATTTAAAATGAACTTTGTAAATTGAATTGTCTGTGTGAATAATCTAATTTTAACTCTTTGAACTAAATTAAAACAAAGGAAGTCCAATGAAGAGCATTATTTTTCTTTTAACATTTGTTCTTGCAACAGCATGTCAGCAAAAACAATCTGAACAAGATGCACAAATCGCAACTTATTTGTCTCAATACCAGCCATACGAAATGCATTTTGACGGATCCGTTTATAGTGATAATGACAAAGCTATTTTAAAATTACTGTTAAAGGCTGCTGATTACATAGATACTCTGCATTGGGTTCAAACATCAAAATATGGGCTTCATCTGCGCGATAGTCTGGAGCAAATAAAAGGGGATAAGAGCGCAGCGGATTTGTTGACATTGGTAAATCGCAATTGCGGGCCATTCGAATTGCTTAATAACAATATCCCATTTATGGGAAATCAGCAATATTATGCCGGGCATGAAATTTATCCCAGAGGGATGAGTGCTAAACAATTTGATGAATATGTCGCCACATTATCAGAAGATGATCGGGCAGAATTTATGTACCCATATACGGTGATCCGCGAGGATGGCCAGGGTGGATACAAAGCAGTAAGATATCATGTCGAATATGCAAAGTATATTAAACCTATAACCCGATTACTCAGAGAAGCTGCCGATCTATCCGAAAACGAAACATTTGCTGTATTTTTAAAACTTAAAGCAGATGCCCTGGAAACAGATAATTATTTTGACGCTGATGTTGCCTGGATAGACATGAAAGATTCTAAATTTGACATTGTTTTCGGTCCTTTTGAAACATATTCGGATGGGATTAAAGGCATTAAAGCAAAGTATGAGGCCTATATCGAAATCGTGGATAAAGAGGGATCTGCAGATCTAAAAAAATACACAAAGTACCTGAAAGAAATGGAAGAAAATCTTCCCATTCCGGATGAATATAAATCTGTTGTTAAAGGTCTTACTGCCAATTTCACAGTTGTTAGGGATATTATCCGCAAGGGTGAAGGCGGTGTGGGTTATCAGGCTGTAGCCACTAATCTTCCAAATGATCCCGAAGTGCATGCCAAAAAAGGAACAAAAAAGACATTCTGGAAAAATATGTTCGAAGCGCGCTTCAATGCTATCATTACCCCTGTCAGTAATGTATTAATTGATCCAAGTCAGCTTCAATATTTATCTGCTGACGGTTTTTTTAAGTTTGTTTTGATGCATGAAATATGCCACGCGATTGGTCCAAGAACCGTAAAGACCGGACCAAACAAGGGCATGGCTGCCAATGCCTCTATCGGGCCCAATTACAATCCTTTGGAAGAAGCAAAGGCAGACATAACAGGACTATATTCTCTTTTTTATTTGATGGATAAGGGTGTTGAAGATGCAGACAAAGCAAATGAATTTTATGTCTCTTACTTGGGCAGCCTTTTTAGATCCATTCGTTTTGGTCTTGAACAGGCGCATGGCAAAGCAGCGGCAATATCGCTTAATTATCTTTTGGCTAATGGTGGCATATTATATAACCAGCAAACTCAAAAATGGTCTATAGACTTTGCTAATTTTCAAAATGGTGTTAAAAATCTTGCCACGGAATTACTGATTCTTGAAGGTGACGGCGATAATGCAAAGGTTCAGGCTTTTTTTGATAAATGGACAACTCAATCTCCAGAATTAAAAACTTCTCTTGAACTTACAAAAGAAATAGCAATCGACGTATTGCCAATCCGCTCTATCAGCTGGAATTGAGAATCCAGCAAATTTAATATGGTAATTACTGCTATCCGTGGATGGTTGTAATTATCATATTTTTGCAATATCTTTTAAGCATTCTTTCCTGGCTACTCAAAAATAAATAAATCTTATAATGCGATGAAAACCGTTTTGATTTACAGTGAAGAGTACAAACAAATGGAGAAAATGCTTGATATCCTGGAACTTAGCGGTTTTAATTCTATTCCCTGCCTATCCCTCGAGGATGCAAAACAGTGCATTAAGCTAACTTCATTTGACCTCCTGGTCATTGGAGATGCCGTTCTGGAAACAGAAAAAAAACTTATTAAAAATGAAATGAAGCATGTTCTGCCAACTGTTGATATTTTTGAACACGCCGGCCCCATTGATAACCTGGTACTAAATATTAAACAAACTCTTGCCATAAGCTGACCTGAGTAAACTTTTTGTTTCTAAAATCCTTTTATGAAAGAAACAATTAAAAAATCCAAAAAATTATATATAGATGCCTACTCGCATCACCCCAAGGAGATTTGGGCCCTTTTTGTTCTCACAATAATCAATCGCAGCGGAACAATGGTAATTCCATTTTTATCAGTGTATTTAACAACAGTGCTGGATTTTACATTTTTAGAAGCTGGTTTTTTGCTAAGCGCTTTTGGCTTTGGTTCTTTGGGAGGAGCATACTTTGGTGGAAAATTATCTGACAGAATTGGCGCTAATTTTGTTATTATTTACAGTCTTATATTTAGTGGGTTTCTGTTAATTTCCCTGCAGTTTGCAACACATTTTTACTCTATTTTTATACTGATATTTATCACCTCGTTGTTTGGTGAAGCTTACCGGCCTGCGGTGATGGCCCTGGCAGGTGAATTCGTTTCAAAATCTCAAACCGCTCGCACCATGTCTTTGATTCGACTGGCAATAAATTTAGGTATGGCAGCTGGTCCGCTGGTGGGAGGCTTTATTGCAGTAAGTATAAGTTATTCGGGCCTGTTTTGGATTGATGGTTTAACTTGCATAAGCGCTGCTGTTTATTTCTGGTTTGAATCACGCAACTGGCATGTTCACAAACAGGATAGAAAGAAAAACAGAGATACATCTGAAAGGCAGCATACACCTGCACCATATAAAAACAAAAAATACCTGCTTTTCATATTCGCCACCTTCTTAATGGGTTTCTGTTTTATTCAATGGTTTCACACTATCCCTGTATTTTTAAAAACGGACTGGGGCTATGATGAACGCTACATTGGATTATTACTTATGATAAATGCTCTGATTATAGCTTTTATAGAAATGCCCATTATTCACATCATTGAGCATGCCGGACGAATAAAAGGTGCTACACTGACTGGATTGACTTTAACAGGACTTTCGTTCCTGCCCTTTTTAATATCCCCCGCTTTCGCTATAGGAATTATTGCAATGTTGCTGATGACTTTTGGTGAATTATTGTTTCTGCCATTAAACAGCTCTATCGCTTTGAATAAAAGCCCGCTACCGAGAAGAGGTGATTATATTGCTATGTACTGGATGTCGTGGTCTTTAACAAATATTCTTGGCCCCTCTCTGGGCTTCATCGTTATAGATAAGTTTGGATTTTCTTTCTTGTGGATACTTTGCTCCATACTTATAGTAGTCAGCTTTGTCATAAATCTGTGGATCACAAGAAGATGGCTGGATTAAAATATATTCCATAGTTTTGCAAATTGTGAGAATCCTAAATTTTATAAGAAACCTGTTGGTTTTAGACTATGTTCATCTTATTATTATTAAAATAAAAGGAGCCAATATGAAAAAATTATTTCTAATCGCAATAATAGTGTTATATCCCGCTATATTAATATCCCAGTCTTTGAATAACGCCGAGTTTTCTATTTCAGCGGGATATATATTTGAAGATGACGGACTGTATTTTGCAGAGGCTAACAGGTATTTTTATTTCGGAGACACTGAATTTTTCAAGGGTGAAGCTAGTCTTTATTTAAATTCTTTTTCCAACAATTTTGGTTTTGGTGCGTTTTTCACCTATGCATCCCCTTATTATGACGGATACGGATCTATTACAATGACAGAATTTGGTCCAACATTGAAAGTTAAATTTAAGCTAAAAAATAATATTACTCTCATACCAACACTTTACATAGGATACCGATCCTATAGTGATGATGCAGGGGATGGCTTAGGTTTGAACCTTAGTGTTATTACGCAATTTAAATTTGAAAAAGTTAATCCTTTCCTGGATATCGGCTTTGTTTCGCAACCGGCAGGCGGCAATGACGCTACTGATATTACAATAGGACCGGTAATGTTGATTGGTGGCGGAATCATTTTTTAAAAACTCTTTTAATAACAAATTTTATTGAGAATTACGTGTATTTTTAGCATATTATATACATAAAACCTTGTTCACTAACCATGGAGGATATATGTGGAGTAAATTATTATACTTCCAGTTTACAATACTCCTTCTCTTATTTAGCAATTGCTCTGTATTAACTACTGCAAAATCTTCATCCTATTTTAATTTTAAATACGAAAATGACAGCTATTCAATTCGATCTGTCACCTCTTCTGAAAAGTCAAAAGCGTTCAATCAGTTAGTCGGAAAAAATTTAGTTGTAAGGGATATTGATAGAGATGGTGTTGTCGATCAAATCGTGATCGGAAATAAAACTTTGGCGGAATCACAAAAAATATATGCTTTCGGACTTGATATACTTGCAGATGCTAACAAATTGAATGTACAAAAAGTACTTTTCACACATTACATACAGCAAAACACAGAATATAATTATCATTTAAAGAGTTTTGAACCAAAAGGGAGTACACCTTTTAATGAATTTAAAATTACCAATAAAAATAATGATCCGGCCTCTGAGATAATACTGCTTGACCAGGAAGCAGACGGTAATTTAGATGAGGTATTAAAAGGACCGCAACAGGTAAACATGTACCAATCAAATTATGATTATGTTTTACATACCGGTCTTAAGAGAAATAAACTTGTTAAATCCGGAAATAAAATACTGGTAAAAAAGTGAATCTATATCTTCTTCGATAATTTTTTAGGAAATTAGATTAGAATATTCGTAAAATGCCTCTTTTAAAAGAGAACCAAAAGAGGCTTAATGGCAATTAATTCGCTGATCTTTGATTTAGGCGCTGTTCTAATAGATTGGAACCCCCACCCTGTAATTTTAAAGTCTTTTGATTATAATGAGGAAAAAACCAATTGGTTTTTTCAAAATGTATGTACCCATGAATTTAATTTAAGTCTTGACAAAGGGAAAACATTCAAAACGGCAAAAATTGAAAAAACAATCAAGTTCCCTGAATACAAAAAACAAATAGCCGTTTATCTTGACGATTGGGAAAAAATGCTAATCGGAGAAATACCAGAAACAGTGCACATCTTAAAATCCTTATATCAATCTAAAAAGTATAAACTATTCTCTATTACAAACTGGAGCTATGAAACTTTCCCCATTGCCAAAAGCAGGTTTCCCTTTTTAAAATGGTTCGATGACATTGTGGTATCGGGTGAAGTAAAAATGATAAAGCCTGACCCCGCTATATACAATTATTCTCTGCAACGTTTTGCAATCGCTGAGCCGGATACAGCCATTTTTATTGATGACAAATTGATTAATGTAGATGTGGCAAAAAAATTAGGATTAAGAGGGATTCATTACAAAGATCCAGGTCAGTTTTCCATGGAATTAAAAAAGTATGGTGTGACTTATTTATGAAAAAAATTGGCATAATCGGCGGCTTAGGTCCCGAATCAACAGTTGATTATTATAAGGGGATAATTGAAGGTTTTAAACCCACTTATGAGAAAACCGGATACCCGGAAATAACAATAGAAAGCTGTAATATCAAAGAGCTATTATCCTTCTCTGAACAAAATAGATGGGATTTAATAACCGATTTACTGGCACATAAATTTGAGTTGTTACAGCACTCGGGATGTGACTTTGGACTAATTGCCTCCAACACAATACATAAAGTATATGAAGAACTAAATACAAGAAGCAGCTTGCCTGTGCTAAGTATAGTTGAGGCAGTGTGTGATTTTGCATCCGACAAAAATTTTAAAAAATTACTTCTTCTTGGAACAAAATTTACAATGACCGCCGACTTTTATCATAAAGTCTTTAAGAAAAGACAAATTGAACTGGTTGTTCCGGAAATGAAAAGTATTGAGTTTATGCACGAAAAGATTTTTTCAGAAATTGAATTTGGAATAATAAATCCTGATACAAAACAAAGATTTATCACAATAGCCAATGATGAGGCCCTTAAACATAATTGTGACGGAGCAATAATGGGCTGCACTGAACTGCCGTTAATCATAAAAGAAAATGAGATTTCAGTTAGTTATCTGGATAGCACTTCTATTCATATTCAAAAAATTATTGAAGAATGTCGTCACTAAGAATTGCTGTATTAAATAACCTTCATAATTAATTTTTATTCTACTTTATTGAGATTCATTTCAAAAGTTTGAAACCAGTTTTCGCCATCTCTGGAAAATTCTCCAACCTCATGCCATTCTGATGAAGAATTAAAACTAATAGTATAGCGCACTTTACCGCCTGCTGTTTCAAAACCCCAAACATATAACGCATTTGGTTTTTTAACTTCAAATGTAGCCTGTGTAAATAGGCCACTTGACAAATGACTGTTCATTTTATATTGTTTTTGAAAAGGATCATAAAAAAGTATTGCCATTGCATTATGAACCACTAATCCATTATCTTTTTTTCCGATCCCCTGGATAAAGATGGCGGTGCTGTCTAACTTCCATTGTAATTCTTCATTGACACTACTTGAATCCCTTTCTCTGTTGCTATCGATTCTCCATCCGTTTCCTTGCCATTTACCAATCATAACGGAAAAATCTTTCATTGCCTCAACAACCGGTTGCTTAACATCCGGATTCTGAGCAGACATCTGACTAAAAAAAATGAAAAAAATAAGTACTGTTTTACACATTACCATTCTCCAATTTTAATGATTTGAATTTCATACAACATGTAAGTTTCACTATAAACGAATTATCTTTAAAAGAAAAAAGGCTGCCTTTTTAAAAAGCAGCCTGTATGAGAGAAAAATAGTTCAAGTCTAAAATGTAAAGACAGTTTGAATTAGGGTTGATTTTACAATTTCATTATCACCCTGGATTTTACCATTACCATCTAAATCCCTGTAAGTCTGACGGAAATCCATTACCAGAGTAGCACCACCGCCAATATCATAACCAAATCTATATCCTAGAATAGTTCCTGCTGATCGTTTGAAAATGGTTTCTGCATTATTCTGGACATAATAAGCGCCGGCCTGACTGATTTTTGGAATGAGAGTGGCGTTGAGGTCTAAACTGGCCCTGAAGGTCTTAAATTCAATTTTCTTTTTAGACATATTTTGATATTCAGCACCAAAAACAAGAAAATCAGCAATATTAAAATCAGCACCAATTACATATCCTTGCAGTGCTTCATTAATACTGTTTTGGACCTGGCTTTTTGTTACAATACTATCATTAAAAAAAACAGCTCTTTCTAATTCGTAAGTGTTGTTAAAATATTCCGGTAAAAATTTTTCGCCAAAAATACGATATTCGGCAAAAGCGTTAATGAAAGCAAACTTTGCTCTGATCCCCGGCGCGGTAATACCCCAACCACCACCATCAAGAAATTGAGCGTATTGAGAATAAACTACAAGGTTCAAATAATCAGCTTCTATAATGGGCAATCCTAAATCAACTGCAACAGCTATTTGTGCCTTATCTTTGGCTTTATTTATATTGAAAGGATCGCCTTTTAAATTAGCAGGATCAAAATCTGCATCATTTAACAATGATGAATCAATAACCACATCATTTGGCCCGTTAACATTATCAGTAAAACCATCCCCATCCCTGTCAAAGTCAATCTCATCCGGTTTACCATCTCCATCTGAGTCAACCTGATATCTTTTTCTATTTGGAAAATCATCGGCAAAATCAGGCACACCGTCTTTATCCCTGTCTTTCAACCCTTTATATTGATTGGCATCGGCAACCACACTAAACCCCATTTGTAGACCGCCAACAAATTTAGCAATATACCTGCCGGCGTAAACACCACCGCCATCAATAGATTCAGAGAAATTATTTACCATACCTTCAAAGCCCATGTTTTTAGTATCCACCCCAATTTCCATTCCTGTTCGAATTACATTTGGATACTCAACTGTATTTGCATAATGGTTCATTAAAAGCCCATAGCCTAAACGGAAATTATCAATCGCTCCGACCTTTAAATAAAATGGATCACCGGGTCTTGCCCAGCGCACATAATACAGTTTTTCAAACAGATCACTGGCATCATCCCAATTTTCTTCACGAATATTCCCATCAGAATCCATATATATACTTAAGTCGAGGGCAATACCAAGCTTGCCAAATGTGATAAGCGGACGAATACCAATTTGATTATATAATTCTCCATCCAGCACAACAGCGCCAGCTGAAAGACCCATATGAAAATCAAGTCCTTCTCCTCCCCCATCCTGCGGCGCCATATCAGCACCCTGGGCATAAGCAATATTGCCCGCAAAAAACAGAACCAATAAACATTTTAAGACTCGCATATTTTTCTCCTTATCGATATAATTATAGAATAGATTGTTTTTTTAGCTATTTCTTTTCTTAATTTCGGATAATACTATATTTAATTAAGCAATAATTGTAACTATTTCGCTGTTGAAACGTGATAAATACTCTCGAAGCTTAAATCTGAGTAGCTTTAGCAATATTTAATATTTAAATTATTTTTTAAATTCAAAACAAAGGTGACACAAATGTTTAAATACATATTAGTTTTTTCTGTCCTGTGCGCAAGCATATCGTTTGCTAACATTAATATAGCAGGCAAAGTTATCAATGCCGACGGTAAGCCCCCTGTTCTGGCTCATGCTCATATTTCTGTTTTCGGTGAAAGTATTTATCGCCCGATAGAATCCAAACAAATCTCTGAAAACGGAAAATTTAATTTTAAGCTCACCGAAGGCCAGTATTATTCACTATATATTACAGCGGCAAACCACATCGGCTATCTTACACCGATTATCACTGATGAAAAAGATCTGGATATAAACCTGGAAATTCAATTAGATGCGATTGAGTATGAAAATACCTTCGAAAATGTAAAAATTATTGGTGATTGGAATGGTTTTTCATTCCGAAGTGCTGATGATATGAGCAAGCAAAATGACGGGACTTTTTTCTTTGAAGTGCAAAGTGATTCTCCCAAAGTTGGCTATCAAATTATGGAAATAGATAAAAATGGTCACAGTGTTAATGGCACCATGTATGACGAACTCATATACGATGGCGGCGGAGATTACAGATCTTATATAATGACCCGGGACGGTTCTGCAAAAATAATATTTGATCCTGCAAAACTTATTAAAACCCCTAAAAACACCGCAAAAATTTCAATCAAAGGCAATAAAATTATTAATCAGATTGCCCAGATAAATCACAAAGTAAATATCGATCAAAAAAAATGGCGCAAAGAACGCAATCAATATGCTGAAATTAATAAATCAACAGATGGATTTAATTTCAATTTTGAACCGATTGCAAAATTTCTTGAAGAAAAAATGAACAGTAAAAATGATCTTATCCGAAGATATGCAGCCATGCGTTATGTAAGCACAATTCATTATGGATATACGGGAGGGGATGCACAAAAAACTGCAGAAATTCTAAGAATAACAGATCCCCTGTGGGCGGCAAATAATTTTTCTTTAATCGATATTTATACAGCTGCCTATGGTCCGGAAAAAACCCAACAATTGATAAACGCTAACTTTGAGAATATTACCTCGCATCGTGTAAAGGCAACGTTGTTAGCTTTGCAGGGAATTGAAGCTAAAAAAGAGGGCAATCTGAGTAAGGTCACTGAAATTCACAAAGAGCTGAAAGAAAAATACTCTGATCAGCAAGATCTGCGCTGGTATGTAAATCAAATTGATCCCTCTAAAGCCGTTTTTATAGGAAAACAAGTTCCAAAATTTGAAATAAAGCTTTTACATAGCGATGAAATAGTCAGCGATGAATCCATGTTAGGAAAATTTTATCTGATGGACTTCTGGGCTGTATGGTGCGCTCCCTGTCGCGCCGAAATGCCAAACCTTCACGCTATTTATGACGATTTCAAGAATAAGAATTTTACAATTTTAAGTTTATCTTTTGATCCTAAAATTGAACATGTTGATGCATATAGAAAACAAAAGTGGTCTATGCCCTGGCTGCATACCTTTGTTGAGGGTGGATTCGATAATGATCTTTCAAAAAGATTTGAAGTGAGTGGCATACCCAAACCGGTTTTAGTAGACCCAAAAGGTAAAATTATCGCCACTGATATTGATCTGCGTGGTGAGAATTTGAGGGAAACACTAAATAAGTTTATTAAAACAACCATGTAAGATATTTTTGATTTATTTGTAATTTCTTTGAGATCATTGTGTAAATTTATTTATAAGGATTAGCAGAAAAAAAATGAAAAATAGTTTTGAAAACAAAAACATAAAATAGTATATTTAAGATAACAGTGTCTGAAATAAAGGAGATATAGAAATGAAATTAGTTGGAATATTAATCGTTTTATCATTTGGATTAATGATAGGGTGTGGTGAAAAAGGAGAAACAAAAGCGCCAAATCCAAATGGATTAACAGATTTCCAAATGGAAAATGGCATAGGTCCGATTACTGAAAAAATTCAGTTAGCAGAAATTAATCTGGATCTTGCAAAAACCGGCGAAGCAACATTCAATTTAAAATGTGCTGCCTGTCATAAACTGGATGAACGTTTTGTAGGACCTGCCCAAAGATACACCGCGGAAAGACGAACTCCTGAATATATTCTTAATATGATATTGAATCCGGATGAAATGACCAAAAAACATCCCACTGGCCAGGATATGCTGGCTGAATATCTGGCTCCAATGACTAATATGAACCTGACCCTGGACCAGGCAAAAGAAGTTTTAGAATATTTAAGACTCGTTGCAAAAGAAGGCCGCGAACAAAATATTACAGCTGCACCAGTATTTAAAAACAAATAATAAATAACAATTAAGGAGAGAAATCCTATTTTCTCCTTTTTTTGACCCCTATTTAAGAGTTTTTACTCTTATTATAATGACCGGGAAAAAATTATGCTACTCTCAAAATCCTGTATTTATGGAATTCGATCCGTATTATTGTTAGCTGTGGAAGATCAGAGACGTTTTATTTCAATAAAAGAAATAGCCACTAAACTTGATATTCCCTTCCATTTTTTAACAAAGATATTACAAACACTTGGGCATGCTAATATTGTGGAATCTATAAAGGGACCCAAAGGTGGAGTAGCACTTAAAGTTTCGTCGGAATCATTATCTGTCATGGATATAATCTCGGTTTTAGACGGGGAAAAACTATTTGAAGATTGTGTTATGGATTTAAAAAACTGCAATGAAGACGATCCCTGCATTTTGCATAAAGCCTGGTTCAAAACAAGAAAGAAATTAGAGTTCGATTTTCAGAACGGTTCATTAAAAAACCTGGCAAAAAAGATAAAAAAGGGAGATGGCAGGCTTTACGAAGAAAAACAAGATAAAACGTATTAATTTTCAAATTATATAAACTAACCTAAAGGAGGTTGTTATGAGTTCAATTTTTAAGTCCAAAAAAATTCTTTGGGCCATTATTTTTGCAATGGCAGCTGCAATAATGCTGAGTCAGTGTCAAACCACAAGCACTGTTAATGATGCTGCTTCAAAAGTATATGTAGCACCAGGCGAATACGATGAGTTTTATTTCTTTGCTTCAGGAGGATTCAGCGGGAATGTAACAGTTCACGGTTTACCATCGGGAAGATTAATAAAAACCGTCCCCGTTTTTTCTCAGTTTCCTGAAAATGGCTACGGATATTCTGAAGAAACCATAGCCATGCTGAATACAACGTATGGAAATATTCCATGGGATGATGCACACCACCCGGAACTATCTCAAACAAATGGTACTCCAGATGGACGCTGGTTATTTATTAATGGAAATAATACACCACGGATTGCCCGTATTAATCTTGCAACATTTGAAACAGATGAAATCATTCAGATCCCTAACTCGGCCGGCAATCACGCTTCTCCTTTTACAACAATGAACACGGAATATGTTGTTGCCGCTACCCGTTTTAGCGTTCCAATTCCCCAAAAAGATATTTCAATTAAAGAGTATAAAGATAATTTTAAGGGCACAATCTCCTTCATTAAGGTAGAAGAATCCGGTGAAATGGATATTGCTTTCCAGATTTTAGTCCCTGGTTATGATTATGATTTAGCCCATGCCGGAAAAGGTCCTTCTCATGGTTGGGCATTTTTTACATGTTATAATACCGAACAGGCAAATACCTTACTGGAAGTAAACGCTTCGCAAAATGATAAAGACTTTGTCGCGGCTGTTAACTGGAAATTAGCTGAACAAGCCGTTGCGGATGGCAATTTTAAGGAAATGAAATCTCCATACTTGATTAATCGTTTGGATGAAAAATCACGCATTGCCAGCTCTATTGAGAAGAAGTCTGTTAAGATTCTGAGTCCAAAGGATATTCCCGGATTAATTTATTATTTACCAACTCCAAAATCTCCACATGGCGTTGATGTAGATCCAAGCGGTGAATATATAGCTGCCGGCGGTAAACTTGCGGCTCTTATCCCGGTACATTCTTTTAGCAAAATGTTAAAAGCTATTGAAAATGAAGAGTTCGAAGGCGAATCCGGTGGCATTCCTGTTTTAAAATATGAATCCGTTATCGCTGGTGAAGTTAAAAATTGTGGCCTTGGTCCATTGCATACAGAATTTGATGGAAAAGGTTTTGCGTATACGTCTGCCTTTATTACGTCTGAAATCGTAAAGTGGGAAATTGGAACCTGGGAAGTGGTTGATCGAATTCCTACGTATTACTCTATTGGTCACTTAAGCATTCCTGGTGGGGATAGCCAAAACCCATGGGGTAAATATGTTGTAGCATTAAACAAAATTACCAAAGATCGTTATTTACCAACAGGACCTGAACTTGCGCATTCTGCCCAGCTTTTTGATATTTCTGGTGATAAAATGAAATTATTACTCGATTTTCCAACAATGGGTGAACCTCACTATGCACAGGGTATTGCTGCTGATGTTGTAATGAAAAACCAAACCAAATATTTCAAAATAGAAGAAAACGAACACCCCTATTCTTCAAAAGGTGAGGCAGAAGCCAAAGTTGTCCGTAAAGGAAAAGAAGTTCATATAAATATGACAACAATCCGAACTCACTTTACGCCTGATAATATTGAAGGTGTTAAGGTTGGTGATAAGGTTTTCTTCCATGTGACGAACCTGGAACAAGATTGGGATGTTCCGCACGGTTTCGCTATGTTTGGCGCTCCAACATCTGAATTACTCGTAATGCCTGGTGAAACAAGAACACTGGTTTGGGAAGCTAAAAACGTAGGTGTTTTTCCTTTCTATTGCACGGATTTCTGTTCTGCACTGCACCAGGAGATGCAGGGTTATATCAGAGTTTCACCACGAAACTCCAACGTTCCATTAACATTTGGTACAAATAAATAATATTCTAAAGCCCCGTATGAAGAAACACATGCGGGGCTTATATTTTCAGGATAAGAAAAATGACACCATTATCACGAAAGATGTTTTTAGTCGCAAGTTTGATTTTAATATTAACATATTTTTTGCCGTTATGGAAAATTTCCCTGGACGCGCCACAATATCCTGAAGGAATCGGGATGTATATATGGCTTGATACAATGACAGGAGTAAACCCCAATGATCTTTCAAATATTAACGGTTTAAATCATTATATAGGGATGAAAAAAATTGAACCGGACTCCATCCCTGAATTAAAGGTAATGCCATATATTGTTGCAGGATTAATTGTATTCGGTCTTCTGGTATTTGTTATAAATAAAAAATGGTTCGGCTGGATTTGGGTCATTCTTTTTATTGCTTTAATGCTATTTGGATTATATGACTATTATCAGTGGGGATATGACTTTGGACATAATCTGGATCCAATGGCAGCCATTAAGGTACCGGGCATGAGTTATCAACCGCCGTTGATTGGAACGAAACAAATTCTCAATTTTACAAGTACCTCATTGCCTTCTTTTGGTGGAATACTGATGGGAATTTCAATTTTACTTGGATTATATGCTCTACTGAATAAACGGGAACAGAAGATAAAATGAAAAAGGTTCTTCTAATTTTATTTATAATTACATATGTATCCGGCTGTTCAAAAGAACCTGTTCCTATCCACTTTGGAGAAGATGGCTGCAGTTACTGCAGGATGATTATTTCTGACCAGCGTTTTGGCGGTGAATTGCTTACGTCAAAAGGGAAAGCTTATAAATTTGATTCCATAGAATGCATGGCCGCTTATATAATCAAAGACAAAAAAGAGACAGAAAATGTATACCGTTTATGGACAATAGATTTTAATAATCCGGAAACATTTATTGACGCCTCCCAGGCCTGGTATCTGCATAGTAAAGAATTAAAAAGCCCCATGGGTGCAAATTTAAGCAGTTTTAAAAATCATGATGCTGTAAAATCAATGCAAAGTACATATGCCGGGAAAGCTATTCGCTGGCAGGAAGTGCAACTTCTGGTGCAAGAAGAATGGTTAAAATGATCATTTTATCACAATTGGGCCTTCAAAGCATCGTAACCTGATAATAATGAGGATTCATGCCACGAGCCTTCGAAACTTCAGTACGAATTTTTAGGTCGGTCTTTGAGGCCCTTTTTAAAATACATATGAAAAAAAATGTCTACATAATTCTAAATTTCATTGTTATAGTATTTGCTGTAAGGGCCAATGATATCAGGATTATTGATATTAATTCTCTTTCGATTCAGGAATCTGTAAACAGATCTGCAGCCGGCGATACAATTGTTTTAAAGGCTGGGGTTTATAAAGAGAATGGTATTTTAATAAATAAACCCATCGTCATTTTAGGCGAAAAAAATGCTATTATCGATGGTTCTGAAAAAGGGCACATCTTTGTCATATCTGCTAAAAACGTAACTATCAGCGGTTTAGAATTCCGTAATGTACCGGTAAGCTATATTAATGATTATTCCGCCATTAAGTTGGATGATGCGGAAAATTGTATTATTCGAAATAATACATTTAGCAATAACTTTTTCTCCATATACCTGGCCAAATCATACAATTGCATAATTGAGAATAATGTTATAAAAGCGCAATCTGTAAAAGAATCTGCCGCCGGCAATGGCATTCATTTGTGGTATTGTAAAAAAATAACCGTGCAAAATAACTCTGTCACCGGTCATAGAGATGGTATATATTTTGAATTTGTGGAAGAAAGCCTGGTTCTAAACAACCATAGTGAAAAAAATCTGCGTTATGGTCTGCATTTTATGTTTTCTAACCGCTGCAACTATTTTCGAAATGTTTTTAAGAATAATGGATCCGGTGTAGCTGTTATGTACACCCGCAATGTTGAAATGAAAGACAACCGCTTTGAATATAACTGGGGTTCGGCATCTTTCGGCTTACTTCTTAAAGAAATCACTGATAGTGTTATAGAGAATAATGTATTCTTAAAAAATTCACGGGGTCTGTATTCTGAATCATCCAATAGAATAAAAGTTACCCACAATACTTTCGAGCAGAATGGCTGGGCTGTTAAAATAATGGGTAATTGCATGGATAATACATTTGAATCCAATAATTTTTTAGCAAACACCTTCGACATTGCTACCAATAGCCGCCAAAATTTTAATGAGTTCTCATCGAATTATTGGGATAAATATTCAGGATATGACCTTGACCGCAATGGAATTGGTGATGTGCCCTATCGCCCGGTAAAACTCTTTTCGTATTTGGTTGAACAAAATGAACCTTCATTAACGCTTACACGCAGCTTTTTTGTTGATATATTAAATTTAGCAGAATCAATAATTCCTGTTCTTACACCCGAAACCCTGACTGACAATAGGCCCTTGATGCGGAGAATTCCATGATAAAGATTATCGATTTAAAGAAACGCTTTGGTAAACTGGATATTCTTAATGGAATTGACCTGGATATAGAAGATGGAAAAATTTATGCCATCGTGGGACCTAACGCTTCGGGAAAGACTACGCTTATAAAAAGCATTCTTGGACTTGTTAAACCGGATAACGGAACAATTGAAGTCAATGGAGAGGAAGTAAACGGAGATTGTAACTACAGGAAACATTTAGGATATATGCCACAAATCGCCCGTTTCCCGGATAATTTAAAAGTAAGAGAGCTGCTGCGGCTCGTAAGAGATTTACGCGGTAATCCTGAAAATACAGACGATGAATTAATAGAGATATTTAATCTTCAAAAAGAAATGGAAAAATCGTTAAAAACATTATCTGGCGGGACCCGACAAAAAGTAAGTGCCGTTATCGCCTTCATGTTCAGACCACAAACGCTGATTCTTGACGAGCCTACAGCGGGCCTCGATCCCATTGCCAGCAGCGCCTTAAAAAATAAAATAATTGATGAATGTAAAAAAGGAAAAACCTTTATCCTTACTTCTCACATAATGAGTGAAATAGAGGAACTGGCAGATAAGATCATTTTTCTGTTGGATGGAAAAATTTATTTTGAGGGATCGGTTGATATGGTTAAGGATCATACAAAACAAAAAGGTCTGGAACTGGCAATCGCCAAATTGATGTCTGAAAATTAAAAGAAATAGCCCATGAACATTCTATCAAAAATTATTAAATATGAACTGCATGATTTATTACGGAGTAAATGGCTTTTAGCCTACGGTATTTTTTTCTGGATCAGTACAGATATTCTTTTTCGTTTTGGAGGCAGTGGCGGCCATGTAGTATTAAGCTTGATGAACATAGTTTTAATTCTAATCCCGTTAGTAGCATTATTATTTGGGATGATCTATATATACAATTCCCGTGAATTTATAGAACTGCTGCTTACACAGCCAGTAGACCGCAGAAATATGTTCTGGGGAATGTACCTGGGACTGGCTTTTCCGTTAGCACTCGCTTTTGTTGCAGGGGTTGGCATTCCGATGTTATACAGCAGGATTGACGCCCAAAGCCAGATGGCTTTTATAAATCTTTTAGTAAGTGGGATTGTTCTCACTTTCATTTTTTGCGGATTAGCTTTTTATTTTTCAAATCGTTTTGAAGATAAAATAAAGGGGTTAGGACTGGCCGTTCTGGTATGGCTCTTTTTTATCCTTATTTATGACGGCATTATAATGCTGCTTCTTTTTATTTTTGCAGATTACCCACTGGATAAAATATCCATCGCCTTTAGTTTGCTTAATCCGATAGATTTAGGTCGTATTTACTTGCTAATGCAATTAGATGTTGCTGCTTTAATGGGCTATACAGGAGCCTCCTTTTCCAGATTTTTTGGCAGTAATGCAGGTATTTTTATCTCGTTAGGCGTTATGTTTTTATGGATAATTATTCCCGGGCTTGCTGCTAAACGTTTATTCTTAAAAAAAGATTTTTAAATAACTTATAATAATTCTCATAGAGGAGGTAATTAATGAAGATACTTGTATTTTTCGTTGCGTTTTTAACTTTTATATCCTGCGTCCAAAAGGAAGGGGAAGATCTTTCATCAAAAACACATGGTCAGGCGGGTGTAATAGATGAAGATTCCAAAATAAATATTTTACAAATTGCCATTGGTTCAGCGGATCACACAACACTGGTCGCAGCAGTGCAGGCAGCAAAATTGGAAAATGTTCTGGTTAATCCAGGTCCCTTAACCGTGTTTGCCCCAACCAATGCTGCTTTTGAAGCCTTACCTGAAGGCACAGTGGAAGAGTTGTTAAAACCGGAGAATCAAGGCAAACTTGCACAGATTATTACAGGTCATGCCTCTCCCGGAACATTTGCCGGTGAATTATTGGAAAAACAGGCTACTTTATATATGGCTACTGGACAAAATGTAAAAGTAGAAGTTAAAGAAGATGGTGTATATGTTCATGGAGCAAAAATATTGGGTACTGTGGATGCTTCTAATGGCGTTGTTCACGTTGTTGACAAAGTCTTTTTGTACGAATAAGCACTGAAATATTTACAATCCATAAGAGCTTCTGTTATTTTACAGGAGCTCTTTTTTTTTAACTATTTCTCAACTCAACAATCATATCACAAAAAGTGTGATAATTTTTATTACCTCTATTTTAGTACAGCCATATTTTGTATCTTAAGCGCCAACAAAAACTAGTGAAGAATTAAATGGACGCAAATATTTTCGACATTTTGGAATCTCATCTCAAAAAACGCATCTTGATACTGGATGGAGCGATGGGTACTGTCATTCAATCCTATAAACTGGATGAAGCGGGCTACAGGTCTGAACGCTTTAAAGATTTTGAGCAGGATCTTAAAGGCAATAACGATCTGTTAAGCCTAACACAGCCCAAAATAATAGAAGAAATACATAGTCTGTATCTCGAATCCGGTGCAGATATCATTGGTACAAATACATTTAATGCCAATGGTATTTCGCAGCGTGATTATAACCTGGTTGATATTGTTTATGAAATGAACCTGGCCTCCACCCAAATTGCCAAAAAAGCCGCTACCGAAAAAACAAAAAAAACTCCGGATAAACCGCGTTTTGTTGCAGGCGCTTTAGGACCGATGAATGCTTCACTCTCTATTTCACCGGATGTTAATGATCCGTCTCAACGCTCAGTTTCATGGGATGAGGTTGTTGAAGGTTATTATCAGCAGGTGCGGGGTCTTGTTGACGGCGGTGCAGATATTTTATTGGTGGAAACTATATTTGATACTTTGAATGCAAAGGCAGCTTTTTTTGCCATTGAAAATTACTTTGAAGAGACGGGTAAACGCCTTCCAATAATGATCTCTGTAACTATTATTGATCAAAGTGGCAGAACGCTCTCCGGACAGACGCTTGAAGCTTTTTTAGTATCCGTTAAACATGTAAACGCTTTCAGTATTGGGTTAAACTGTTCTTTGGGTCCAAAACAGATGCGTCCATTTATAGAAATAATATCCGATAATGCTCCTGCTTTTGTTTCTCTCTATCCCAACGCAGGATTGCCAAATGAGTTTGGCGGATATGATGAATCTCCGCAAGAAATGAATAGTGTTCTGGAAGAATACGCCGCTTCCGGGTTTTTGAATATTGTTGGTGGATGTTGCGGAACCACCCCTGATCATATAAAACTATTTACTGAAAAAATTGCCGGACATAAACCAAGGGAAATCCCACAAATTGATATAAAGACTCAATTCAGCGGACTGGAACCCTTAACAATAAGACCAGAGACCAACTTTGTAAACATAGGAGAGCGATGCAATGTTACAGGTTCAGCTCGTTTCGCTAATTTAATTCTAAATGATGATTTTGAAACAGCTCTTTCTGTTGCAAGAAACCAGGTGGAAAACGGCGCACAGGTTATTGATATCAACATGGATGAGGGAATGCTGGACTCTGAAAAAGCCATGGTTCATTTCCTGAAATTGGTTGCAACAGAGCCTGAGATCTGCAAAGTACCGATTATGGTTGACTCCTCTAAATGGACCGTTATTGAAAAAGGTCTGCAGCAGGTACAAGGCAAGGCCATTGTTAATTCAATCAGCCTAAAGGAAGGCGAAGAGAAATTTCTTGAACAGGCTGCCCTGGCTAAAAAGTACGGTGCTTCTATAATTGTGATGGCTTTTGATGAGGACGGTCAAGCTGATACATATGAACGCAAAATTGAAATTTGCAAACGTGCTTATGATCTGCTGACACAAAAATTAGAATTTCCTGCTGAAGAAATAATCTTTGACCCCAATATATTTGCTATTGCAACAGGAATTGAAGAACACAATGAATACGCACTCTATTTTATCAAAGCTGTTAAGTGGTTAAAAGAAAACCTGCCACATGTTTTAATAAGTGGCGGAATTAGCAACTTATCTTTTTCTTTTCGGGGTAACAATACAGTGCGTGAAGCAATGCATTCCGCCTTTCTCTACCATGCAATTAAAGAAGGTATGGATATGGGGATAGTGAATGCGGGGCAAATTGAAATTTATGAAGAGATTGATCCAAATCTCTTAAAGCTTGTGGAAAATGTTCTGTTTAATCGCCGTCCGGAGGCAACGGAAGAATTGGTTTCTTTTGCCGAAACAGTTAAACAAAAAGGTGTCAAAAAAAGCGAAGATTTGAACTGGCGCAAAGATTCGGTTGAAAAAAGACTAGAACATTCCCTCATAAAAGGAATAGTGGATTTTATCGAAGAAGATGTTGAAGAGGCCCGACAAAAGTATGAAGCGCCTATTCATGTTATTGAGCAGCCTTTAATGGATGGAATGCAAGCTGTGGGAGATCTTTTTGGTGCAGGGAAAATGTTTCTACCACAGGTAGTAAAAAGTGCTCGTGTAATGAAAAAGGCCGTAGCTTATTTATTGCCATTTATTGAAGCTGAAAAACATGAAACGACAAGGAGTGTTCAAAAAGTATTACTGGCTACTGTCAAAGGTGATGTTCATGATATTGGGAAAAATATTGTTGGAGTAGTTCTTGGTTGCAATAATTATCAGGTTATTGATTTGGGTGTA
Organism: Calditrichota bacterium; assembly: GCA_963723365.1. Taxonomy (GTDB): domain Bacteria; phylum Calditrichota; class Calditrichia; order Calditrichales; family J004; genus CAVRRG01. The sequence goes on along the minus strand of CAVRRG010000035.1, from coordinate 24,521 downwards.
ATGGTTGCAGCCGAAAAAATTCTTGAAACCGCAAAAGAAGAAAATGTTGATATTATTGGTCTAAGCGGACTCATCACTCCATCGCTCGATGAAATGGTTCATGTTGCAAAAGAGATGGAGCGTTTGGAATTTAAAATACCGCTATTAATTGGAGGTGCTACCACTTCTAAAAAGCATACCGCCGTAAAAATACATCCCGAGTATTCCGGACCAATGGTGCATGTATTGGACGCTTCCAAAGCTGTTGATGTGGCCAGTAAAATTCTTCATCCCGAAAATAAAGAATCCTTTATTTCTGAAACGAACAGTCAGTTGGAAGAAATAAGATCTTCATACATAGCAGGAATTAACCAGACCAATTTAATCAAACTTGATGATGCCAGAACAAACAAATTTGAAATTGATTTGGGTACAGACAACTTCACTAAGCCCACTGAAACAGCATTAAAAATCTATGAAGATTTTCCTTTAAGTGAATTAAGGGAATTTATTGATTGGGCTCCGTTCTTTTCAGTTTGGGAACTGAAAGGATCTTACCCGGCGATTCTTCAAAATGATGAGGCCCGCCAAGTATATGATGATGCCCAGAAGCTGCTGGAGCGAATAATAAAAAACAAAAGTCTGACAGCAAAGGCCGTTGTTGGTGTTTTCCCTGCAAATAGTGTTATGGACGATATTATAATTTATGACGAAAACCGTAATAGTGTGCGCGCAACCATTCAAACCTTGCGCCAGCAAATGAAACGGCGAAATGACCGGGCAAATTTTGCTTTAGCAGATTTTATCGCCCCCAAAGATTCAGGTATTCACGATTACATAGGCGCATTTGCTGTTACTGCAGGTATTGGTCTTAATAAGATCGTTGAAAAATTTGAGGATGACCATGATGACTATAATAGTATTCTGGCAAAGGCTGTGGCAGATAGATTAGCTGAAGCTTTCGCTGAATTAATGCATTTTAAGTTACGCACAGAAATTTGGGGTTATTCAAAAAATGAAAAAATAAATTCTGAAGACTTGGTGAAAGAAAAATACAGGGGGATAAGACCAGCTCCCGGTTATCCTGCCTGTCCTGATCATAGCCAGAAAGAAACTCTTTTTAAATTACTAAATGCTTCAGACAATGTTGGAATAAGTTTGACCGAATCTTTTGCCATGTTGCCTGCCGCATCTGTTTCAGGATGGTATTTTGCCCATCCGCAAAGTCAATATTTTGGCCTTGGGAAAGTAGATTCTGATCAACTTGAAGATTACGCGCGGCGCAAAGGGATAAGCATTAAAGAAGCGGAGAAATGGCTTGGACCAAATTTAAAATAGGCACATCAGAAAAATGCCCTTACTTCAGCCTGACCTGTATGAATTATTTGATCAAACCCCGCTTCATCTCTGCCCCTGTAAAGAAGAGTAAATAATATGTTTTTGGATATGGTATACTCCGCACGTAACTGCCATTTCTTTGAAGTACCTTCCTTTTTCCCCCGCGCCATTTCAAAGGGTACCGTTTTATTAAAGGGGTTAGAGGTAACTTCCACAAGCTGTTGTTCATAGTCAGCAGTTATCCTTCCTTTACCGGCAACTATGTAATTTCCTTCTAATTTTCCTATACCAAATTGCAGCTCTAATGGGTAGTTTTGCGCTGTATTTTGTTCGTTACCATATTCCAGGTTCAGCCGGTATTCCCAATTATTGGATGGTTTATAAAAAAACTTCTGATTTAAAAAAAGTGCATCAATATTTCTATTTCTATTAGTGTTAACAACATTTTTTCTGTTGGTCATTTTTTGCCTGATTTCACTCTGGCTTTTTACCTGGTTCGTGATACGCCAATCAGTTCGAAAACCCCGCTCAATAACAAGACGGTTTTCGTTTTCACTGGAATTTTCAGTAACTCCGTTTTGGTCATCTGAAACAGTTATGACATCCAGGAACTGGTTAAACAAATCGTCTCTATAACGGTACAATAACCTGAAATTTAGATTGCGGTTCTTTTTCATTATAAATATGTCCTGATCATAAACTAAGGTGCCACGCAGGGTTAGATCTTTTTGAAATTTATCAAGGTTTAATAAATAAATTGATAGCAGGTCTTTTTCTTTTGTTTCTTCTTCAACTCTGAAATAGCTGCTGCCACTAAAGTTTATTAATAATTTTTTCCAACCGGAAGATGATTTCTTTTTCCAATAGCGGGCAGGATCATAACTTATACGGAGTGCCGACTCCAGCTTTGTAACAGGTTCAAAAGTACCACTGGGTAGAATAAATAATACATAATTTCCATCAGGATCAGGTACATATTCATCGAGGTCTTCATCATAGCGCAAATTACCCCGACCTTCATCAACTTCCAGGTAAATTTTTTCACGCAAAGCTGTTTGTTCGGTAGAAATCCTGTATTGCAGATTCACATTTACTGCTTTTTTCCATCTGGAATGTGTCACTTGCAATTCTGCAAGATTCGTTTCCCTGTCTTGCCAAACTGTATCCTGTACCGACGCATCAGCATATAATAGTTTTACTGTGTCCTGCTTTATATTTTCAAATCTTGTTTTAAAATCTTTTTTGCGCTTAATAAACTCAAAACTGGCAGATGTTTCTTTTATATTCTGAATTTCCAGGTGATACCTCTGAGTTTTTGTTGTTGCCTGTGGCACCAGGCTGCCGTTATTTTCAACATCATATACCTGATCATAGCGTTCATTATACTGACTATAGCCAGAAAAAAACTTCCAATTAAAAAGACCCATTTTTATGCCATAATCATCAAATCTAAAACCATTAGTAAAATCCACTTCCATATTTTTTCTATGTTCAAATTGATATAATAGCTGGGGTGTAAACAACCAAATATCTTTTTCTAAATCTGCATTTATTCTGGTCCAATTATTTTCAATATCATTGGTGGTAATAGTGCTATTAATTATTTCGTAATCAAAATTGGATCTGAACCAATCTGTCTTATCGAATGCCAATGTTGAGGATAATCTATTTGATTGAAGATTGTTTTTTTCTAAGGCACCGACGTTTAATCCAAATGTAAGATCGATAATTGGTTTATAGAGAGTATTAAACTGTATACTTTTTTCCTGATTATTCTGTTGCTCACCCGGTAGAACATTCCAATATCTTTCAAAATCGGGTTGGTTAAATCTGTCAATAGATTTATAATTATTTTGAATAATGCGTGTTTTAGCACTAAAATTCAGTGATCCTAATTTTACATTTGAAACAGAAGGCATTATGTTTTTAGCATCAAAATTTAAAATAAACGCATTTCCAATGTTATCACTGTTTCCTATAGCTGAGAAAGTATTATTATCCAGATTACTAATAGCGAATTCTGTATTCAAAGAAATATCTTTGGAGGGAGTCCACTGCAAATATAAATCAGTTAACTGCTGTTCCTGGGGCAAAGGAATTAATTTAACAGGAAGATATGCACCTTTCTCTTTTCCGACCCAGCTATATTTCCCGGTTCTGGCTCTTTTATAGTCACCCAGTCCTAATCCAACATTGGTAAAAATTACATTATAATCACCCAGGTTTCTGCCGCGGTATTCATAAATTGAAACAGTTTCATTATTATATAAAGTATCCTTTACTATATAACTACCCATACCGCTTCCGACAAAAGTCGCACCATCCGTAAAAGCATTTCTAAATTCATCCCCAGCATTTTTTAAAATATCTTTTTCCTCTTTTGTTAAATCTTCTTCCGACCCAAGCGATTGACTGATATCGTCTTTTTCCTGATAAAAGCTGATATTATATTTAAGTTTATTGTTAAATAACGAGCCTCCTGTAAGAGCACCTAATGCGCTGCGATTATATTTTTGTATTGCCGGAAAATATTCAAAATCCACATCTATCCGGGATTCGCTTGTAACAAGTAAATTATTCGTGAAGGTAATCTGTCCGTTTGCATATTCAATAATATAATCATTGCTTTCACCGCGCAATACAGGTTTTCCATTTACAAATACATTTTCCGTTCCGGCCAATACAATTATCTCCCTTTCACCATTTTTGCCTGAAAGTTGATAAGGACCCTGGTTACCTTCCTGTCCAATGATTGAAATCCTGTTAAAAAAACCTCGTGTAGTTGCGTAGGTTGTACCCAGATACTGATTATCATATTTTCCTAAAAGTGATAATCCAGTCAACTTTCGGGAAAAATTGCCAAACTCAGTTCCTTTTTGTTGCAGGTTTATATCACCAACTGTTCCTTCAATATAGGGGCTCTTGAACTGGATAAAGACCTGATCAACTTCCTCCAACGTTTGTGTATTCCCTTCAGGTTGTATGGGCGTGGACTCATCTGACAAAGCAGCAATTATTTCAACATCTTCAGTTAACTGGCCACTTAACTGAAGATTTAAACCCGAATTTAAAGTTAAGTCTTTATTTGTACCTATATTCACACCGCGCATTATACTACCGCTTTTTTGCAGTCCGCTGCCAAAATCTTCAAATGGATTAACAATAGCAGATGGCAGCACCCTGACCCGGGATGCACCTGAACCGCTTGAATCATCGGGTGCTATGGAAATGGTATCACGGGTAAATAATGTATAGACCGATTTTAAGTTAAATGGAAGCCTTCTATACTGCACCCGCAACGAATCACCTGCTTTTAGGGCCGGCCGAAATTCAATAATTTCTGGTGTGTTAAATATATAATCCCTTACCTCAGCTAATGGAATTCTATTATTATTTATATATAAGGATTGTTTTTGATATTTATGATTTGCAGGGAAGACATATTTATACTCTTCTTGATTGACCACGATCATAGAATCCACTTGCCAGCGATTTGCCGAAATAATTTGTCCTGAGACATTTTGACAAAAAACAAAAATCAAAAGCAGTATTAAGGAGAGAGAAGCTTTAAAAAAAAATGTCATTGACCAGCTGAAGATTTTGCATGATTCAAAGTTCCAAAAATAATTTCATTCCCGTCAATAATGTAAAGATATTCTTTATTTTTAACAGTACTAATTACAATATCTTTCGGCGAACGCAACTTTAGTAAAAACTTTATTTCAGAAAGTTTATAATTTTTATTATCAACAAAGAATATTTTCCTGGCTTCGGGATCCGCGATATAAATATTATTTTTATTATCTACATCAATACCACTTGGATATTTAAATCCTTCAAATTGAATCTTTTTAATGAAGTTCCCAAAAAAGTCATATATTAATAGTGCTTTTTCCTCTGGATCGCTTATTAGCAATTTATCAAAAGAAAATAATTCAATCTGAAGAGGATAACTGAGTTCTCCTTTTCCAGACCCAAACTGACCAAATGATCTTTCCGCTGAACCATCCCGCTTAAACTTTATAACTTTGTATTCGTCATGGTCCAGTAAAAACAAGTCATTTTGTGATGTAACCAGACAACTGGCTATTTCTGCAAATTGAAATTCTGTTTCTTCGCCATCATTATTTTGCAGACTATTTATAAAATTCATATTCTTATCATAACGCTGCACCCGGCGGTTGTCATAATCTGATACATAAATATTTATTAGTGAATTGACCCAGATATCTCGTGGGGAATCAAATTGGTCATCATGGAATCCGAAACCGCCAACCGATTTTATAAAATTTCCAGCAACGTCAAACAATTGAACTCTATGGTTACCTGTATCAACAATAAATAACGTATTATCAGGCGAAACAGCAATGGCTTGAGGGTTATTAAATTGACCGTTTAATCTTCCTTTTTCCCCAAACCTACCCAATTCCTGAAAAACCTGGGCTTGCCCGAAAAGGGAATAAAGAAAAAGAAGTGTGATAACCTTTAGCATGTTATCTCCTGTAGTTTAATATATCCAAAAGGTATGAGTTGGCGGGAAGATATTCAATAGTTCCATTTATCAGCTAACTTTTCATAAAATAAAAAAGGCCACCACAAAAATTGTGATGGCCTTAAATTTCATAAAAGTAATATTTAATTTTTAGCGTAAATACTGACTTGTTTTTTATCGCGACCTTTTCTCTCAAATGTTACGACACCGTCAATTTTAGCAAATAATGTGTCATCACCACCACGACCAACATTTTCACCAGGGTGGATTCTTGTGCCACGTTGACGTACTATTATAGATCCTGCTGAAACATTTTCCCCACCGAAAGCTTTAACCCCGAGCATTTTAGGATTACTGTCACGGCCATTTCTGGAACTTCCTACACCTTTCTTATGTGCCATTTAATTACTCCTTTTTATCTTTAGGTTTAGCTTTTGTTACCTTTGGTGTTGCTGCTTTTTTAACAGTTGGCTTGGCAGCAGCTTTTGTTGTTGTTTTCTTAGCTGTGCTTGCTTTTGGTTTGGGTGCACTCTTTACAGCAGGCGCTTTTGCCTTTGCTGTACTCTTCACTGCAGGCGTTTTCAGCTTTGCAGATGCCGCAGTACTTGCAGCTGGTTTGCTTTTCGTGGCCGCCTTGACAGCTTCTTTTTGCGGTTTCGATTCCACTTTTTTGGGTTCGGCAGCTTTAGCTATAGTACCGGCGCCAATTTTATCAACCATAATCAACGAGTAATCCTGGCGATGGCCATTTTTTACCCGATAGCCTTTGCGGCGTTTCTTCTTAAAAACAACAATTTTCTTTTCACGATTGTGTTCAATAACAGTAGCTGAAACTTTTACTTTGGATACTGTCGGTGTCCCAATCTGAACTTTTTTGTCATCGTTAAAAACTAAAATATTGTCAAACTCGACTTTTTTTCCGCTTTCAATATCGAGTAAAGGCACCCGCAAACGGCGCTTTTCTTCAACACGATACTGCTTGCCTGCTATTTCAACTATAGCGTACATGTAATTACTCCTAAAACATTCTGAAAATTGTGTAAAAACGAGCCTTTAATTTAATGTTCCTTGCTTCTCTTTTCAAATATATTTTGCATTATTTGTAAACAGAGACAAATAAACAAAAATTAAGCAGCTTTTAGTTCCTTTAACTCGATACTTTTTTTGTTTTTAATATCATACACCTTAAAATCACCAATTTCCAGCTGCTCATTTTTTACAAGGATAATCTTCATCCAATATTTCCACATGAGGCGCAACCTTTTACTATAGCGTCCTTCATTTAGATAACTGTATACTTCCGGTGTTATTTGAAGTGAAATTCTACGATCACCTTTTGTGGAGCGGTAACGCTGGATCCATCTTTCGATGCGCGAGACGGTTGTGGCAATTGTTGGTACAAGACCAGAACCCTCACATTTACGACAAGGCTCATACATGGACATAATTACCTCCGGCCTAACCCGTTGCCTGGTCATTTCAATTAAGCCAAACCTACTCATTGGTTCAATTTTCGTAATAGATCTGTCCTTAGCGAATTCTTTTCTTAACTCCAAAAAGATTTTATTTTTATTTTCCTTTTCCAGCACATCAATAAAATCTATAACAATTAATCCACCAAAATCTCTCAGGCGGGCTTGCCTGGCAATTTCGCGGGCCGCTTCCAGATTTATTTTCAAGGAATTGCTTTCATGATCTTTTTTACCGATAAACTTACCGCTATTAATATCAATGGATATCATAGCTTCTGTTGGCTGGATAATTATATATCCGCCATTGTTAAGCCATACTTTTGCATCCATCATTTTTGCAATTTCTTTTTCAACTTCGAAGTGGTCAAAAATAGGATCTTTGCCCTTGTAATAAGTAATTTTATGGACAAGATGCGGTGCGACATATTTTACATAAGCCGATATCTCACGCATCATTTTACGAGAATCTACATGCACTTCGGTTACATCTGTTGTAAAAAGGTCTCTGATTATACTGGAGGCCATTGACATATCTTTGTATATCAGCGATGGTGATTTTTTAATTTGTATTTCCTTATCTAAATTTCTCCAGGCAGAAAGTAAATCATTCATATCTTTTTTTAACTCTTTATCGCTTTTACCTTCTGCCACCGTGCGTATAATTATCCCAAAGTTTTTGGGTAATATTTGCCTGGCTATATCTTTTAACCTTCTTCTTTCCTTTTGTTCTGATATCTTTCTGGAAATGCCAATGTGTTTCTGATTAGGAATTAAAACAACAAATCTTCCCGGCAATGTTACTTCACTTGTAATCCGACAACCTTTAGTGCTTATAGGTTCTTTTACAATTTGAACCAGGATATCATTTCCTTTTTTTAAATCTTTTTCTACACTAAACTCAAACTTTCGCTTAACGCGTTTTGTCTTTTCTTGCTGAGAATCAGCGCTTTGAAAAAACTCCTGATAACGAGGGGTTACATCAGAAAAATGTAGAAAGGCGTTTTGTTCCAGACCAATATCAACAAAAACAGCCTGCATGCCTGGCAGCACTCTGCTCACTTTACCTTTGTAGATATCACCCACCATGCGTTCATGTTCCGGTGCTTCTACGAATAACTCCACTACTTTACTCTCTTCACGCAATACTATGCGTGTTTCTTCGTTAGTTGAGTTAATAATAATCTCTTTACTCATAAATGTCCTTATAGTAAATATTCGTGTTTCGGTATTGATTATAGCAAGGACAAGAAAAGTGTTTCAGGCAAGAAATACGTTTTAATTAAAAAAACAGAAATTGCACATTTTTACATTATGTGACGTGAGGAGATATTACTGTTTTATGATATTGCTATACTACTTGAATAATTTTAAGATGATATATAATTAAAAAAACTTTGTATCGGTGATGTTTAATTATCGGAGATATCAACGCGATGAAATTTCATGGAAGATATTGCAATAACAAACATGCTTTAAAATATAAATGCATATATCAACGTTACCTGCAAAAAACTCTGTCCTTACAACAAATTTTATTTTACTTTTTTTCTCCTTTATGTGTTAATTTATATTTTAATATATTTTAGCCCGAAATGTACTTAACTTTATGTACTTAATCAATTTATGAGATAATGAAATTAATCTTACTTCTTTTAATGATTGCTGTATTCTCCTGTAAACAAGAGAGAACACCAAAAAACGCTGCACAAATGGATAGCTCTTTAATAGTGAATACGGTATTTTCCGTTCCTGATATTTCGGAAGAAACCTTACAGGAACTTTTTGACTTGCAACAAAAAGTCAATAATAATCCCGGCAACCTGGAATACAGGAAGCAACTTATTTCTAAATCGTATTATAAAGATAATAACGCTTTGATAACCTTTGGCTGTGCCAGGAAAACGCATCCTGCAACAGGCAAGAATATCGCCCAAGCGTTATTAAAACGCGCTGCTGCCGTGGATGCAAAAAGATGGGCAGCTTATGGCCAAACCTGGATCTTAAATAATTATATGCCGGATTTCGGGAAACTAAATTCAACTTTCGGCGGTATGAACCGGGAAATAACTTCCTTCAACAGTGGAGATTCTTTAGTAATCGCTTTCGCACATAACATTAATAAACAGGATATTGAATGACTAAACAAGAATATCTAACCAATGGATTTCAGCATTTTGCACAAAAAGAATATGAAAATGCAAAAGACTGCTTTCAAAAAGCTCTGGATATGGATGAAAAATTTGAAGCCGCTTATAGTGCTCTTTCTGAGACTTACAATCGCCAGGGTGATGTGAATACAGCAATGGATATAGTAAAAAAATGGATAAAAATAAATCCAAAAGATCCCTTAGCACATACTGCTCTATCAAGGCTTTATGTTCAAAAGGGAATGATTATGGAAGCCGAAACTGAGATGGCTATTTCTGACAAACTTAATCAAGAAAACTCCGGTATGTAATCATGAACGTTCCCAAATTTACTGTTGTTTTCACAGATTCGGGTTTGGGCGGATTATCTTCTCTTGGAAAGTTTTATCATTATTTAAAAGATATTAAAACATGGTCATTTAAAGAGATAGACCTGATTTTTTTTAATGCCCTGGCGGAGAGCGGCATGGGCTACAGTTTGATGAAAAGCGAAGAGCAAAAGGTTAGTATCTTCAACTCAGCACTGGAGGCCTTGCAGGAAAGATATAATCCGGATGTTATCGCAATTGCTTGCAATACTCTTTCCGCACTATATCCAAAAACTGCTTTTTCCAAAACCAATAAACATGTGCTGGAAATTATTTCTCCCGCAAAATTGCAAATTTCTGAACACCAGCAAATTTGCGGGCAGGAGCCACTTTTAATTTTTGCTACAGAAACCACAATAAACTCCGGCGCCTACCGTTTTAATGACAAGAACATAATAACCGTTTGCGGAGGAAGCTTAGCCTCTCTGATAGAAGCAAATTCTAAAGATCTTGCTGTGCAAGAGCGCATTAATGAAATGTTTAAATCGGCACGGGAAAAAATAGTTAAAAAGAAAGATATTTCGATTTTTCTTGGTTGCACACATTATGGCTATATTCAAGAACTGTTTTATAAGCAGTGCAAATTTTATAATTTTAAAATTAGTAAAATTCTGGATCCGCAAGATGCCTTTGTTGAATTAATAAAAACGAAAACTAAGGAAAATAATAAATCAGCCCCAGGAAAAACGAAAATCAATTTAAGAATCGAATCGCAAGCCACTATTGAACCTTATGAGATAAAGAGTATTAGCGCCCTGCTGGAAAATGAATATCCGGATATATCGGAAATCCTCAAAAATTATACACGTCTACCAAAGATGTTTTGATTAGAGTTTGTAATAATTACTATAGAATATTAATTTACTCGCCTTTTGTATACAATTCTTATCGGGAAAACACATGATTAAAAAAACACTAACCGCTCTTGCGTTATTTTCACTGCTATTTTCCTGCAAGACAATTGAGCCTAAAAAAGAAGAAACGGTTTTACCTGCCAACCCATTTCAATTCGCGGGATATGTTATTAGTGATAACATCAATATGCGCTCTTCGGGCTCCAAAGCAGGAAAGAAAATTGGCACGCTAATGGACGGCGAAGAGGTACAGGTGCTGCAAAACAAAAACGGCTGGTATCAAATTGAAAAAGCTAACCGGGAAAATGGCTGGATCCGCAGCGATTTTGTTGGCCCAAAATCTTTAAGCTATGGCATAAAAATGACTGCTTTTGCAGAAAGCACTGTCCGGGAAAATGGCGTTGAAATGTTTATTGATAAAAGCAAACCATATGCTATTGTTTATATGATCATGCCGGACGAACATTACAGAGATAAGATGGATGCTGAAAATTTTGCCCGTAAGATAGGACTCGACTATCAAAAAAAGGTTTACCCGGGTAATGTTGAAATTAGAATATTGGAAAAAGACCGACAAAAATTGTTTACGAAAGTATCTCTTCCCAAGAAAGGTGTAACAAATCTAAAAGCTCCTTTTTTGAGAAACGGACGAACATTTGATTTTATTATCCACAATAAGAATGAAATTGAAATCCAGGTTTTAATATCAACAGACCTGACAGATAAAACTTTATTAAATATGTGTGATGAAATTTCTCTGAATTACGGAGACGAAGTGCGCAAAATTGAAATCTATTTTGTTGAGGATTCCGAAGAAGGAAGAAAATATTTTTTGCAGGATGATTATAAACCCTCCAATAAGAATATATGTCGTTTCTATTTTTTAGAAGATAACCAGGGACCTTATTACAAATCAAAGTTTTGTAATTAACTGCTTTTCCTTCTTATCAGTAAATAGATAAAAAACGGTCCTCCGAAGAGTGCTGTTATAATCCCGACCGGTAATTCCGCTGGCGCAATAATTGTTCTGGCAAAAGTATCGCACATAGCCAGGAATACCCCGCCACCGATAATAGAACCGCTGAATATATATTTATGATCCGCGCCAAAAACAAGTCGCAATGTATGAGGCACTACTAGCCCGACAAAACCAATAGGACCGGCAACTGCCACCACAAGTCCTATTAAGAAGGAACCCGCAAAAAAACTCATCTTCTGCAGCTTATAGGCTTCAACGCCCTTACTTAAAGCCATCTCTTCCCCTGCTAAAAGGATATTAAATGCACGATAATTTTTAAAGAAATAAGCAAACACAATAACGAGTACTACAGCGATGGTAATTGTATAGTCCCAGCCGTATATATCAAGTGATCCCATTAACCAACGCACCATGCGGTAGGTTTCGGTAAAGTCAGCCAGGTAGTGCAAAAACAGGTTAAAAGCCGAAAAGAAAAAACTTATAGCAACACCCGCCAAAATAAGCGTATACATAGAAATTCCTGCTTTGCGGCGTGCAATCCAATAAATAATACTTATAGCCAGGATACTGCCGGAAATTGAAAAAACTGCCACAGTATTAAAAAATAAAAACGTTAAGCCCAGATTTAACTTTAAAGCCAGTACAGCACCAAATGCTCCTCCCGAGGAAACTCCTAAGGTATAGGGTGTGGCAAGGTCATTTCTTAACAAAGCCTGGAAGACAGAACCAATTAAAGACAGCGCTGCACCTACCAGAAATGCGAAAATCACACGCGGCAGACGGATGTTTATAAATATTTCATAATCAAGCGACTGTTGATTATTTAAAATATTTGAAAAAGAAATCGGTTGACTGCCAATTAACGGCAGGAACGATAAAACGATCAGGCACAGAAATACGAATAAAAAGTAGGATTTATTAACCGAAATTTTCATTAGCTGAATATTTAAATGAGTTTAATCAGAGTTTTTAAAACTAAGTTAATGAATACTTTTTTGAAACTAAATTTTGTTTGATGCATCGAACTAGTTAAATTTAGAATTGTATTTAGGAAGGTATCAGATGGAATTTTTGATAGTACCCCTTATTTTTGGAACAGCCCTCGGTTTGTTGGGCCTTGGGAAATTTATCGGCGGGAAAGAATTGGGAAGCAGCTGTTCATCCAGCAAAGCTTTGGCTGATAAAGGACACGATGAAGCATCTTGCGGAGCATGTTCTAACGAGGATGTCAAGTTTTACCTGGATAAAAATGATCCCGGTTTTGACAAAGTAGCCAGTCTGGGATACCCTAATCGGGATAAAAGATTTATTGATAAACTGGATTTTAAGCCCGATCGTTTTAATTAGTCTGCGCTAAATATGAATCAAATCCGCTGCTTACAGTAATTCTGTAACGATCTTCAAGTCTTACAATAATCATTGTTTCAACTTCAGATTTTGACTCTACCCATTCCAAACCTTTATGTTCCCCCATTACCATAATCGCGGTGGCCATGGCATCTGCCAAAGCACAGTTTGGAGCGATAACGGTTACCGAAGCCAGACCATTGTTAATTGGTCTGCAGGTAACTGGATTTATGGTATGTGAAAAAATCGAATCGTTGGCAATAAAATAATTCCGGTAATCTCCGCTCGTAGCTACTGCAGCGTCGCTTAGGGCAATTTTTGTTTCATACTGCCGTTCCGTTGTGGGTTCAATGCTGGGTCGCTCTATTCCAATTATCCAAAAAGACCCATCGCTTTTTTTCCCCTTTGTAACAACTTCACCGCCAATTTCCACCATAAAGCTATTAAAGCCTTTTTCTGATATGAGCTCAGCCACCGCATCAACCCCATAACCTTTAGCCACTGCACCAAAGTCCAGTTCTGTCAAATTATTTTGTTTGGAGATGATATTTCCTGAAATAACAATTTTATTCATACCAATAAATTTCTTAAGCGCATTAATTTCCTTATTCGATGGAGGAGTTGCTCTGCGCCCTTCCTTGCCAAATCCCCAAAGATTAACAACGGGCATCACAGTTGGATCAAAAGCGCCGACAGATTCTGAATAAATTTGCCTTGAAAGATTCAGCACTTCTAAAAAAGAGGACGATACAGAAGTTCCCATGTTTTTCGAACTTCGATTAAATTTAGATATTTCACTTTCGGGGATATAGGTAGACATCTGCATATTTATTTTATATAACAATTCATCAACATCAGTTTTTAAATTAAGGGTGTTGATATTTTGATCTTTTTCGGGAAAGATTCTTATAGAATATGTGGTGCCCATAGTTTCACCGTTGAATGTTTCAACTTCTACCCCATTATTACAGGATAGCGCTATAATTGCCAACAATAATCCAATTATTAATTTCATCCCTGACCCCATTTATTTATTTGATAAATGTTATTTTACAACTGTTTATAATTGTACTTTTTGTTAAATGCCACACATTTTCCAAAAATAAATGTAACAAAAAAACAAAGTTTACCGCAATTGATTTAAAAGTAAATTTCAATTAGATTTTTGGTGTAAAAAAGCCACTGTAGCTCAGCTGGTAGAGCAGTTCACTCGTAATGATCAGGTCAGCGGTTCGAGTCCGCTCAGTGGCTCTAATTCCTTAATACTATTTATTGCAAGGGTAATATTATGAATCGCACGTTTATACTAATTCTCATAGCGCTTGTCAGCCTTACAGTAATCTTTTTCGCAGGTATCTATGGTATAAGCGAATGGAAATTAAACAATGTCAACGCTCCCACTAAATTTGAATATTCAATTAAAACGGATTCGACCACTATTAAATATGGACAACATTTAGCCAGAACACGTGGTTGTATTGGATGTCATGGTCAACAACTCGAGGGCCAGGTATTTAAGGAGCGCTGGGGCTGGGTAGATGTTGCTGTTGCTCCCAACCTGGCAAAATATGCACGTGAAAATGACCCATCCGCTATTGAGAGAGCTGTAAGACGTGGTATTGCTGCAAACGGCGAATCCTTATGGTCAATGCCTTCTTATAACTGGGTCAATCTAAGCGATGAGGATATTGCTGCAATCATTGCCTATATGCAAACTTCTCCAGTTGTTGAGAAAGAACTACAAGAGCCAAATCTTGGTTTCAAAGCGCGTTGGAATATTGCAGTTGGAAACAGCCAGCATATGGCTGAATGGGCCTCACAAATACCGCCCATTGAAATTGATTCATCAAAAACCGCCTCTTATTTGCGCGGACAATATATTGCTATGACGACTTGTAATGAGTGCCATGGAATAAATATGCAGGGTGAAGTTTTACCAGACATGTCTACTCCAAATCTAAAAGTAATAACAACTTACCCTGAAGTGGATTTCCATATTTTGATGAAAGCAGGAATAGCGATAGGTGGAAAAGAAAACATTGGGCTGATGCATGCGGTTGTAAAAGATCGTTTTGTCCATTTTACAGATATGGAGTTATATGACCTTTATTCATTTTTAAACGCTAAAGCAGAGGAATAAAAGGCTACTCTTCCTGATCTTTCGGCTTATCTTCAGAATCTCTTCCTTTTAACCCTTTACGGAATTTATCCGGATCATACTTAAATTCATGTTTCTGTTTACTGTCTTCTGATGCTTCCAATCGATCTTTGATCAGGCGTTTCTGCTTCTCAAGCGTGTCTATCTTATCCACTTTTCTTCTGAATTCAGTAAGTTTATCAACAATCTCTTTTTCATTGGGAAAATAAACACCGCCCTCTCCGACGCGGGGGTAAACCACCTTCTCCATCCAGCCCCATATAATTTCAAAATCAATAGCATCATATCTTGAAGCTTCGTTCATCTTTCTAAGTTTTTGAACAACAACTTCTTCCTGCGGAAAATAATAGCGGGAAGAGCCAAAACGCTCGCTTTTCACATTGGCGAGTTCAAACCAGTTAAGTATGATATTAGCTTCTACATAATTAAAAGTGATAAATAATTCTTCCATAAGCGTTCCTGCTTATTTTTCTAATACATCTTAAATTTCACACATTTTAAAAGTCCGTGTATTGACGGATATCAAAATTTTTCTGCGAGTGTTAGTCAACTATTCGCCTATTTGGCTCAGATATTCATAGGTATAGATACCCGTGGTATGGTTATCACTAAACCCAAAACGTACTGCATAATTACCAACATATTCCCAATTTTTAAAAACCACTGTATTGGGATTAGATTTTAAAATCTTAAAAGGGCTGGACTCTTTATCTTGTTTTCCATCTTTACAGGAGGCACAAGGACAGCTTTTGCGTACCCTCTCAGCAAAAAGGATACTTTCTCTCTCATTATTCCATTTAATGGCAATAACATTGTCACTAATTTGTTCAATAGAAGTTGGTTTCATTTTAAAATTTTTTAGAGTACTATTTGTATTTTCTTTTTTCAACACGTACCTGTTTCAGTTGCACATGTCATATCCATAACAGTTTTTTCACTTTCTTCCTGTAATTTTTGTGCATAGTAATGGACATGTTTATTTACTTTCAAAAGATCCAACATATCAAATATTTCATCCAGTCCTTCAACGGTTACAATTTTTTGGCGAAATTTTGAAATGTGCGGCAAACCTTTTATATATCCGCTAATATGTTTGCGCATTTCGCGTATACCACGGGCTATTCCTTTATACTCAATGTTCAGTAAATAATGTTCTTTTAAAATTTCTACTCTTTCGGGCAAGGAAGGTGGCTCGGGAACAAAACCAGTTTCACGATATGCTTTTGCATCCCGGAAAATCCAGGGGTTATGGATTGCTCCCCGACCAATCATAACAGCATCAACACCATATTTTTCAAAGTATTCAATTGCCTGCCTGGGATCAACGACATCACCATTACCTATAATGGGGATTTTCACTGCTTGTTTGGTTTCAGCAATACATTCCCAGTCAGCTTCACCCTTATAGCCCTGTGCGCGTGTTCTGCCGTGAATGGCCAGTGCTTCAATTCCCACACTTTCCATTTTTTGGGCTATATCTACAATCTGGATTGTTTGCGCATCCCAGCCCAGGCGAGTTTTTGCAGTGACTGGTAATTCTACTGATCGAACCACTGCTTCACACATTTTGATCATTTTGGGCACATCCTGCAGCAAACCCGAACCAGCGCCTTTTAAAGCCACTTTTTTAACAGGACAGCCAAAATTAATATCAATAAAGTCCGGACCTTTTTCTTCAGCGATTTGCGCTGCCTCCACCATGGCTTCAATGCGATTGCCATAAATCTGAATCCCGATAGGGTGTTCCTGAGGCTTAATAGTCATCTTTTTAAAAGCTTTTTCAGCATCCCTGATAAGCGCTTCAGAACTAATAAACTCGGAATAAACTACATCCGCGCCCAGCTTCTTGCAGATCATGCGGAAAGGATAATCACTTACATCTTCCATCGGAGCCAAAAACAGACCTTGCTCAATTTCATGTTTTCCGTACTTAATAATCATAACTTAAAAATTACCTTTTTTAAAAATCATCTATATGATGCCTGTTCTGAAAACCGCCGGTTATACTATGCCAAAATTCAATATCATTTTCATCAATCTTCCAGCAAAGAAAAACTTCTTCACCATTTTCGCGAACAGCGGGGAAATCTACTAAACCTGATTCTATGGCTTTAATTTCTATACCTGTCTGGTGAATATCTTTCACCATTTTTTGCAATTTTTTATACGCAGGCGGAAATTCTTCAAAAGTATCAGGATGAAACCCGATGGCGTACCTGCCGCTGTAAATATCAAATCCCATTGATTTTAAAATGAATGCCAGATTACGAATTACAACCAGTTTCTGCTTTAGCCTGGGGATTAGGCTGCGGGCTTCATCAATATCAAAGTGTTTTTCATAACGCATGTTATACGTCTCTTACAGGAGGTACTTTTATTGTTGCCGGAATTTTAACATTATTAATCAATACATCAACTTTAATATTAAAATCGGCTACTGCCAAATTTTTCTTTATATAGCCTAATCCGCAGCTGGCATTTTTTGTTGGATTATAGGCATAGCTGGTCATTGTACCAATTTTTTCATCATCATAGAAAACATTGAAAGGAGGACTGTGTTGTAATTGATGTTCAAAGTCAAAAATCATTAAATATTTCTGGACTTTGTCGTATGTATCAAGCCGGGCAATTATTTCCTGTCCTGTATAACAACCTTTGGTAAAACTAACCGCGTTTATTAGCCGTGCTTCGTGAGGATTATAATCTTCTGTAAGTTCAGTTCCCCAATCCGGCATGGCACTCTCAATTCGCATAACCTGAAATGCATCATCACCAATTATTCGGCCATTAAATTCATCGAGAGAAACATTAATCCACTTGATTATATCTTTTGCTTCTTTTTTAGGAAGACAAAAATTATAACATGGAACTTTGAAATTATGATTTATAAGTGCAGGGAACTTAATATTCTCCTTTTCCAACAAGATAGTTTCATATTCATCCAAAACGGGCTGACCACTTATATGCCCAATAAACATTTTTGCATCTGGTCCTAGCAATGTTAACCAGATAAATTGTTCACTGCAGTCTTCAAGCTCTGCATCTTCTAAAATGATAAAGCGGTTTATCCAATCTATTAAATGTTCATTGCTTAAATAACTGGAAATTATCAGTAATTGGTCCTCATACTGTAATACTTTAGCGTAATCAATAATACGTCCTTTTGGTGTGCAGAATACGGTGTCACAAGCCACACCCATAATCAGTTCTTTCATATCGTTTGTGGATATGCGATCAATCAAGTCAGCAGCATCCGCGCCTTTTGCAATAATTTTGCCCAGGTAACTACGGTCCAGTAAACCTACTCTTTGATAGATGGCTTGCAGCTCTTCCTTTACAGAAGAATACATCGCAGGTATTTGCCAACCCTTTACTTCTTTAAATTTTGCACCATGCTTCTCATGAAACGAATGAAGTTGCAGCTTATTTAAATTAATCACTATTGGCTGAATCCTTTTTTTTTGAAGGGATAATTAATTTTTGAATAATCTTATCGCCCACAATACTCTGCTCAACAATTTGTGAGACATCCCCTAACTTTACAGCACCATACCAAATATTTTGGGGGTAAATTACCATTGCTGCGCCATGTTCGCAAACATCAAGGCAGCCGGCACTATTTATACGATATTCTTTTTTCAGATTCCTACGGGTGATTTCCAACTTAAGTGCATTTTTAAGTTCTTTACCACCTCGGTCAGCACAGCATCCTTTAGGGTGATTGGCCTCACGTTGGTTTTCACAAATAAAAATATGTTTTTTTAAATGAGCCATTTAATTTCCTAATTATAGTCAATTTTATGATATATGGAGTACGTGTGCAAGTGGCATCATTTTTCTGCTATTTCCACTATGAAATATTAATTTATTTTTAATATTAGATAAAAAACTACGGTATAAGCAAATGAAAGGTAAACGCTTGTTCCAAACAAATGGTAAATATTAGAATTCGTTTATCAGAGTGATTCAAAATGGCAGGTAAAATGTCGTAAAAATTTAGGCTGATAAGTTATTTTGTAACCTTTCACCTTCTTAACATCTTTCTTGACATCATCCAGAACTTCAACAATATAATCAAAGTGGCTTTGTGTATAAACCCTGCGCGGAATGGCTAATCGCACCAGTTCCAGAGAGGCTGGCTGTTCAACACCATTTTCATCAAAACGGCCAAACATGACACTCCCTAACTCAACAGAGCGGATTCCACCGTCAATATATAACGTATTAACCAAACTAACACCGGGATAATTTAAAGGTTTTATATGGGGTAAAAATACTTTGGCGTCAATAAATACAGCATGGCCGCCAACAGGTCTTACAAAAGGAATATCACGATCCTCCATCGCTTTGGCCAAATACTCAACAGTTGCATGGCGATATCTTTGGTAATCTTCATCCAAAGCTTCCATAATTCCCACTGCCGCTGCTTCAAGATCTCTACCGGCCAGACCGCCATACGTAATAAAACCTTCGCGCATTATCAGCGCATTCTTAAATTGCTCAGCCCATTCATCGTTATTACATACCAGAAAGCCACCTATATTAACCAGTCCATCCTTCTTCAGGCTCATCGTTGCTCCATCAGCATAAGAAAACATTTCCTGCGCAATTTCTAAAAGCGACTTGTTTTTGTAGCCTTCTTCACGCTGCTGGACAAAATAGGCATTTTCGGCAAAACGGCAGGCATCTATTATAAAAGGAATATTAAATTTCTTTAACAGTTCTTTTGTTTCCCGGACATTCTGCATCGAAACAGGCTGTCCGCCGCTGGTATTGTTAGTAACAGTCATCATTACAAATGGTATTTTTTCTTTGCCATTTTTCTTTAAAACATCTTCCAGTTTATCTAAATCCATATTACCCTTAAAAGGCGCTTCGTAGGCATTATCAAGTCCCTCTTTACAAATCAGATCAAGTGCAACAGCTCCGCAAAACTCAAAATTTGCTCGTGTTGTATCAAAGTGACTATTATTGGGAATTATATCTCCCTTTTTAATTTGAGTTGAAGCTAAAATCCCTTCCGCTGCCCTTCCCTGGTGCGTTGGAAAAATATGTTTCATTCCGGTGATATTATTGATAGTATCTTTGAAGCGTCTGAACGATGGACTGCCAGCATAACTTTCATCACCAAGCATTATTGCTGCCCATTGCTTGGTAGACATGGCCCCCGTTCCACTATCCGTTAAAAGATCTATGCTGCAATCTTCTGAATTAAGCAGAAAAACGTTATTATGAGCCTTGGCTAAAGCTTTAATGCGCTCTTCCCTTGATATTACTTTTAGAGGTTCAGTTACTTTTATGCGGAACGGTTCCATAATGGTTTTCATAGGTGCCTTTCTTGCAAAGGTCATAATTTTTATTAAAACTTAATATACTAAAAAAATTACTGTAGGGAAAAAGCTGCCTTTGAATTAAACAAGATGCGAATGAGACTTCTTTTTTACTATGTAAATTTCTGATTTGCGATAAAAAGTTCTTAATTTATGACAATTTTTATAAAAAACTTTTATTTAGCCTAGCTTAACATGGCTACACTTTTTACCTGAGCGTAGACCTGCATCCCGGGTTTCAGTTTTAATGCATCTGCCGATTTTCGTGTAACGCGCGCTAATAACGGCACATCTTTAGCGAGCAGCTTTACAACTACACGTGCCTTGCCCTCCGGGACCATCTCAGCTACAGAAACAGGAAAGATGTTTAAAATACTCGTTTCACTTTGAGGTTTTACAGTGAGGCTGACATCTTTGGCTGCCACACGCAAGCGCGCAGAGCTTCCAACATCAATGTCCTTAAGAGTCACTGTTATACGACCACCGGGAAAATCGAGGTATGTCAGGTTATATTCAGCATCATGAGCAGTTACGGTCGCTTTAATTATTGCTTC
Organism: Calditrichota bacterium; assembly: GCA_963723365.1. Lineage (GTDB taxonomy): Bacteria > Calditrichota > Calditrichia > Calditrichales > J004 > CAVRRG01. The sequence goes on along the minus strand of CAVRRG010000035.1, from coordinate 3,503 downwards.
GGCATCAGAGCTATGAGATAGTGGAAGATTGAGATTTGTTAATATTTCATACGCTGGTCCGTTAGCCATAATACGGCCAGCAACCATTAGAAGAAGATGGTCTGCCAGACGGGCCACTTCATCTTCAGAATGGCTTACATAAAGCACAGGAATTTCCAATTCGTTATGCAGCGATTCAAGGTAGGGTAATATTTCAGTTTTGCTTTTTTGATCGAGAGAAGCCAGTGGCTCATCCATCAACAATAGTTTTGGGCTAATGGCCAATGCGCGAGCGATAGCAACCCTCTGGCGTTCGCCACCTGACAATGTTTGCGGATCGCGTTTTAAAAGATGTGAAATTCCCAACAATTGAATAACCTTATCCAACGCAATCTTGCGCTCTCTTAGAGGGACACGCTTAAATCCGTATTCCAGGTTGGCCTGGACCGATAAGTGCGGGAAAAGACCCGGTTCCTGGAAAACATATCCAAGGGGTCGTTTGTGGGTCGGAATAAACAAGTTCCCTTTTTGCCAGGTTGAATCTCCTATTTCTAAGAATCCTTTCCTACAATACTCCAATCCGGCAAAAGCTCTTAATAATGTAGTCTTACCACTTCCCGATGGACCGAATATTGCGGTTACGCCCCTGGAAGGTATATCAAGGTTTATATCAAGAGTAAAGTCACCCTTTTCTATGGCGAAGCTGGCTTTAATACTCATGATTGAATAATCCTGAAACGGCGATTCACTGCATAAATAGTAACTAGTAAGACGAATGAAAGAATAAGTAAACCCCCAGAAAGCCAATGGGCATGTGCATATTCAAGTCCTTCCACATGATCGTAAATGGCAATAGAAACAACCTGTGTCTTGCCTGGAATATTTCCACCAATCATTAGTACCACTCCAAATTCTCCCAGGGTATGTGCAAAACCAAGAACAGCCGCTGTTAAGAATGAAGGGCGGGCGAGCGGAATAACCACCGTTAAGAAACTATCCCAGAAAGAGGCTCCTAAAGTAGCAGCTACTTCTAAAGGTCTGTTTCCAATTTGTGTAAAGGCATCTTTCAATGGCTGCACCACAAAAGGCATGGAATAAATAACAGAACCGATTAGCAGGCCTGAAAAACTAAAAGCCGGAGCCTGTGCCCCGAGAGATTCAAACAATCCACCTAAAAACCCTTTGGGACTCAAGACAACCAAAAGGTAAAATCCAAGAACAGTGGGTGGCAAAACCAGTGGCAAGGCAATAACAGCTTCCAGGAAAAACTTAAAACGCCAGTTGCTGCGTGCCAGCCACCAGGCTATAGGAGTACCAAGAATTAGCAGGATCAAAGTTGTAAGTGTGGCTAATTTAATTGTGATCCATAATGCTGTTAAATCAGCTTCATTTAAAATCATGGAATAATATAACCATAATCAGTAATTATTTTCTGTGCTTCTGTACTTTGCAGGAATACTAAAAAACTTCGTGCTTCCGCTTTTTCTTTTAACAGAATGGCTTGCTGTTCAATAGGAGTATAAAGAGTTTGAGGAATATCCCAATAAGATCCTGCACTTTTATATTTTTGTGATTTTAATTGCGCATAAGCTATAAAACCCAATTCGCTATTTGTGCTTTGCGTAAAATTAAATGCCTGTCCAATATTTTCTCCATACGCTATTTTACCACTAAGAGAATCCCATAAGTTTAACGCCTGCAATACTTCTTTGGCCGCGCGTCCATGAGGTGCAAGATTAGGATTAGCCATCGCCAGATATCTAAATTTATTTTTTTGCAGCACTTTTCCGGCTGAGTCAACATAACCTGCTACAGGACTCCACAAAACCAATTTCCCTAAAGCATACGTAAAGCGACTACCCGGCAAAGCCAGGCCTTCTTTTTCCAGTAGCCGGGGTCTTAGTTTATCCGCGGCGAGGAAAATATCATAAGGGGCTCCATTGCTTATCTGAGCATATAGTTTTCCTGTAGAGCCAAAGCTGAGGGTTGAAGAAATACCTGTTTTTTGATTGTAGGTTTTAGTTATTTCTTTTATTGCCTCGGAAAAATTACTGGCAACGGCAATACTCAACTCTGTTGTTGGTATATAACCCGGTTCATATAAAATGATAGCTGTGATTATTATTGTTAGGAAAAGATATAACAGGTTTTTAGTCATGGGAGATTTTTACCGGATCAACTAAAAATTTTATTGTAGAATATTAAAATTTGATTTCAGGAGCAAAGAAAAAACAAATAAACAAGCAATTTGCTAAATTGCAGGCGAATTATTTAAATGCCTTTGGAAAGAGCAACCAATGCTTTTCTTGCTTCATGCGCATTCAAAACGGGTTGTTCAAAATCAAACCGTACTTTTATATCATTAACAAAAATATCAAATCCCAAACTATCAATACCAACCATTCGGACAATATCTTCAGCAGTGATAATCATTTTTTTGTAATGCTCACAATAGAATAGCAAACTTTTAAGGTGATCTTCATTCATATGATCAATAATCTTCTCCTCTCCTTTTCCATGAAAAGGATTATCAATGAGAAAATCTGCTGGATTGAACCAATGGATTTTGCCAAAACCACCAATGTACCTAAATGATATCGGGCGTAAACGATAAAAGAAAAAATCATGCGTTTTAATGTAAGCTTGCGACGTAGGGAAATGACGATAGTACCTTTGTCCAACATCCGTTTCATCATTAGAAAGATGCTCCATATTTCCAATTACAGTTAGCCTGCTCCTGAAAAAAGTCCTTGTCAGTCAGTACCGACAGACAGGTACGACCATGTTGCCGTAACTTTGCGCAATGGCCGCCGGATCAAATTGCGGACGCAGCACGCCTTTGCTCGGTGAAGCTTTTTTTATTTCTGCAATCACTGCAGGCTGGGCATGGGCCAGTCGTTGTTCGATTGCCGCGATAAAACCTCGCACCGGATCCGCCGCCTGTGCTCGGGCACTGATCTCCTGCAAGCCAACATTTTCCATACGCTCGGAGACTTCTTCCAGTTTACGCTGCAGAATGGTGTGTAAAATGTCCGCTCGGGATTCTAGCATTGGCTCCAACTTCAGGTGTTTGACAGTTTGATCAGTTGTGCCAGTTTTTCGCAGCAGCTCCACTGGCGATGACTTCCTGTGCGCGGCAACACCTTCCGCGAAACTGCTGGCCAGGCCGGCGGCATAGATTGCCGCACCCGCATTCAGAGATACTATATCTTTTGCAGGGCTGCGGCTCTTGCGGAGAAGGGCATCGCGACCCTGCGCTTCGACTTCGCGGGACTGGGTGAGAGCGAAGGCGATTTCGACAGCACGACGCTCGCTCACGACGCAGACGACATCGTAGCTGCTGCCGGCGTGTTGCGGAGTCCTACCCCGTACCGGTGCTGCTCGTTGGGCACAGCCTAGGCGGCGCGGCGGCTCTCGCCGCAGCGGGACGTATTTCGGAGGTGGCCGGTGTGGCGACCATTGGTGCGCCGTTCGAAGCCGAGCATGCCGAGCAAATCAGCAGCATGCGGAAGGCATTGGTCGTC
>CAVRRG010000034.1:0-59448 GCA_963723365.1 Calditrichota bacterium | reverse complement strand
TGCAACAAGATTGGTCTTATAGTGCTCACTCTGCACGATCACGCACCTTTCTCGATCTCGGTCGTGAGCTTCTGTGCCCAATCCCAGTTGATCTGCTCAGATACGAGTGCCTGTTGTACGTCACGCAGCTGTAGCTCACCCATGTATGCCTGATCCATCATGGTCTGGTTGATCTGAGGATCTCCCACGTATTCTTTGTTGCGGTTTAGCAGCATCTTATTCAGTGATGCGTAATCGTTTGGTGACAGCAGCCCAGCCTCACCCAGCTTTTGCAGATCAACAGGTTTTGTATCACCAGCCAATATGCCGTTGTACGTGCCGATGTAGTTTGCCTCCTGCCATTGCTTGAGTGCCTTCGCCTCTTTCGCTTCCTTAGCCCTCAGAGCAGCCTCAGCCCTCCTATCCTCTGCATCAAGCAATCGTTGTGCTTGAGCCAGCAGGTTCTCCCTGTGTTCAGGTTTGAGCATACGGGAGAATGTTCGTTGATCGAGCAGGTAATTGACTGCTTGCTGTGGTGAGTCATTCATCAGCTTGCGCACTTTTCCACGTGCAGCATCGTTATAGAAGTCCAGCACGTCCTGCTCAGCATCGGTTTCCTCAAAGATCCCCAGCTTAGCCAGTGCGCGTGTCTGCTCTAGCATAGTTCATCATGACTGCACGCATCTGCTCATCATCACCAAACGCTGCCTCTTGCACCATGATCGCTCTGGTGTGGAGGTGAGTAGCCTGCGTGTTCTCGATCGACTGCGTGGTAGCGTCACCGATCGCTTTGCTGTGCATTGCAGCACCGATCTGTTGTAAACCCTGAGTAACTCGTGCTTTCTGGGTGACATCATCGATGCCCTTGACCAGCTCACCACTGACTTTCTTGAAATAAGCATCAGTGTCATCTGTCAGAGTATCGTAGTTATCAGTATCTCTGCTGCGTGATGAATAGAATACGCCCATCTTCATCTTTGCATCAGCAATGACCTTGCTGTACTCCATGATCTCATCAGCAGCTTTGACCTTTGCTGAGATCTCAAAGCCTGTTTGACTGAGCACCTGACCGAGCTGACTGGTTGCCTTACCGCTTGTCGTACCGATGTTCAGGTTACGCTGAGCAGTCATTCTCGCTTTTGGTAAGCCTACTTCTCTATCGTATAGTTGCAGTTTCATTAGTAGCTCTTAAAGAGTGAGGCAGCAGCGCCTACCATCGTGGCAGTTGCCTGTTTAGATAGAGCATTCGCAATATCTCTGGCTTGATCGAGGCTGTCATAAATATTCTGGTAAGCACTATCTATCGCATACTGACCTTTGCGCTCAATGGCATCATAGTCCTGCATTCCACGGGCATGAGAGGTAGCCATGATCAACAACGGACTACCTGAGAAACCAACACCTGACGCCCTGGCAGGCGCACTTTGTTAAAAACATGTTTATCCGTCCCTCCGCTGAAGAGTTGGCAAATTATGGTGAACCTGATTTTGTTGTTATGAATGGCTCCAAAACAACTAACCCGAAATGGCAGGAACATGGTCTAAATTCTGAGAATTTTACTGTTTTTAATTTAACCGAAAAAATGCAGCTAATTGGTGGTACCTGGTATGGAGGGGAAATGAAAAAAGGTATTTTTTCAATGATGAATTATTACCTTCCTCTAAAAGGAATGGCTTCAATGCATTGTTCTGCCAATGTAGGTAATGAAGGAGATACGGCCATTTTCTTTGGTCTATCAGGGACAGGAAAAACAACCCTTTCTACCGATCCCAAACGTCAGCTCATTGGTGATGATGAGCATGGTTGGGACGATGACGGGGTATTCAACTTTGAAGGTGGTTGTTATGCGAAAACAATTAACCTGGATAAAGAAAGCGAACCCGATATTTACAAAGCTATTAAAAAGGATGCGCTATTAGAGAACGTTACTGTTGCTGAAGATGGTAAGATTGATTTTACCGATGGCTCCGTTACGCAAAACACACGTGTTTCTTACCCCATTTATCATATAGAAAATATTGTGAAACCAGTTTCAAAAGCAGGTCACGCCAGAAAAGTTATTTTCTTAACAGCCGATGCCTTTGGGGTAATGCCACCGGTTTCTAAATTGACAGCCAATCAAACCAAATATCATTTCCTTTCTGGTTTTACCGCAAAACTTGCTGGCACTGAAAGAGGAGTAACAGCGCCTACGCCTACATTTTCAGCTTGTTTTGGTGCGGCGTTCTTATCATTACACCCAACAAAATATGGTGAAGAGCTTGTTAAGAGAATGGAAGCGGTCGGCGCAGAGGCTTACCTGGTCAATACAGGTTGGAATGGCACAGGAAAAAGAATTTCCATTAAAGATACACGTGGAATAATTGATGCTATTTTAGAAGGTTCAATTGAAAAGGCAGAAACAAAGCAATTACCAATTTTTAATTTAGAAATTCCCCTTTCTTTGCCGGGTGTTGATTCAAATATCCTTGATCCAAGGGATACGTATACAGATGTATCGGAATGGGATGAAAAAGCCAAAGATTTAGCTTCTCGCTTTATTGCCAACTTTAAGCAATATACAGATAATGAAGAAGGAAAGAGGATCGAGAAGGCCGGTCCAACAGTCTAAATCAAAAAAGATCGATATTTTTAGGGCAGGAACTTTCCTGCCTTTTTATTTCGGGGATTGTAACAAATAGCCAAATAAAGGAATAAAATGAAAAAACTATTTTTAATTGGAATTTCCGTTTTGTTATTAAGCGCTTGTGCCGAGCTTCTTAATCTTCTAAAAATTGCCCAAATAGAGAAACCAACAGCTTCAGTTACCAATACTCAAATAACAGGGTTATCATTTTCACAAGCTGATTTGCTTATCGATATAAAAATTAATAATCCTAACGATGTTGGAATAGACTTAGCAGGACTTAATTTTGATCTCAAAATAAATAATAATTCTTTGCTCAGCGGAAACAAAAAGGATCCGCTAAATATCCTTGCTAAAGGATCTAATACCATACAATTACCCTTAAGCTTGAAATATGCAGATATCTATGGGGCGCTTACGTCCCTGCTGGAAGAAGATAAATCAACATATCAGTTTGATGGTGTTCTAAGTTTCGATCTGCCGGCTTTAGGAATGGTTAATATCCCCATTTCTAAATCAGGGGAACTGCCATTGCTTAAACCACCAAAAATAAAAATTAAAAAATTGAGCTTAAAATCATTTAGTTATAGTTCTGCTTATTTTGATCTGGATATTTCTGTATCAGGGTCAGGAGGAGTTCCATTGTTTATTGATAATTTTTCTTATGGTTTAAATGTAGCGGGAAATGTTTGGATTGGTGGCGAATCATATCGAAAAATTGACTTGAATGATAATGAAGAAAAAGTAATTACGGTGCCATTTAAATTAGATTTCATATCAATGGGCAGGGCTGTTTACGATATTGTAGCAAGTTCTTCTAATTTTGATTACAGCCTGGATGGCAGTATGAATATTTCTTCAGATAATCCATTATTAAAAGCAGCTGAAATTTCGTTTAAAGATTTAAATAAGATTGCGATTACAAAGTAGTTATGATGACATTTAGTACATAAATTTCAATCAGGCCTCGCTATTGCACTTTTTAAGTTTTAATTTCTTAAACATTAAAACGAACACTAATTATATCGCCATCCTTAACCGGATATTCTTTTCCCTCTAATCTTAATATGCCTTTTTCTTTAGAGGCATTCCATCCTCCCGTTCTTATTAAATCATCATAATGGACGGTTTCGGCCCGGATAAATCCTTTTTCCAGGTCACTGTGGATTGCTCCCGCAGCCCTCTGGGCTTTTGTATTTTTGCGAATAGTCCAAGCTCTGCATTCATCTTCTCCTACCGTAAAAAAAGAAATTAAGCCAAGTAATTCATATGAACGCCTTATTAGTTTGCTCAATGCGGGTTCAATTATTCCCAGATCCTCCATAAAAACAGTAGCGTCTTCTTCGGAGAGTTCAGAGATTTCTTTTTCGATCTCAGCACTTAAGGATGTTATTTCACAATTTTTTGCTTTTAAAGCAGCATACGCTTTCTCAATACTTTCTTCCTGGCCGATTTTATCTTCTGGAATGTTTATGACATATAGTATGGGTTTTGCGGTTAAGAACTGATAACTGCTCAGTTTCTGGAACTCATCATCACTAAAATCTAATTCGCGAAGCGCTTTTTCCTCTTCCAACTGCTGCTGGAGTTTTTTCATTAATTCCAGTTCACGTTTGAGATTTTCATCTTTAATTTTTAAAACCTGCTTTTCCAATTTTTCAATCCTGCTTTCAACTATTGTAAGATCGCTAATAATAAACTCACTGTTAATAAAATCGATATCCTTACGTGCATCAACACGATCGAAGGGGTGCGGATAGAAATCATTTTCGAAGCTACGCACTATTACCAGCATAGCGTCAACATTTTTTAAATTTGCCATAAATTGAGCAGGCAATCCCTGGGGTTTAGCATCATCACCCTCCAAGCCTGAGACTTTTAAGAATTCAATAGTAGCATGTACTTTTTTCTTGGGATTAAAAAGGGCCGTTAATTTATCCAGACGCTGATCGGGAACTTTTACAACACCGCGCTCTGCGCTTGTTTTCCCAGGTTGCAGTGAATCCGCTTTTAGATTAAGCAAAGTTGAAAAAAGAGTTGTTTTTCCGGAGTAGGGTAAGCCAACAATACCAATTTCCATGAAGAAATCTCCAATATTATTTTTGTAAAGACTGGGAATTTAGGGAATTTTTTCAGAATTTAAAATTTAACGAGATTAAATATTAAATAAGAGGGTTTGAAAGGGGCAAAGATATTGATTGTTTTGTGATAGCTTTTCAGCACTTTTTAATTATATTAAGAATACTTTTTAAATAAACAGAAGTAACCGATACGCATGAAGAACATTGTGATATGTGCTTTATACAAATTTGTAACGTTTAAGAATTTTAGATCTTTCAGAGAACCACTTTATGATGTGATGAATAAAAATGGTTTAAAAGGTACTTTGCTTTTAGCCGAAGAAGGCATCAATGGAACAATCGCCGGCAGCAGGGAAGGAATAGACAATGTTATACATTGGCTAAAAAGTCACGAACCGTTTAAAGAGCTGGAATGTAAAGAATCTCACACTGATCAGATGCCTTTTATCCGCAGCAAGATAAAATTAAAAAAAGAAATTGTCACAATGGGGCAACCCGGAATAGATCCCCAAAAAGTAGTGGGAACTTATGTTAAACCAAGTGAGTGGAACGAACTTATTTCCAGGGATGATGTTATTTTAATTGATACCCGTAACGATTATGAAGTGAGTATTGGAACATTCAAGAAGGCTCTAAATCCAAAAACAAGCTCTTTTCGCCAGTTTCCGAAATATGTAAATGAAAACCTTGATCCCTCAAGTCATAAAAAGGTTGCTATGTTTTGTACAGGAGGAATTCGTTGCGAAAAATCAACAGCGTATTTGAAAGAGCTTGGATTTGAGGAGGTTTATCATCTGCAAGGGGGAATTATAAAGTACCTTGAAGATGTTAAACAAGAAAATAGCCTTTGGGAGGGCGAGTGTTTTGTTTTTGACAACCGTGTAACAGTCGATCATTCACTGCGTAAAGGCAAATATGATCAATGTCATGCATGCAGGATGCCAATTACAGAAAAAGAAAAGGAAAGTGATACATACCAAAAAGGTGTAACCTGTCCTCATTGCTGGAATAAAATTTCTGAACAACAGAAGGCCCGCTTCATGGAACGTGAAAAACAAGTCGGGTTGGCCAGACAAAGGGGTGAAGAACATATAGGTTCGAAAATGAGCTCCCTGATGGAAAAAAGAAGAAGAGCAAAAAAGGAAAAGAAAGAACTGCAAAAATTATAATAATAATTTACCGGTAAACCGGGATGTACTTGAAGAACATTTTTATCCTGTTTTATATTGTAGCAGCATCTTATGCCCAGGATATAACCGTAAATGGGATTATTCTCAATGTTGAAACAAACGAGGAAATTAGTAATGTAAACATCTACCTTGATGATTTGACTTACGGAGCAATTTCCGACGAAGACGGCTATTTTAAGCTGACGGTTCCGCAAACAACAACCGCAAAAATAATTTTCCAGCATATCGCTTTTGACACACTCAAGCTTTCCTTAAAGGAATCATTATACACTCCCGCTTTTTATTTGAAACCCATTGCAATAAAAACAAAAAAAATAATTGTAGAAGCGAAAAAAGGTAAATCGGAAATTGAAAAAGATTTACCACAAGCTATAACAATAATAGCAGCCAAAGAATTTGAAGGCGGAGGATACCTTGACGCGGGAGATTTTTTAAGGACCCAGCAGGGGGTTCAGGTTGAAGAAAATTTATCCGGTAAAAAAACAATTTCCATGCGTGGAGGAAATCCAGATGATGTCGGTGTTTATTATAATGGTGTTAAAATGAATAATGCTTATGATGGTGTTTTTGATTTTTCACTAATAAACCTGGAAGATATTGAACAGATAGAGGTTATAAAAGGCAGTAACACAGTTCTGTTTGGTTCCGAAGCTTTTTCCGGTGTCATTAATATTGTACCCAAAGTAAATAACGAATATAATATGCGTTTTACGCAGAAGATCGGATCCTACAATTCAGGTGAATGGAATTTGATGCTTAATGAAAATTTTTTCAAAAGAATGTATGTAAGTTATAACATAAAACAATCTGGAAGTAAAAGAGGTTACAGTTCAAAAGATGGAATCTTACAGAATAAAGGGTCCCATCACTTAGCGAACTTAATTTATAATTTGGCAGATGATTTAAATGATGCAAAAAGCGAGAACTTAAGTATTATGTATATGAGATCCGAAATGGATTATGATAATAATAAAGCAGTGTCCGGTATCTACGACTTAAATCAGCTTGTTTCAACGCAATACGCCGGTAACCTGGGATTTATTAGAGATGTCAAAGTAGCTGCTTCATTTCAGGATCTGGATAATAAGCGTTCATTTATAAGCAATGAGAAGTATGTTAATCAAGATTTGTTAAATGACAATTATTATTTAAGTATGGAAAAAGATTTTAAATGGAATAGGTTTAGTTTGCTGGCTGGTTACCAATATGAAAATTCTAAATTGAATATCAGCGAAGATTCAACAAATAACAGGGGTCTGGAATCTGGGTTACTTAACAGAGTTAAAAATGCAGCCATCGGTATTTTCAAATTTCAGAATCCAACAGGTGCAAAATCTGTAGACGTAGAGGTTGACCTCAGTTATCGTTTTGATATGGTTAAAAACCAGCAAAAAGATCTTGTCTTCAGAAATACACCATTTGAAGTGTCTGATAATTTTAACTCTAAGAATAAATGGGAAACGCAAACAGTAAAATTTGCGTCACAAATAAAAGGACGTAATAATGATTTAAAATACACTTTTTTTCTTAATGCCGGGAAAAGTGTAAAATTTCCCTCCATGCTTCAGCAATTAAGTATACCCCAGGAAATAGATATTTCAAATCCGCAGATAATAGCTAATTTAAATCCTGAAGAAAATAAAAGTACTGAAATCGGATTAGAGCTGTTCCACGAAAGAATTCCATTAAAAGGTTTTAATGGCTGGCAATTAAATATCAATTACTTTAATAGTCTCTTTGAAAACAAATTCAGGATGTTTTATCAGTTTGGATCAAACTATGCTCTATATGACAATTATCCAGATGCAAAAATATCCGGACTGGAATACAGGTTCCGTGCTTTTTATAAAAACAGGTATATATTAGAAATTGCAAATTCTCACCTGGTAATTTCCGAGAAAGCTGCTTTCCCTTTTAAAAGTGATCAAAAATATACGGTTAGAATTATATATGAGCATCTGGGATATTTGGCAAAACTTAACTGGTTTTTTGAAAATGAGCAGGTTGCCTGGGTCAAAGTGTCCGATGGTTCCTTAGCGGGTGTTCAGTTACCCTCATTCACGAATATGGATTTTCATATTAATAAAAGGTTTGAATTAACAAAATTTAGTTATGTGTTATCAGCAAGTATTAGAAATATTCTTTCTGATAATACTAAAATCGAGGGCATTGCCCTTAGAGACAGAAGATATTACCTGGGTGCAAGCATTGAGTATTAAACAAATACAAATTTATATATTAATTGCATGTTGTATCCTGATCTTGGGTTCTTGTACAGAGAATCCAATATTTAAGGAAAAAATAAATACCTCGGCCAGGCAAACTATTACTGGAAATGTAAAACTTGAAAGCCAGATAGACCACTCAAATATAATTGTCTATTTTGAAGGATTAAATATTACAACCGTTACAGATAGCGATGGAAATTTTCAAATAACCCTTTCTGATAATGTTGTTCAGTCTAATAGAAATGTCTCCGGCGGGTTTGAAATATATTATTATGTCGCAAATTACAAATTAGAATCCTCTCAAATAATAATTAGTAAAGGTATATTTGTTTATGGAGAATCTGACTTAGATACTGACGGAAATATAAAGAATCAATATGTTTTGAAGAAAATACTTGATATTCAGACCGAGGTGACTCTTGATAGCATCGATACAGGTTTTGGAGGTGAGTTTTTCGTGTTAATGAACCTTTCTCCCTTAATCGATTCTGTATCTGTGCGTGCAAACATGGTAAAAGATAAGCAATTTGCGTCCGTTATATTGAAAGCCGAAAACAGCAATATTTTAATTAATGATGAAGATTCAACCCCACAAACCGTAATAATTAGAAATGATGAATCGTGGTTTATGCTCATAGACTGGGACCAATATGGAAATGAAGGTCTGCAGGGCAGTTTTGAAGTAATCCCATATTTACAAATTATTCAGGAAAATATGCCGGAAGAGCTGCTCAAAACAATTGCTAAAAATGCTAACATTTTTTCAGCAGATTTTTTAAAAATTCCTTTTCGCAGAACAAGTCCAACTTTAACTATTACAGCAGCTACACAACAAAATCGGTGACTAAAATATTATCTTCTTCAATACTCCCTATAGTCTTAAATTATATTGTATTTAATAAATAAGTTACTATGAAAATATTGATAATTGGGTTTGGCGGTTTTATTGGCGCTATTCTGCGCTATTCCATTTCCGGCTGGATGCACAAACTATTTGGTAGCGGCATGCCCTGGGGTACCCTCGCCGTAAATATTATCGGGAGTTTTATTCTTGGATTTTTTCTTTTTTATAGCGAAGACCGTCAATCCTTTTCACCCCTGTGGCGCAGTTTTATTGCCATCGGGATCCTGGGAGCACTCACTACGTTTTCAACATTTTCTTATGAAACTTTTATGCTGCTTCAAGAAAGCTTATTTTCGAGGGCTATATTGAATATTTCGATGAATGTATTCTTAACTTTGGTGGCCGTTTGGTCGGGCATGTCACTTGCGCGCCTGCTCTAAATAATGGAGGGATTTGTGAAAAATGAAAGTGTCGGGAAACTTCTTAGAATTTTTATTGGTGAAATCGACAAAATTAAAGGACAAGTTTTATATGAGGCAATTGTTCAAAAAGCACATAAATTAGGACTGGCGGGCACAACAGTTATCCGGGGGATTGAAGGTTTTGGGGGCGCTCGCAGAAACATTCATACTGCTAAAATTTTACGGCTTTCTGAAGACTTACCCATATTAATTGAAATTGTGGATACTGAAGAAAAAATAAAAATGGCCATAAACGAGCTGGAAATGATGATAGAAAAGAGTGGTGCGGGAGTGTTGATGACACTCGAACAAGTTGAAATTATTAGATACCATAAATAAAAATAATGGAAAAAAAAACTTTTGTTGTTTATGGAAAACAACCTGTACTTGAAGCTTTAAAATCAGAATACAATATTTTTAAACTTTGGTATTCTAAAGATTTACCTGGAAAATTAATTTCTCACATCAGTAAACGAGCGCAACAAAAAAATATTACTCTTCGTGCTGTCCATAAAAATGAAATTCAAAAAATAAGTGGACCTGTTGTTCATCAGGGTCTCGCGCTTGAAATGGAACCACCTAAACTAGGCTCGCAGCAGGATATTAATACCTTCTTAAAATCAAAAAATAATCATTTTATTATAATATTGGATCAGATACAAGATCCTCATAACCTGGGAGCAATTTTAAGAACTGCCGAAATTTGTGGAGTGGATGCGGTAATTATTCCGGAAAAGGGAAGTGCCCAATTGAACGATACGGTTGCAAAGACCAGCGCAGGCGCTCTTTTTCATTTAAAAATATTTAAGGTAAACAATTTAGAGATTGCAATAGAGGAATTAACAGCAAATAAAATAAAAACATATGCTCTAATGCCGGGATTTGAAAGTTCGATGTATGAAAAAAAATTAAACCATAGCTGTGCAATAGTTGTTGGAAGTGAGGGGCCGGGCGTAAGAAAAAATATTAGCAGCATATGTTCAGATACAATTTCTATCCCGCAATTTGGGAAGATAGAATCTTTAAATGCTTCTGTTGCAAGTGCAATTATATTATATGAAGTTGTTAGGCAAAGAAGAGCCAAAAATTAATCTTGAACTAAAGGTCCTTTTTAAAGTAGTAGCTGTTTTAAAACCGGAGATATAAATGCAGCGAATTTTATGGGCAGATGACGAGATTGAAGTATTACAGGCTCATGTCCTTTTTCTTCAGGGCAAAGGATATGAGGTTATTACAGTAACCAATGGCGATGATGCAATAGCGAAAATGAATGAAAAATCGTATGACATTGTTTTGCTGGATGAAACCATGCCCGGTAAAGACGGTCTTACTACATTGAATGAGATAAAAGATATGGCACCTCAAACTCCCGTAATTATGATTACAAAGAACGAAGAAGAGAGTTTGATGGAAGAGGCAATCGGAAAACGCATTGATGATTATTTAACGAAACCGGTTAACCCCAGCCAGATTTTATTAGCCTGTAAAAAACTATTGGATAGAAAAAATATTATCAATGAAAAACGAAGCCAGCAGTATGCCGTTGAAATTTCAAAACTTTCCTTTTCACTTATGAATATGAGAAATGCACAAGATTGGATAGAGCAGGCAATAAAGATATTTCGTATGGATATGGAACTTGATGCATCCGCAGATACAGATTTTAGGCAGATTCTCTATGACCAGAGAAAAGAAAGCAATAAAGAATTCGGGCGATACGTAGAAGCAAATTATGCTGATTGGTGCAATAACCCCGAGGAGGGGCCAACTTTATGCACAGATTTAATCAAAAAATATGTTATACCTGAATTAAAGAATGACCATAAAACTATTTTGGTCATCATTGATTGTATGCGTTTAGACCAATGGTTTTTGCTTGAACCGTTTTTTTATGAATGGTTCAATATAGAATTGGACTACTATTTTTCCATTTTGCCAACGGCCACACCCTTTTCAAGGAATGCTATTTTCTCAGGCTTATTTCCTTTGGAAATCGAGAAAAAATATCCACAGTTCTGGTCTTTGGAGGAAGATGACGAAAGCTTAAACAAGTATGAAAAGCAATTACTTGAGTTGCAAATAAAACGTCATACTATGTCGGATAGCAAAGATATTAAATATGTTAAAATTATGAATAATGATGATGCAAAGAATTTTGAAAAGAATATTAACAACTATTTATCAGCGGATGTTTTAGCTGTTGTTATTAATTTTGTAGATATTTTAGCACACAGCCGATCTGATTTGCCTATTTTAAAAGAAATAGCTCCCAATGAAGCAGCTTATCGTTCTTTAACCCGCTCCTGGTTTGAGCACTCGCCATTTCCAAAAATATTTCAGCACATTTCAAAAGCCAGGGCAAAAACTTTTATAGCCAGCGATCATGGCAGCGTCCGAGGATTACATGGCACAAAAGTTATTGGTGATAGAGAAGCGTCGACAAATCTGCGCTATAAATATGGTCGCAGTTTAAAGGCAGATAAAAAACATGCCGCATTTATACAATCTCCACAAGACTGGAAATTGCCTAACAAAGGAATAAACACTAACTATATTATCGCCAAAGAAGATTATTATTTTGTTTACCCCAATAATTTCCATAAGTACCTCAATCATTATAAAGACAGTTTTCAACACGGGGGAATTTCCATGGAAGAAATGATTTTGCCTATGGTAAAGCTTGAACCAAAGTAATGTTTACTGTTTTTAAATTAAGAATCTGAACCACTTTACTTACTTTGCTAAAACAATTACCTTTGCCCTTTAATTACAAAAGAAAATATGAAATTAATTGGAAAATGGGAATCGGTTTCTCTTAAAGATTCCCGGATAGCGGCTGCTGAAATTGCCTCTGGTTTAAAGTCAGCTGATATTGTTCTTTTGGATGGTGATCTTGGAAGTGGAAAAACATTTTTAGTTCAGCAAATGTGTAAAGTTTGGAATGTCAAAGAAGATGTCAATAGTCCAACATTTACTATAATCCAAAATTATTTGGGAGATAAAATCGTAAATCATATGGATTTATATCGCTTGGAAAAGATCACTGAACTGGATCAGATTCCCTGGGAAGATATGGTTTATTCTGAGGCAGTAACTTTTATTGAGTGGCCACAAAAAATAGAACCATTATTGAAGTCCTTTTATAAAATTTGCATCACCTTAAATAATGGGAAAAGAATAATTGAATTATATAAGAAATGATTTTAGCCATTGAAAGTTCTGCAGCTGTATGCAGTGTTGCTTTGTGCTCTAACAATGAAATAATAAAAGAGTATAAGAGTAATGCCCCTATGCAGCATGCTTCTTTAATCGGAACATATATAGATAAAATTTTGAAAGAAATAAAAACCGAAATAAAACTTGTTGCTGTTGCCATTGGGCCTGGTTCATTTACCGGCCTGCGGATTGGCTTGAGTTACGCGCAGGGATTTTGTTTTGGCAGAGGTATACCGATTGTAGGTGTCTCTAATCATCAGGTTTTAGCTTCACAAATACTAAATCCTCTAAATGATATTTTCTCTATTATAGATGCAAATCGTTCGGAGTTATATCTGGCACAGCATACCGCGGATGAATTTTATAAAATAAAATCTCACAAAATAATCGCATTAGAAAAATTGCTTGATGAAACTGGACCGGATTCAAACATTGCCTGTATTGATAATTTACAATTACCGGAAAATATTACCTCTAAGAGGAAAATAGAAAGAAAATATTATGATGCTTCTTTTGTTGCAAAATTGGGCAAAGTTATTTTTGAACGTGTGGGGCCGGATAACATAGAAAATTTAGAGCCCATGTATATAAGGCCTTTTGCCGGGGTATTATGACGCCTTCAATTCGTCCCATGACAGACAAGGATATTGAAGAAATTTATCGACTCGAAAAAGAAATATTTGCAGATTCCTGGTCATTGGATATGATTAAAGATGAAATCGAAAACAATAAATTAAAAAAACCATATATTCTGGAAGTTGATAATAAAATAGCAGGTTACGCATTTGTATGGATAATTGAAGATGAAGTCCATTTAAATAATTTTGCGGTTCACCCAAATTTTCGACGAAAAGGGTTGGGCTTAAAATTAATTCGTTTTATATTTGATGAATTCAAAAAATATCGAAATATGTTTTTGGAAGTGCGGCAATCAAACAAAGAAGCTATTGATCTTTATCATAAAGTTGGGTTTAATATTTTTTTTATTCGTAAGCATTATTATTCTAATGGTGAAAATGCAGTAGTAATGCATAAAGAATTAAAAGGTGAGTGAGGTAATCTATGGATTGGTTTAAAAGAAAAAGAAGTGTGTTAACTTCTGTCGAGAAAAAAGACGTTCCTGACGGGCTTTGGTTAAAATGTGACGGCTGTGGAGAAATCATTTACAAAAAAGAACTTGAAAAGAAAATGTATGTTTGTTCAAACTGTGATATGCACTTTCGCATTGGCAGCGATACATATATTTCAATACTTTTCGATGATGGAAGTTATAAAGAATTTAATGCAAATATTAAATCAGCGGATCCATTAAATTTTAAAGATATTAAAAGTTATAAAGATAAATATCTGGCGACTGTTAAAAAAACGGGATTAAAAGATGCTGTAATAACAGGAACTGGCAAGATTAATAAAATAAATGTTGTTGCTGCTATTATGGACTTCAGGTTTATGGGTGGAAGTATGGGTTCGGTTGTTGGTGAAAAAATAGCCCGAGCAATTGATATGGCTTATAAAAAAGAATGGCCGCTGATAATTCTTTCTGCTTCTGGTGGCGCACGAATGCATGAAGGAGTATTAAGCCTTATGCAGCTTGCTAAAACAAGTTCAAAACTGGCAAGGCTTGCTACAAAAAAAGTTCCATATATTTCAATATTAACCAATCCAACAACTGGCGGAACCACGGCAAGTTATGCAATGCTTGGTGATGTAAATATTGCAGAACCTGGTGCTCTTATTGGATTTGCCGGACCCAGGGTAATTAAACAAACAATTGGCCAAGATTTACCGCCGGGATTCCAAAGATCAGAATTTGTCCTAGATCATGGTTTCCTTGATGTTATTGTGCATCGTCATGAGTTAAAAGGACGAATCGCGAATCTTCTAGAGTTCTTCCAACATTCTAATCCGATAGCAAAAGCTTAAATGCCCCCAAAAACAATACTGGTTACAAATGATGATGGGATTTACTCCCCAGGAATTTTTGCCCTTACTGAAGCAATGCAGGGTTTTGGAGAGGTTTATGTTGTTGCTCCTATTGTTGAGAAAAGTGCTGTAGGGCATGCAATTACGGTATCAGATCCCCTGCGGGTTACAGAGGTTGAAAGAAACAATAAATTTTTCGGACATGCAGTTAATGGAACACCTGCAGATTGTGTAAAAATTGCAGTTAAATGTGTACTTAAAAAGAAGCCGGATATAATAGTAAGCGGAATTAACCAGGGTTCTAACACTGCCACAAATGTCATTTATTCTGGTACTGTTTCAGCAGCGGCAGAAGGAGTGATCCTGGGAATTCCATCATTAGCTATTTCTCTGGTCAGTTTTGCCTATAAGGACTTTTCATATGCAGCAAAAGTTGCAAAACAAATCGCCGGAGAAGTTCTTGAGAAGGGCCTGCCGGAAAGAACCTTACTAAATATAAATGTCCCAGCAATTCCCGAAAATGAAATTAAGGATGTAATAGTTGCGCGTCAGGGTTTAGGCAGATATGAGGAAGTTTTTGATAAAAGAGTTGATCCGCAAAATAGAACCTATTACTGGATGGCCGGTAAAAGAATGATTTTAGATAAAGACGACGATGTAGACGATGTTGTTGTGATGCAAAACAAGGTATCAGTCACTCCAATTCAATATGATTTGACCCACCATGATTTTCTAAAGGAACTAACAGAATGGAATCTAAAACCCTAGGTCACGAAACAATTTTAATTCTCGATTTTGGGTCTCAGTATACTCAGCTTATTGCGCGAAGGATTCGAGAGCTAGGTGTTTTTTGTGAAATACATCCTTATAATTTTGTTTTAACAGATAAATCAAAAAATATAAAAGGCATTATTTTTTCAGGGGGACCTTCTTCGGTCTATGCCGATGGTGCGCCAATCGTTTCGAAAAACTACTTTGATTTGGGCTTACCCATTCTGGGTATTTGTTATGGCCTGCAGATGATGAGCCATATGCTGGGAGCAAAAGTTGAATCATCCGATAAAAAGGAATATGGCAGGGCAACAATTAAAGTAAAAAATAAATCAGTTTTGCTCAGAAATATTCAAGAAAGCAGTGATGTCTGGATGAGTCATGGCGATAAGGTGCTCAGTTTACCCCCGGGATTTGTTGCGGTAGCAGAAAGTGATAATTCTCCATTTGCTGCAATTGAAAATATCGATCGTAAGCTTTTTGCACTGCAATTCCATCCCGAAGTTGTGCATACCGTTGACGGTAAAACAATACTTAAGAACTTTCTTTTTGAGGTATGCAGATGCAAAGGAGACTGGTCTTCAAAATCATTTGTTCAAGAGAGTATAAAGCAGATTCGTGAAATAGTTGGTGATAAACATGTTCTTTGCGGATTAAGTGGTGGAGTGGACTCTAGTGTTGTTGCAGTTTTATTACATAAAGCTATTGGCAAACAATTACATTGCATGTTTATTGATACAGGGTTGATGCGACTTAATGAATCAAAGGAGGTTGAAGAGGCTTTCAGAAATGCATTTGATATCAATTTAACCTGTGTAAATAGTTCAAATTCATTTTTAAGCGCATTAAAAGACACCTATGACCCCGAGAAAAAAAGAAAAATTATTGGTGCGGAATTTATCAGAGTTTTTGAAGAACATTCAAAAAAATTAGCTCATTTTGATTTTCTGGCTCAAGGTACTTTGTATCCCGACGTAATTGAAAGTGTATCATTTAAAGGACCCTCTGCTACAATTAAGTCCCATCATAATGTTGGTGGGCTTCCTGATAAAATGGGATTTAAGCTTATTGAGCCGCTGAGGGAGCTATTTAAAGATGAAGTAAGGTCTGTTGGACGTGAAATGGGAATCCCCGAAATCTTGATTGGAAGACATCCGTTTCCCGGACCTGGTTTGGCTGTTAGAATTTTAGGAAATATTACAACCGAAAGAATAGAAACTCTACAGAAAGCAGACGCCATCTATATTGAGGAACTGCATAATGCTAAAATATATAACCAAATATGGCAGGCCTTTGCAGTGCACCTGCCGGTAAATACGGTTGGCGTAATGGGAGATGAACGAACGTACGAAGCTGTTATTGGCTTACGGGCTGTAACCAGTACCGATGGTATGACAGCTGATTGGTATCAAATGCCCCATGATGTTTTAGCCAAGATTTCAAACCGCATTATTAATGAGGTAAAAGGGGTAAACCGAGTGGTATATGATGTAAGTTCAAAACCACCAGCAACAATAGAATGGGAATAATTTAAGGAGAAATTGTATATGTGTGGAATTGTTGGATATCTAGGTAAGCAGGATGCTACCGAAATATTAATTAATGGTTTAAAAAGGCTTGAATACAGAGGATATGATTCTGCCGGTATAGCTGTAATGAACGGTCAGGGAGTGCATGTTATAAAAGAGGTTGGAAAAATTATAAACTTGGAAAATGCCGTAAGCACCACCAGTATTTCAGGAAATATTGGAATTGGCCATACACGTTGGGCAACACATGGGGAACCGAATCAAATAAATGCCCATCCGCACAGCGATGGAACCGGCAACATCGTGCTTATTCATAATGGAATAATTGAAAACTATTCTTCACTCAAAAAAATGTTGGTAGAAAAAGGTCATAAATTTGAATCAGACACAGATACAGAAATACTAGCTCACCTCATTGAAGAACTTTATGAAAAAGATTTTGAAAAAGCTATAAGACAGGCTTTAAATGAGGTTAAAGGGACTTACGGTCTTGCAATAATTAGTACGTATGAGCCTGAAAAAATATATGTGGCCAGAAAAGGAAGTCCAATAGTCATTGGGATTGGTAAAGATGAGTATTTTGTTGCTTCGGATGTCACACCATTAATCAATTATACACGTGATGTTTTTTATCTGGAAGATGGCGAAATGGCTGTTATAACTCCCAAAGGTGTTACTACAAAAACGCTTCAAAATAAGAAAATTGAAAAAAAAGTTGAAAAAATTACTATGGAACTGGAAGCAATTGAAAAGGGTGGCTTCGAACATTTTATGCTCAAAGAGATATATGAGCAGCCTAAAACAATAATGGACGCCATGCGCGGCCGGATTATAAAAGAGGATGGCATTGTAAAGCTTGGTGGACTAGAAAATGTTAGTGACAGGTTGGTAAAGGCAAAGAAAATTGTTTTTACCGCCTCAGGGACTTCATGGATAGCAGCGCTAATTGGTGAATATCTGATTGAAGAGTTTTGCAGAATTCCTGTTGAAGTTGAATATGCTTCTGAATTTAGATATAGAAATCCTATAGTTGATGAAAAGGATGTTGTAATTGCAATTTCTCAATCTGGTGAAACAGCGGATACTCTGGCAGCCCTAAGAGAGGGGAAACGTAAAGGAGCTTTGGTGCTGGGAATTGTAAATGCTGTTGGCTCCACAATTACCAGAGAAACAGACGCTGGAGTCTATATTCATGCTGGTCACGAAATAGGTGTTGCAAGCACAAAAGCCTTCACATCTCAAGTAACCGTTTTAGCTTTAATTACTCTTATGATCGCTCGCAGGAAAAACATGAGTTCTGAAAAAGGTAAATCTTTAGTAGATGAACTGTTAAAAATACCTGAGAAAGTGCAAAAAATTCTCGATCAAAATGACTATATTCGTGACTTTGCACGTAAATATCACAAGGAGAGAAATTTCCTTTATCTTGGGAGAGGGTATAACTTTCCAGTGGCACTGGAAGGGGCTTTAAAACTAAAAGAAATTAGTTATATCCATGCCGAGGGTTATCCGGCAGCGGAAATGAAGCATGGACCAATTGCTTTGATAGATAAAGAGATGCCGGTTGTTTTCTTGGCCACAAAAGATGCAATTTATGACAAGGTTATTAGTAATATTGAAGAAGTTAGGGCTCGTGGCGGAAGAATAATTTGTATTGCCACCCAGGGTGACGATCAAATACAACATTATGCTGATCATGTAATCTATATACCACAGACATTAAAGCCTTTAACACCTTTGTTATCCGTAATTCCCTTGCAACTTTTGGCATATCATGTAGCAGTATTCAGAGGATGTGATGTGGATCAACCCAGGAATCTGGCTAAAAGTGTAACTGTGGAATAATAAGGCGCGTTTATTTAAATTAATTAGCTATACAATAGTTTTGAAAAATGTTTTTTTATCAGGGATTTAGTTTATTAGGAAATTTTATGAAGGTTTTACTATTAATAATTTTTACTCTTTTACTTTTTACAAATTTGTCAGCACAAAATGCAACTTCTAGAGAATGGGGTGTATTTAATAAAGGACTGACTGAATATTCTAATGGAAACTTTGAAATGGCCAGGCAAAGTTTCAGCCTAATGATCAATAAACTTCCAAATAGTCCTCTAACAACAGCTAACACATTAATGTTGGCAAAATCCAATTACAAATCGGGCGATTATCAGGCTTCATTGCAACAATGTGAAGATTTTAAACAAAAATTTCCTAATAGCAATTATATAGACGATGTTAATTATTTAGCAGCCAATAATTATTATAGACTAGGCAGTTTAGAGTCTGCTATTAAAACCTGGTTAGCTACTGCATATCAAACAAATGATCCAATTTTAAAAAATAAAATATTAAATCTTGTTGATGATGTTATACGATATAAAATGAATAGACTTACGCTTGAAAAGTTAAGTCAACAAAACAGATTAAAACCTGCCAAGGAGGCATATCAGTTTCACTTGCTGAGTATTGATTATAGAAATGGAAATATTGCTAATGCAAAAAATCAATTAATGCAATTATCTGCGTCAGCCACCTCTGTACATTATAAACACAAGATAAAAATTTTACTTGATCAAATTTCCGGAAATTTTTCCTCAGAAAAAAAAATTGCCGCATTATTGCCATTGAGCGGCGTAAATGAAAGCATTGGCAATGCTTTACTAAAAGGATTAGAACTTGCTCTAATTACCTATAATAATTCTGCGCAGGAAAAATTGTCTTTAGTTAAATACGATTATAAGTCAGATCTGTTAAGCGCTCTTCAGCAGATTAAATTGATTAGTTCGAACCCATCAATCCTTGCGGTTTTTGGACCCGTGGAAAATGAAATATCCGCTGCTTGCGGAGCAGTTGCAGAATATGAAGGATTAACTCTTTTAAGCCCGACTGCGACTTCAGATAAAATTAAATCTATCTCAAATAATTGTATTCTCTTAGCTCCCACGGTAGAAAGGATGGCAGAATCAATTCACACATTTATTTATGACTCACTTGGTTTAATGCGCGTTGCCACCTTTAGTCCAATCGATGATTATTTCATTGAAATGACAAATCAGTTTGCTGACTCCCATATTGAAAAAGGGGGGACTATTGCAGCGCAGGAGTGGTATTATCCGGAAGATCAAAATTTTAAAAAACAGTTTCGTAAATTAAAACGAGTGGGCTTAAAACTTGAGTATGACGATTCTTTAAAGACGAAATATCCCGATATGGATGATTTTGTAATTGATTCACTTTATTCACTTCATTTAGAAGCTGAGAGGGAAGAGTTAAAAGAAACAAAAACAAAAATTGATTCTGCTGATATTCCGGTTATTACTTTTGACGGCATGTTCATGCCAATATATGGAACAGATATTAGTTTCCTGGCACCACAATTTGCCTATTCTAATTTCAAAACTCAGTTAATTGGCAATTCTGATTGGTATGATATGGATGAATTGAAAAAGAATCGAAATTATGTGAATGGAATCATTTTTGTATCAGATGGGTATCTGAACGAGGAAGATTGGGATTTTAGACAATTCCGCAACAATTTTAGAAATATGTATTCAGTTACTCCGGATAAATATGAACTTATTGCTTTTGACAGTTTCAATTATTTCTCACAAATTTTTAATAACGATGATCCTGTTACCCGCAATAATATTTATGAAAAAATCCTCGCTTTAAAAACATACCAGGGCATATATAGATCCTTTGCTATTGATAAAGATGGGACTAATAAAGCAACTAGAATTTTAAAGTATATCTATGGTCAAATCATTCCAATTAAGTAATGGCTATCGACCCTCATTATTTTAAGATATTTAAAAACCAGAATATTGTTCATTCATTTTCTACAAGACAAGGTGGCTTCAGTTCTGGTACATTTGAATCCTTGAATCTTGGCTTATCTACAAAAGATAAAAGATCTGAGGTAAAAAAAAATCGAGAAGAGTATTTTTCTTTTCTAAAAATTGAAGAAGCACAATTAGTGGCAGCTCAGCAAATTCATTCTGATAATATTTCTGTTGTGACAGCACCCGGTGTAATTAAAGAAACAGATGCTTTAATAACAAACATACCTGGATTAGTGCTATCAATTCAAACTGCTGATTGTTTTCCTGTTTTTATCCTAGATCAAAAAAACAGAGTATGCGCGCTGGTACATTCTGGCTGGCGGGGAACAGCAAAAAATATAGTGGGAAAAACCATAAACAGAATGGGAAATGAATTTGCGAGTTTAACACAAGATTTATTGATTGCGATAGGAGCGGGTATACAGCAAGATAATTATCAAGTCGATAATAAAACCGCCGCATTTTTTGAAATTAAATACCTGAAAGAGGACAGTCCCGGCCACTTTAAGTTAAATATTCAAGAGAATATCATCGATCAACTCCTTGAAAAAAATATTTCTATTGACCAAATGGAAATTGATAACAGATGTACTTTTAAAGATTCCATTCATTTTTATAGTTATAGAAGAGATCGCCTTCTAAGTGGCAGAATGATGGGTCTTATGGGATTATTATAAAAAAGGGCAGTGTTTAATTGCCCCTTTTTATTTATTTTGTTGTCATAGTGAAAACACCGTCCCAGCCCGGACCTGGATCATTAATCTTAAATTCAAGACAGCGTTTCCTATATAACTTGGATGGATGATCGTCCGGTTTTGCAGTTAAAGCTCCTTCAAACGACTCTATCGCTTCGCGCCATTCTCTTTTGCGATAAAACTGAATACCTCTATTATAGCGCTCTATCATTTTAATATGGTTCTCTGGCAGGGTTACTGATTTCTCTTCAATAAGCTCAAACACTTCAACGGGTTTATTTTTACCCTTTACCCGGATTAAATCCAGTGAGCGCGTGTAAAATTCATCCTTTACATATTCATTCGTCCATTCACTTATCATGATAAACGTGTTGTAAATTTTATTTGCGCCTTCTAACCTGGAACCAAGGTTAACAGCATCACCCATAACTGTATAGTCAAAAACGGTTTCACTGCCCATATTTCCGACAATTACATCGCCGGTATTAATTCCAACGCGTGCTTCGAGCTCAGGTCTGCCATCAGCTTTCCATTTCTTACGCATTTCTGCCAGCCGTTTCTGCATTTGTAAAGCAGTTCGGCAAGCGGCCTGAGGGTGATCTTTGCTCGGGACAGGCATGCCAAATTCAGCCATAATAGCATCACCTTCATATTTATCAATTATACCGTTATTTTCCAAAACGATATTTGTCATAGCAGTTAAATATTCATTTAGCAATACAACAAGCTCTTTTGGAGAAAGTTTTTCTGAGATAGATGTAAATCCTGCCACGTCGGAAAAGATCACCGTTATTTCTCTTTCTTCCCCTCCTAATTGCAGAGTTTCCGGATGGTTTATTATTTGCTGGACTACTGTTTCAGGAACATAGTGTGCAAAGGCGCCGCGCAGCATTTTCTTTTCTTGCTGTGTTTGCAGGTAATGAAAAAGAGTATGGCCAACATAAGAAAAAGCAATTATTAAAACAGGATTTACAATTTCTAAAACGAAATTATTTTCTGTAAACAAGTAAATGGCGATTAATATATACACAATTATGATTGCTATTGTTACTATCGAAGACCAAAGGGTGGGCAGAAAACGGGTCACCAAAAATGTTAAAATTACTGCTAGTAATACTATTAAAAATACAACTATAGTTGAAGGTTGATGAAGGAAATCACGATTTAACATTGTTAAAAGAGCATTAGCATGAAGCTCAACACCAGGCATTTCAATGCTTTTATCAAGCCCGACAGAATCTTTCACAGTCATATAAGGTGTGGGAAAGTTGTCATGAAGCTCAAACATCGTAGCTCCAATTAGAACTATTTTATCTTTTAACTGACCTGTATACTTTATACCCGGAGGAATCTCAAATTCAGGCATACCTGGATCATCAAATGAATCGATATCATAATCTTCTCGTAAATCGAAATCTTCCGAATCAACAATATAATCAAATGAATAGTTCGGAAAAGAATAGGCCGGTCCACTGAAATTAATTAGCATACTTGATCCAGAAAACTTTGGAATCACCATGGAGTCGCTAAAGATATAAGAATCTTCATTCTCAGTTATTTTTAAATCTTTTTGATCGGTGTAAATTTTATAAAGCTCAGTAGCGAAACTATTATATAATGAATCTTCATATTCTGTGGCGATTAGATACCTTCTGTAAAACCCATCAATATCGTTTTCAACAGATACTAACCCCCATGAGGAGTTATTTCTAGTAAATGTTTCATAAGGCTCAATTATTTCATTACGCATTCCATCTCTAACAATTTTACCCACCAAAACAACATTGTCATAAGTCTCTAAAACCTCCGCTAACTCTTCATCTCCTTCAGGGTTGCTCTGATTAGGTTTATCAAGAATAACATCTATTCCAATTGCTTTGGCTCCGGCATCGTTGAGATTCTTAACAATTTGTGCATAATAAGACCTAGGCCAGGGCCAGCGATCAATAACCGTCTCATCGGACTGATCATCTATTTTAATAATTACAATTGGACTATCTTGTAAATTTGCAGCTTCTATTAAACCAAATCGCATGTCGAGTAACTTAAGCTCCAGTGTATTTAAAGCATTTGTAAAACTCAAAAAATAGGCCAATAGTATAGAAATAAAACTAATAAATATTACAACCCAAACGGATGTTTTTTTTTCTTTTTTTGCCATGATACTGTTCCGACTTAGTGAATTTGGTAAGAAAATAAAAACCGGAATAGTTTTAGTAAACACATATCCCGGTTAATTAATTTTTGTTATTTCTTAAAACGATACATCATAACGAGTACTTAAGATGGTGTCTGTATAATTAACTGAACTTCCAAAGTCTATCATATCAAATCTAAATGAAAAGTTACCATAATTATTAGAATTTACATAGAATCCAGCTGTGTAGTTATTGCGGTCACTTCTATCTGATTGATTAAGTGCAAAATTAAAAAATGGTTTTAAATTCATATCTTTTGCAAAATTTTTAATCAGGTATTCTACCCCGGCGTAGATCCTTGTTTCTGAATTTTCGCTTTTATTATCTCCGCCTTCTCCAAGAGTACTTGAAGATTGGGAAAAACCAAATCGTGTAATTAAAGGAATAGAATAGGTGTTTCTCAAAGCCAGACTAAAGACAGTAAAATTAGATGAATTTGTAGAAACTAATTCTGTGCTGTCAAGTGCAGAAATGGACAATGTTTCTATTTTATCATCTCTGAGAGCGTTTGAAACAGTAACAGTTGCTGTATTTCTGACATTCCCTGTAAGAAATGAGTAATTACTTGATACATTTAGCGTTTGTGAAGTGTTATCCTCCGGATTAGTCGTTTGCAGGGTATCACCCGGCTGATAATATTGTTTTCCACCCAGATCGTAATCATTTTTACGCGAAAACGTTCCGTAAGAAACAGTCAGTCCAGGGAAATCTGCCAATGGAAAATAGGAAACACTCGCTCCAATATTATTATTAGAGGTTTCGTTGCCCTTCTGTGCCAAATTATCTTCATAAATATTAAAATAGAGGTTTAAAAACAGTTGGTTATTGAGTAATCTAATATTGTCATTTATATAAAAACCTCTGATACCTCTTTGTAAATAAGGATTGCCAGCTGATGTGTATCCAGCATCAATATTTTTATAAGTAAATTTTAGATAGTTGTTAAAATAACTTAAATAAGTATCAAATTGAAAAGCGAGGTTTGGATCAACAGCCAGGCCAGGTGAAAGGGTTATGAAAGGGCTAATTAGATTGACAGCTGTTTCAACCGCAGTCCTTTCGCTTCCTTTTAATTCAAGAGAATCAGCAAATTCTTTAAATTTAATTTCATCAGTTGCATCGTTGTTGACTATGCTTCCCATAAAACTGCCTGAAAAGCGAATCCTATTATTATCAAAATTCATATTAAGTGATGTTCCCATGGCAAGCGATTCATGTGGATTTGGAGCATTGCTATATGTTTGCCGTCTCCCTGTGCTATCTGTAATTAATGAAACTGTTTCGCGCTTTATGGATTTTGGATCTTGTCGACTATTAATTAGATTTAGTCCCCATTTAACATTTTTACCGAAATTAAAAACTGGTCTTATAGCAAGAAATGATTCATCGTATATACCGGATTGAGTAACAATATTTGTCGAAACACTATCCTGAACAATATCACGTAATATTTTCCCCTCTACAGAATTCGCAGTAAGACCGGTCGAGATGTCAAGATCAAACCAACTGCTGTTTAAACCCAGTGCAAGACCCAACACCCGTCTGTTCCAGAATGAAAGTTGGTCATAGTTTCCGGTATAATCCCCTCCTTTAAGATAGAATCGAGTCTGTGGAGAAAGGTTATAAGCAACATATGCTCCATAGCGATTAGGGCTCTGGCCACTATATCCTTTATCGGTGCTTGTACTTCCCTTTAATTTAAAATCCCAACCGCTGTATGCAGCATTCCAATTAAAACCAGCTCTGAAAAAGTTATTTGAATTTTCAGATATATTTTGGAAGCGGTTATCTAAATAAACATTTGTAGATTGATTAAATTGGGCAACATTCTCTGTTCCACCGCTGATTCTGAAGGACCATTCTTCCTTTGCAAGTAAGTCGCCACTTGAGTTGAAGACTTTAAACTCAGCATTGTGTGTACCAGTTCTCATATTATCAGGAACAAAAATATAAACATTCTCATCGCGTTCTAAAAGAGAACTTACATTAATTCCATCCACTAATAGCCGCGTCTTTGAATGATCTACGTCGGCGTTTTCATTTGGAATTGATATTGCTAAAAGAAATTCATCCTGAGCAATCACTTCATTTGGTTCAGGACTTAATATTATAAGTTGTTCCAAATTTTGAAAAACAACAGAGCCAGATGAGGCAACTAGGTTAAATGTGTTTGGATTTTGCTCAGGATTTACATCAGGATATGTTATTATCTCACCACTAATAGTTTGCAAGGCGAGATAATATTCTATTTTGCCGGCATTTAGCGATCTTGTTTCAATTTCTGTGGCAAGAATGTAACCTTGTTCGCTCATTTTTTGTGATTGAAAATCAGAACTTCCGATAACCCTGTAAAATAATCTTGCTTCATAAATATCTGCATGAAGCCCCGCAATATTAAATTCAAAGTAGGCGTTTTCACCAACTTCAATTGCTTCAAGCTCATTATGGAAAATAGAGGGGCTCGATGCAAATACATATTGTGCAAAAAAGGCAATCATTAATAAAACATTAGAACGCTTACTCATAAGATTCTCCTTCATGGAAAATTATTGCCAATTATTCCTCAGTAGTTTTAGCTTTAAATTTTAAGACCTTTTTATTTCCTGAATCATCTTCAAATTCGAATTCAAACTCATCGGCTGCATCCTCTTTATCCAAAGTTGGACTTTCGCCTGGTTTTGTCTTTCTCACTACCGGTTTACTATTATTAGAACTGACAATACCTGTTTCTCCAGCTTTCATTAAGGCAGTTCCGGCATCGTTGCTAATCTCAATTATCCCTTCATCTCCAAAATACTGAGTTCCACCTTTGAATTTTTGAATAGTCCAGTAAGATGTGCCTTTAACAGAAGCAACGGATGTGGGAGTCGTTACCCGGAATGATGTGTTTGGACCCCTGGTAATTCGGGAAAAAATTGTTCCAACTTCGACAAAAATATTTTTAGCGACCGAATTCTTTTCTTTTTTTGTATTTATGGTACATGAAGAGTTTGATCTAATTCTTAAAAGACTATTATCATCAATAAATTTAACTGCTAATCTTCCACTGCTGCCAGTTTTAATTTTATCGCCGTTTTCAAGGCGTGTCCCACGTCTGGCTTTTAAGGATTTGCCATTTGCTTTTGTAACTGTAACTTCTCCTTTTGTCTTGATAACTACCGCTGCAGATTTAGCAACAACAAGTGAAAAGCTAAACATCATTATAAAAAGAGTAAATAGTAAAAATTTTTGATTTTTCATTAGAGCGTCCTCCTTAGTTGCTGCTTCTTAAAATTATATCAGAGATTTCATTTTCCTGGTCACGATATTTCTCTAAAATTTTATAGAACTCAGGAATTGATAATATTTCACCATTTACTCTAATAATAGATAGTTTATAATTTCCGATTTCATTAATAATAGGCTCTGCATTATCGCCTAGAAGCTGCCGTAAAAGATTCTCGAACTCTTGCTTAGCCATTGATTCTTGTGTTGCTCCTGAGCTACTTGGATCAAGTACTATAAATTCCCACAACTCACTTTGAATCATATTTTCTCCTGAGGATGTGGTGATAAAAGACCTAACTTGCCAGACATAAACTGACCCGTACTCTAAAGGTAAAACACCACTCGCGGGGTATTCAGCAAAAAGACTGCTCGTCCTTTCAGATTCCCAAACCGGCTGTGAGTTTAAAATATCTTCGGGACTCGAAAAGTCGCTTTGCTTCTTAAATACCACAATCTGATAATTGCCGCTATTACCGTTCCAAAGAAAGACCGGATTCAGAGTATACAATTGGTAGACAAAACCAGAATTTAGACTGTTTCCTGGAGATATTGTACTTAATATATAAGGATTTGTAATAGTGATAATGATCTCTCTTTGGGCAGAAACTTCTTCGATTTCATTACCATTGGAAAATACTTTTAATTTTGCAATTAACCTGTAAACACCAAAGGGAATTTTATTAGTTGCTTTTAATTCATCAATTAATTTTTGAGATTGATCCTCGTTAGTATTTGTTTCACTTATTTCTATTGGTTGACTTTCAGGAGTAAATCTAAAAGTTTCCTGCGAAAGCTCAACGTTTGTAAAAGTCCAAGGCCCCCCGGCTTCAATGGGAAAAATAAATCTATTTGTTATAATTGTAACCAGAGGAGTACTGTCTTTTATTAAATTAATAGTTATTTCACCTCGTATATCGGCAGTAGTAAATTTTTGCAAAGTGATTGCAAATAACTCTTTTGCCTGTCCTAAATTCAGAAAATCTAAATCACTTAGAAAAACGTCCTGATATGTGCCCAAGCCTCTATCTTGAAGAGTTATACTTACATTCTGCGAAAATAAATAAGGTGCCCACATAAAAATGATGATGGTATAAACGAAAAACTTATTTTTGAACATGGTAATATCCTCCAGTTATTGTTCCGAAGCATAAGAAGCAAAGTTTGCTGCATATATTCGTTGATAAGAATCACACTTTAAGTAATATGTGATATTCATCGATAATACGTTTCTGTTATATGGAAATCAATAAAATATTATTAAATAACGTTTTACAATCTAAAAAACTGTTAAAGAAAAAATGTGTAAACAATATACGTTAGATCGAAATATCGGTAATAATTGCTGATACAAGAGAAATAAACTTTTCTTTTACTTTTAATGCCGTCCGTGTAACATCATCGTGAGAAAGTTTATCTTTGCTAATTCCTGTAGCAAAATTTGTAATGCAGGAGACTCCAATGGTTTTAATTCCTAAATTATTTGCCTGAATTACTTCTGGTGCTGTGCTCATGCTGCCAGCATCGCCTCCAAATTTTTGAATCATTCTAATTTCTGCTGCAGTTTCGTAAGCCGGTCCGCTTGAAGTCCATAGAATACCTTTTTTTAATTTTATTCCTTTTGATAAAGCTAATTTCTCAACATGTAGCGATAAATCTGAAGAATAAGGGTTTGACATATCTGTAAAGTTATGATTTTCACCTATCAAAGGAGATTGGAAAAGGAAATTTACCTGGTCGGTAATCAGCATGAGATCACCTGGTTTTATTGCCTTATTTGTACTTCCGGCAGCATTGGTAACTAAAAGAGCTTTTATTCCAAGACTATGCATGATTTCAACAATGAAGGTAACTTTTGAAATT
This sequence comes from Calditrichota bacterium, assembly GCA_963723365.1. GTDB lineage: Bacteria > Calditrichota > Calditrichia > Calditrichales > J004 > CAVRRG01. Next base: position 30,738 of record CAVRRG010000034.1, on the reverse strand, counting down.
GGATATCCCTCATAATAATGGGTTCGACCCTGCACAGCCATTATGGGCTGTTTTTTAAATTCTCCAAATACCAGGTTTCCTTTATGACCATCTACAGTGGAGCGCGGATAATTCGGGATTGTATGAGTTGGGATTTTGATAGCATTGTCAAAGGTATCTGCAAAATCACCCAACCCACTGCCCAAAATTAGTCCCAACCTCGGTGCTGTGTTAATTTTATTTTTTATAAATGAAACAGCTTCTGCAAGATTATTAGACATTTATTGTTTGTCCAGTTTCTGAAAAAAGATTTTTGCGTACATTGCAGCAGAAAATAAAATTGCAATAAACGAAAGGAAAACCAGATATTTAAAAATTAATGTCAAGCCTGCCATAAAGCTTAAAACTGTTACAGCAATTACTGTCACAGTAATTTTACCTGGCCAATTGGATTGAGTAACATGTTTTTGTTTGTCATAAATAAACAGTGCACCCAGCAAAATAAAAACATCGCGCAATACGATAACGAGAGTTATCCAAAGGGGGAAATCCTGGTAGATAGTTAAAGAAATAACTGCTGATCCGATAAGTACTTTATCTGCAAGTGGATCTAAAATTTTTCCAAGATCGGTTATTTGATTTAGTTTACGGGCAAAATATCCGTCAAAATAATCAGATAGTATTGCAAAAAAGGCAATAATAAAAACCAGATCATTACAATTTATTGAATATAGATAAATTGTAGGGAATACAAATAGTATCCGCATAAAACTTAAAAAATTAGAGATGTTAATCCAGTTTGTATTTTTTAATTCCATTCTATTACAAAAGGCATTAATGTTAATGGCATATTTTGAAATCTAGAAATGAAAACAGATTTACTCTCTTTTAAGAATTGAAGTTTATTATTGTTGATTGAAATCAAATTATAAAATTCTGTTATAAAATCCTTTTCGCGGGGATAATAACTTAATCGAACGGACTCACTTTCCTCTATACCGGCCATTTTTTTTGCAAATTTAAGAGCATCGTAAAAAGTACCTGTTGAGTCGCTTAATCCATTTTGTACACCTTGTTTCCCACTCCATACTCGGCCCTGAGAAATATTATCGACCTCCTTATAGGTCATGTTTCTACTTTCTGCTACTTTAGTAACAAAATTTTTATAAAAATCATCAATTAACCTTTGAATTATTGCTCTTTCTGATTTGCTCCATAAACTATATGTAGAGAAAAGTGCTGCGTTTTTGCCACGAAGTATAAGTTCGTAACCAAGTCCCACTTTTTTATACAGATTTTCAAGACTAAACTTTCCTGCAAAAATTCCAATTGATCCAATCAGGCTCAAAGGGTTGTTAATAATTGTATCCGCTGCCATGGCTATATAATATCCTCCTGAAGCTCCATAATCTGATACTGATGCCACAACAGGTTTTATTTTTACAGCTTCTTTAACAGCTTTCCAGATTTCATCGGAAGCAATTGCACTGCCACCAGGGCTGTTAATTCTTAAAATAATTGCTTTTGTACTATTAGAGTTAGCAGCATTTTTTATGTTTTTCACTATTGTACTGGATCCAGCAAGTTTGCCCAAAATAGGATCATTTACGTCGTTACCTGCTGAAATTGTACCTGAAACATGCACCACTGCTATTTTAGACTTCGTCCTTATTCCAAGTGAGCTGATTGGTACAGAGGAATAAGTGTAAGCGCTCAATAAATTTGGCGCTTCGTCTTGATAATTTAATAATTCAACTACATCCTCTTTGTAATATATTGCATCTATTAATCCTTCTTGAAGAGCATCATTGCCGTTAAAGCCACTTATATTTTGAATTAAATAATTCACTTTAGTAGATGCTAAATTTCTTTTTTGAGATATAATATTTATTGTATTTTCATAAAATTGATCAAGGATATTATTTAAAACTAATTTCTGGGAGCTTGTCATCTTGCTTTCTGTATAGCTTTCAGGCGCATCTTTAAATTCTCCAACATGAACAAAGTCTGCTTGGATGCCGATTTTTTCAAATAATCCTTTGTAAAAAGTAACGCCCGCTCCATGGCCTGTGATAAAAAGATTACCGCTTTCAGGCATAAATATTGAGTCACAAGAGGTTGCTAAAAGGTATTCCTTAGTCGATCCAAAATCTAAAAAGGCGTAAATTTTTTTGTTGCTTTTTTTGTACTCTTCAATATAGTGTTGTAACTCATTAATTTTTGCATAGCCTGCTCTTATATACCCAAGATTTAAAATCACTCCATTTATTCTTTCGTCAACAGCAGCTTTTTCAAGGTTTTCTCTAATTTTTTTTAAATCAAGGGTCCAATTACCCATTAGTTCTGCAAAAGGGTTTGGTGCTATATATTCAGGTAAAGTTCCGCTAATGGGGAGATAAAGATATGAATTATCTTCTACAACAGGATCTGTATTTGTTAGTGCTGTTATGAAAAGAAATATGCTTAAGAAAAGAATAAAAAAACCAGAAAGTAAAACCAGTAAATATTTTAGGAATGATTTCATAATGTTATTATTTAAATGTTTTAAAAAGAGGAAAGCACACCAGCAATAGTTGCTGTCATGAAGGTTGCTAACGAGCCCCCCAGAACCGCTTTCATGCCAAAGCGTGCAATATCAGATTTTCTTTTAGGTGCAATTCCGCCAATGCCGCCTATTTGAATAGCGATTGATGAAAAATTAGCAAAACCACATAAAGCATATGTTGAAATGAGAACTGCTTTATCACTTAGAATACCAGTCGGAATAAGTTGTGATAGTTGCAAGTATGCGATAAATTCATTTAGCACAATCTTTTGTCCAATTAATGATCCTACATTTACAGCATCAGCCCATGGAACACCAATAATATAAGCAATAGGGCTTAAAATATATCCCAATAAAAGTTCCAGAGTAATAGATTTACCATCAATCATTAAACCCATCCAGTCAGTAAAAACAGTGGATATGATAAAATTAAACATTGCAATTAACGCAATAAAAGCCAAGAGCATTCCTGCCACATTTAAGGCAAGACTTAAACCATCAGCGGCACCCGTTGCTGCTGCTTCAACAACATTTGAGGCATTCTTTTCTACAGTAACTTTAACTGTACCCATGGTTTGGGAAGTTTCTGTTTCAGGGATTAAAATTTTTGCAATTATGATCGTGGCCGGTGCGGCCATGATGCTTGCAGATAATAAATGTTTGGCATAGTAAATCTCTTTAAGTGGATCTCCGCCGCCTAAAAGACCTACATATGCTGCTAGCACACCTCCGGCAATTGTAGCCATTCCACCTACCATAAGTGTAAGCAATTCAGATTTTGTCATCGAGTCAACGTAGGGTCTTACAACAAGTGGAGCTTCAGTTTGGCCAATAAAAACATTTGCAGCAACAGAAATAGATTCAGAACCACTTATTTTTAGTAGTTTAGCCATAACCCAGGCCATACCCTGAACTATTTTTTGCATTAAACCTAAATGGTAGAGCTACGGCCATTAAAGAGGCGAAAAAAATTATTGTTGGTAACACCTGAAAAGCGAAAAGAAAACCATAACTCGCCGAGTCCCTTAAGATGGTCTGGGAAGGCTTCAACAAAAACATTTTGATTGGATAATGCTCCGAAAATAAAAACAGAGCCATCATTAGTAAATTCAATTATTTTTACAAAATACTGCTTCCAATAAAATCAAAAACAGAGGTACCCCATGGAGTTAGAATAACAAAAATTGCAAATACAATCTGCATCCCAATACCGACATAAACCTGTCTCCAATTTAACATTGCTTTTCTATCATTGGAAAATAAAAAAGCAATTGCAGACAAGAATAAATAGCCCGATTAAACCAAATATTATATCAGTAATCATATTTTTTCCTAAATTCTACTTTAGGTGGTTCAAAACAATTTCTGCAACGTGCTTCATAAACTTCGCCCGCACCAACAACGACTTTGGTTGTATCTTTTGATGTTCGTTGAGTATGGTTCGCAGGATTGCCACAAATTACACATATTGCGTGAGTTTTAGTAATATATTCTGCCACTGCTAATAATTCAGGAATCGGATCGAACGGGATACCTTTATAATCCTGATCCAAACCGGCAATGATAACACGTTTTCCCATATTAGCTAACTTTTGGCATACGTGCACAAGCGACTTGTCAAAAAATTGTGCTTCATCGATTCCTATGACCTGTGCTTCAAGCGAAAGCTGCAATATTTTTTTGGGTGACTTAATTGTATGAGATGGAACTTTCTGCATATCATGAGAGACAATTTCTTTCGCACTATAACGCTTATCGATTTCTGGTTTGAATAGTTCAATTTTTTGCCTAGCTATCATTGCCCTGCGCATGCGTCTTATGAGTTCTTCAGTTTTGCCACTAAACATGCTACCACAAATAACTTCTATCCACCCGGTATGCTGTTTTAAAATATTCATTATTTCAGGTGTCCTTACCTTTTTGAAGAATATCATTTATCTTTGAAGTTAAAATATCTATCGCAACCTTGTTTTTGCCTCCTCGCGGAATGATGATATCAGCATAGCGTTTGGAAGGTTCAATGAATTGAAAATACATAGGACGAACAGTTCTCATATATTGATCGATAACAGATTTTAAATCACGAGAACGCTCTTCAATATCGCGCTTTAGTCTTCTTATGAAACAAATATCAGGCATTGTATCAACAAAAGCACAAATATCCATTAACTCTCTGATTTTAGGCTCATTTAAAACTAAAATTCCTTCTAGTATGATTACTTTTTTAGCAGTTACAAGTTTCGTTTCTTTCCTACGGGTATGGTTGGTAAAGTCATAAATCGGTTGATTAATGCTTTCACCCTTTAAGAGTAATATTAACTGTTCTAATAAAAAATCATGGTCAAACGCATTTGGATGATCAAAATTTGTAATAGCCCTTTCTTCAAAAGATAGGTGAGCTAAATCTGAGTAATATGAATCTTCCTGAACAAGGATAACTTTATCAGAACCAATTGATTCGATGATTGTTTTTGCGATTAAAGTTTTTCCAGACCCAGATGCTCCACCAATTCCAATTAGAATTCCCTTTTCCATAAAATTATTTTAGCTGACTTTGATCAAACGCTTCGGGAAGCAAATCTTTGAGTGTAAAGGATTTATACTCTTTTCCGTTAGTTAGGAGAACTGTGATATTTGGAGCGTAATCGTATAATAACTGCCGACATGCGCCGCAAGGTGGGCAATACTCTGCTTTTGGGGCGAAAATGGTAATGGATTGAAAAGATGTGTCCGCTTCAGATAAGGCCTTAAATAAAGCAACGCGTTCTGCACAAATACTTAAACCATAGGAACTGCTTTCAACATTGCACCCATGATAAATTATATTTTTGTTTGACAGCAAAACTGCCCCAACTGGAAAACCGGAAAATTTTGCTTGTGCATTAAGCGCTGCTTTAATGGCCTCTTCTATTAGTTTTGATATTTCAATATTCAATTTTAATCATGCTTAAAATGGAAGATCATCTTCCTCCTCAGACGCAGATTCGGGTGCTTTCTTTTCTGGTGCTTCAGAGTTGGACTCTGCCGTTACAGGCGAATTAAAATCTCCACTATTTTTTCCACCTACTAATTGAACTTCATTTACTAATATTTCTGTTTTGTATTTTTTTTGCCCTTGCTGGTCCTCCCAGCTTGAGGTTTGCAGGCGGCCTTCAATAAATACCTGTTTCCCTTTTTTTAAATATTCACCCATAAATTCAGCAGTTTTGCCAAATCCAAGAATATTATGCCACTCCGTTTTTTCTATCCACTCACCTTCAGATTTTTGCCGGTGGTTGGTTGCGATAGAAAAAGTAGCTATGGCTGTTCCGCTTGGTGCATAGCGCATTTCTGGATCTTTACCCAGTCTACCTAATAAAATGGCCTTGTTTACTGTGCCTTTGGACATGATGTATCTCCCTTCTGTTTGGGGGGTTAATAATTGGAGAAAAAAAGCCTCGGTTAAATTTAACCGAGACTTAAAATAAAAAAAATTATAATAAATACAAACTGATTTTAATAATTATAAATTTATTGTTTGTCCCCAGTATCGGGGTTATCATCATTTCCTGTGTCTGGTGGGGTCTGTTTTCCATTAGGCACATCAACGGTTATAGAGGCATAACGTGGACTAAAATCTGTGTTTGCTTCTGAAAAAGTGGTGTTAATAATTGCCAATGCAACAGAAACTGTAAAAATTGCGGTTAAAATAAATGCTGTTAATTTCTTCATGATATATATCCCCCATTTGATGTTTAATTATGTGATTATAATTATCTTAAATTCTTGATAAAGTGAGGGCCAGATGGAGAAATGTTACGTGAAGATGTTATTTACCAGATTGTAAAACTAATTTTGCATTAACAATAGTAAATAACGAGTTTACGCACCAATTCATAGACCCATCCTCAGCTCCCCTGAGTCCATTAATGGTTAATTTTCCTAATGTGTTAACTATTTTTTAGTTTCGTGTATATGAAATATACAAATGAATTTGCAAAATGCAATTAAATGAAGTGCATAAACGTAACATTTCAGTAGATTTATATATATTCTAAATTATTGTATTTTAAACAGTGAAAAGGTTATAAGGTAGCTGAAGTACTTGTAAATATTCTTCTTAATCAGAGTATTCTAATTGTGCTGTTCTCTCAGCAAGTTGCAGACCCTCAATAAGTTCAAGGATATCTCCTTCAAGAACCTTATCTAGTTTATAGAGAGTTAAATTTATTCTGTGGTCTGTTACTCGGCCTTGCGAGAAATTATAGGTTCTTATCTTTGAACTTCTATCTCCACTACCAACCATAGATTTTCTTTGTTTAGCAACCGAACTTTGTTGTTCAGATAGAGCTTGATCTAAAAGTCGAGTTCTTAAAACTTTAAGGGCTTTATTTTTATTTTTTAATTGGGATTTTTCATCTTGGCAGCTTACAACAATGCCAGTAGGGATATGGGAAATTCTAACTGCCGAATCAGTAGTGTTTACACTTTGCCCACCTGGACCGCTAGATCTATAAACATCAATTCGAATTTCATTTGGATCAATTTGAACATCAACTTCCTCTGCTTCAGGCAACACAACAATTGAAACAGCGGAAGTATGAACACGGCCCTGGGTTTCAGTGTCAGGTACTCTCTGTACGCGATGCACACCGCTTTCAAATTTCAATTGACCGTAAGCATTTTTCCCCTCCACAGAAAAAATTATCTCTTTAAATCCCCCTCTCTCAGAAGGATTAGAGTTAAGTGTATCTGTTTTAAGGTCACATGTTTCACAGTATTTAGAGTAAAGCCTAAATAAATCACCAACAAAAATCGCCGCCTCATCGCCACCTGCACCCGCTCTAATTTCCATTATCGCGTTCTTCTGATCATCAGGATGCTTTGGTATTAAAAGAAGTTTTAATTCTTCTTCAAATTTTTGAATTTGATCTTTTAAATCATCTTGTTCTAATTCTGCTAATTCAACAAGTTCTGCATCGTCTCCAGATTCTATTATTTCCTTATTCCCCATAAAATTATTATGAGCCTTTAAATAAGGACTTCCAACTTCCATTATTTTTGATATGTCACTATGCTCTTGAGATAATTTTCTAAATTTTTCTTGATCTAAATGTATCCCGGGATTTGATAGTTCGCCATTCAAATGGATTAATCTTTGTTCAAGACTCAAGATTTTGTTTTTCATTTCACAACCTACAACGCCTAAAAAAAAACGGAATGATAGTACCTATCATTCCGTTAGAATTATATAAAAATAGATAGCTTATTTACGATTGTATTTTTTCATGAATTTCTCAACTCTACCTGCTGTATCAACAAGTTTCTGCTTGCCAGTAAAAAATGGATGAGATGCACTCGAAAGCTCTACTTTAATTAATGGATATTCTTTTCCGTCTTCCCATTTTATAGTTTCTTTAGATTTAGCAGTTGAACGAGTTAAAAATGCGAAATCAGCAGAAGTGTCTTTATAGACCACAAATTGATAATCAGGATGTATTCCGTCTTTCATTTATTCCTCCAAAAGTGAAAAGCCAACAAATATAAGGCTTCTCTTTTTGAATTTCAAGATTTAAAATTCTAAATTGATAATGTTATGAACTCATAGAACGCAAAAAGTCTTTGTTGCTTTTAGTTTCACGAATTTTATCAAGTAAAAATTCCATACCTTCAACAATATTCATTTCGTTTAACAATTTGCGTAAAATCCAAATCCTGGATAATTCCTCGCGGGTAAGAAGTAATTCTTCTTTTCGAGTTCCAGATTTGTTGATATCAATTGATGGAAAAATTCTGCGATCAGATAAACGTCTATCAAGAACAAGTTCCATATTACCAGTGCCTTTAAATTCTTCAAAAATAACTTCGTCCATTCTTGAACCGGTATCAATAAGAGCTGTTGCCATAATTGTTAAACTGCCACCCTCTTCTATATTTCTGGCACTGCCAAAAAATCTTTTTGGCTTTTGTAAGGCATTTGAATCAACCCCACCCGATAAAATCTTGCCGCTGTGAGGAACAACTGTATTATGAGCCCTCGCTAAACGGGTAATACTGTCAAGAAGGATTACAACATCTTTATTATACTCTACAAGTCTTTTTGCTTTTTCTAAAACCATCTCAGCAACTTGTACATGTCGTTCAGCAGGTTCATCAAATGTCGAACTAACTACCTCTGCATCCACTGAACGTTCCATGTCTGTAACCTCTTCAGGTCGCTCATCAATTAAAAGTACCATAAGTTCAACCTCAGGATGATTCTTAGTGATTGAATTTGCTATTTTCTGCAATAAGACTGTTTTACCTGTTCGAGGTTGCGCCACTATCAATCCCCGTTGCCCTTTTCCAATTGGATCTAGGAGGTTCATTATGCGCATGGAGTAGTCATTATGTGCCGTTTCAAGATCTAATCTTTGATTTGGATAAAGTGGCGTAAGTGTATCGAAAAATTTTCTTTGCCGTGCCTTTTCAGGTGTTTCAAAATTAACGGCTTCAACTCTAAGCAGGGCAAAAAAGCGTTCATTATCCTTTGGAGGACGAATCTGACCTGTTACTGTATCACCTGTTCTTAAGCCGAATCTTTTTATTTGAGAAGGTGATATATATATATCATCCGGTCCTGGCAGATAGCTGTAATTCTGTGACCTCAAAAAACCATAACCATCCGGCAGTATTTCTAAGACACCCTTGGAAAAGATTAATCCTTCCTGCGCAGTTTGTTCTTCAAGTATCCTGAATATAAGTTCCTGCTTTTTTAACCCGGAAACCCCTGATACTTTTAGCTTATCAGCTATTTCGGTTAATTCGGTTATCTTTTTTTCTTTTAGGGTTTCAATATCCAACATGATGGACCTTTCAGGTTATTAAATATTAAGATAGAAATGGTGTAGTATTGTTTAGTCGTTTTTATTTTGTCTATAATTCTGGGGAATTTGAACGGGATATGCTTCTTATTAAAACTGTGTTAATTTAATTTAGATAATAGGCTATGTCAACTACTTTGATTTTTTCATAATTGCACCCACTAAATAATGACTTCCTAACACAATCAGAGAATCATTTTTGCTTAAAATATTTAAAGAAATATTGTAAGCGGATTTTACGTCCTTTACAAATTCTGCTTTTTGCCCCTCATATTTAAAATGTCTAATTAACTCTGCACCATCTTGTTTTCGCTTAGTAGTTGGCTCAGAGACGATAACGTGCCTAAACTTGCCTGAAAGAAATTTGGCTATTGTTGAGGCATCTTTATCATTGACTATTCCTAGCAGCAAATTTGTCTTTAATGGATTTAAAAATTTGATAAAGTGATGTTATTGTAGATTTAATTCCATCAAGGTTGTGGCTAACATCAAAAAATATATTTGGATTTTTTTGTATAAGCTGCAAACGTCCAGGCCATAACGATTCTGAAATTTGTTTTTTAATGGTGTCCATGTTTAAAGTTAACCGTTTTTTTTTCGCATATCTAAAAGATACTAATAAGGCCAGTGCAATATTGGCAGCCTGGTATTCAACTGGTATAGGTGTATATAAGACCATTTTTTCTTGAGATCTAATGTTTTCAATTTCGAACTTTAACCCATCAAGATTTAAATCAATTACTGTGGTTTTGAAATATTCAGGTAAATAGCAGAAATTATTTGATATTTTAGTTTTTGACTTAAAAATTTTTAAAACATCCTTCCTCTGCTTAGCTACAATGACATCAGAATTTTCTTTAATAATACCTGCTTTTTCTGTTGCTATTTCTTTTAAAGTTTTTCCAAGTTGTTTTTGGTGATCAAATCCTATTTGAGTAATTACCGCAATTTCTGGTTTTATTATATTTGTTGAATCTAATCTACCACCTAGACCTGTTTCAATTATTGCTATATCAACTTTTTTAGATTCAAAATATTTAAAAGCCATAAGAGTTGTGGTATCAAAAAATGTAGCTTTTAATGTGTGCACAATTTCTTTTACTTTAACCCAAAATTCACCAATATACTCCTCTTCAATAAGCTGGTCATTGACCCTGATTCTCTCACGGAAATCTACTAAATGAGGGCTTGTAAACAATCCAACTTTTAACCCGCTCGTTTGTAAAATTTTTGAAATGTAGAAAGCTGTTGATCCTTTGCCATTTGTCCCGGCTATGTGAATTGTTGGATAAGTATTCTGAGGATCGCCGAATTTTTCAGAAAGTAATCTAATATTTTCAAGCCCTAGTTTTATTGCGTACTCTTGCAATTCAAAGAGTTCAATTTCAGTTTGAGAGTAGGAAATCATCTAGATATTAAAAGGAGATTATAGAAGTTTGCCGAGGATGAATCCGATAACAATGCCAACAAGCAGAACAACTGTTAATATTCTGTAATTTACAACATCCTTGCTGTAACCTTTTTTAATAGCAAGAATTGACACAAAATAACCAAGCGCATTAATTAGCCAAAATAGAGGCAGGGCTAATACTTTTGCAATAATGGGACCGACAAGTGGTACTAAACCAATTATATTTATCAGACCTATAAATGCCTGCGAAATGATACCAAAAATTACAACTGACCCTCCAATAACGGCCTTGTCGACATGGTAATGAATAGCAATAATTACAAATGTGACTAACACTATCCAAGCTAATATTGTTTTCCAAAATGCTTGGAAAAACAATTTAAAGGAAAGAGAGTAATGTTTAATCAACTCTCTATTTTTATTTTCTGGCATTATAGATATTGAAGGTAATCTTAAAATTGTAATTGTTCGCTAATTTTTCCAAACCTGCGTTCACGGTTAAGGTAATCCCAAATAGCATCAACTAACTGTGGTTTTGAAAATTCGGGCCAAGGGGTTTTTGTTATATAAATTTCAGAATAAGCTATCTGCCATAGTAAAAAGTTACTAATACGATTTTCTCCTCCAGTGCGAATTATTAAATCAGGATCAGGCTGACCTTTTGTGTCAAGCTCATGTGAAATCGTATTATCATTGATATCTTCCAGGTTTAATTCACCAACCTTTACAAGGCTAGCTAGTTTTTTAAAAGCGTCAACAAGCTCCTGTCTTCCGCCATAGCTTAGAGCTACATTGAGTATTAATCCGGTATTACGTTTGGTCTTTTGAATTGCGGAGATCATACTTCTTTGCGCTTTTTCTGGCAATTTATTTAAATGCCCAATAGTACGAATCTGCACATTTTGTTTAATAAGACGCTTGACCTTTTTATTTATTGTTTTAACCAATAACTGCATCAAAGCTGAAACTTCCCATGCCGGACGTTTCCAGTTTTCTTCTGAAAAAGTGTAAATGGTTAGATTATTTACTCCCATCTCCGAGCATCCCTCAACAACAGCTTCTACTGAGTCAACTCCCTTATTATGACCTGCCACTCTTGGGAGACCATGTGATTTAGCCCATCGCCCATTACCATCCATAATGATACCAATATGTTTGGGCACATTTTCGCTCTCTTTTATAATTTCAAGCTTTCGCTCGTAACTGATTTTTTTCATTTTTTTCTAAATTCTAATAAATTCATACTTTCTTTAAGTGCCGCTAATTTAATTTGTTGCCGGTCAAAGCACAAGTGAAAAGAATCGGCAGCAAAAAAGCCTTCTTAAATGATAGTTAATTATTGAAACCATTGGAATTTCAAAAATTACATGGTTTGAAATTAACTTGAAAAATTTTGATTGCGTGTCCCAGTATCTGAAATATTTCTCAGGTTGATTTTATCAGGCACTATGATTAATTTCAACGGCTCTATTTAAATTGCAACAAGGGAAACGTGTACCTCGAATATATTCGCAATTTCTGTATTATTGCACACATTGATCACGGTAAATCAACACTGGCCGACCGCCTTCTTGAAGAAACCAATACAATCTCTAAAAGAGATTTAAAAGCACAGGTTCTAGACAGTATGGACTTGGAGCGGGAACGTGGGATTACCATTAAATCGCATGCCATACGTATGAATTACAAGGGAATAGATAAAAATGAATACATTTTTAACTTAATTGATACACCGGGGCATGTGGATTTTAGCTATGAGGTATCCAGAAGCCTGGCAGCCTGCGAAGGTGCGCTGCTCGTTGTTGATGCTGCTCAAGGCGTCGAAGCCCAAACAATAAGCAATTTATACATGGCTATCGAAAATGATTTGGCAATTATTCCAGTCATAAATAAGGTTGATCTGCCAAGTGCAGAAGTTGAAAACGTAACCCATCAGATAATAGAGCTTATTGGGTGTAATGAAAAAGATATTATTTTAACAAGCGCTAAAACGGGAACAGGAATTACAGATATCTTAGAATCAATAGTTCGGGAGATTCCAGCCCCAAAAGGTGATCCGGATGAAAAACTACAGGCATTAGTATTCGATTCTCTTTTTGACAGCTACCGTGGTGCAATAACTTTTATTCGCATATTTAATGGCACTTTAAAGAAAAATGATATTGTAAAATTTTTCAGCAATAAACTTGAGCATGGAGCAGATGAAATTGGTGTTTTACGTTTAACACGTGAACCTGTAAAAGAACTCAAAGCCGGTGAAGTTGGATATTTAATTTCCGGAGCTAAAAACGTGCGTGATACAAAAGTGGGCGACACCATAACATTATCAAAAAATCCTCATCCGGAACCGTTGGCTGGTTACAAGGAAGTTAAACCAATGGTTTACTCGGGGATTTACCCAATTGAAAGTGAATATTTTGAAGACCTGCGTGATGCTTTGGATAAACTTGCACTTAATGATTCGGCATTAGTATATGTCCCCGAAACTTCCAAAGCTTTAGGCTTTGGCTTTCGATGCGGATTTTTGGGTCTTTTGCACATGGAAATTGTTCAGGAGAGATTAGAAAGAGAGTACGATCTTACGATTATAAATACAGTCCCAAATGTTGTTTATAAGATATTTCTTACAAATGGTGATATTTTAGAAATTGATAATCCGGCTGATCTGCCAAATGCTGGTTTAATAGATTATATGGAAGAGCCTTATGTACGATCTCAAATATTAACACCACCTGAATATATAGGGAATATAATGAGGCTCGGACAGGAAAAAAGAGCTATTTTTGAAAACACGTCCTACCTGGATTCAAATCGGGCAGATTTAACATTTCAATTTCCCCTTTCAGAAGTCATTTTCGAATTTTATGATAAGTTAAAATCCTACACAAAAGGATATGCCTCACTGGATTATGAGTTTGAAGATTATAAAAGATCTGACTTGGTCAAGTTGGATATTTTAATCAATGGTGAACCTTTGGATGCTCTCTCAACTATAGTTCATAGAGATAAAGCATATGAATGGGGTAGAAAATTATGCCGACACTTAAAGAGTTTAATCCCACGGCAAATGTTTGAAGTTATAATCCAGGGGGCAATAGGGCAGAAAATAATTTCCCGCGATACAGTAAAGGCATTGCGGAAAAATGTAACAGCTAAATGTTATGGTGGTGATATCAGCCGCAAACGTAAACTGCTTGAGAAACAAAAGGAAGGCAAAAAGCGTATGAAGCAGGTCGGAAGAGTTGAAATTCCGCAAGAAGCTTTCTTGGCTGTATTATCTATGGATAGTAGCGAATAATAGTATTTAAAGGAGAAATTTTTGAGCCAACCTAGTGAAAAATCAGAAAAACGTTTTAAGGAATTTATGGAAGGTCTATTTGTAGCAATAATTGCTGCACTTATTATAAGACAATTTGTAATTCAGGCTTATACAATTCCTACCGGATCAATGGAAAAAACATTATTAATTGGCGATTTTCTTCTTGTTAATAAGTTTGTTTACGGATCTACCACCCCAGATTGGGTCGGCATACCATGGACAAGAATTGGTTTCAAGATGCCCTGGGTTTATCGTTTCCCATCTCTGAAAGAACCAGAACCCTATGATATTATCATTTTTCGATATCCTGAAGATGAATGGCTTGATTATATAAAAAGATGCATTGCCATTCCAGGTCAAACTATCGAAATAGTGAATAAAGAAGTTTTTGTTGATAGTCTTTTATTTCCAAAACCACCGGGTATGCAGTTTATCGATGGAAGAGTGTATCCAAAAAGTTTTAACTCAAGCTTTTTTGAACGAAAAGGCAGTCGAGATAATTATGGTCCTTTAAAACTGCCGAAAGATATGTATTGGGCAATGGGAGACAATAGGGATAATAGCCAGGATAGTCGTTTTTGGGGATATGTCCCGCGTGAAAATATCCATGGCCAGGCTTTAATGATTTACTTATCCATTGGATGGAATATTCCTTGGACCAGGTGGTATAAAATGGTTCGTTTAGATCGAATGGGAACAGTCATCAGATAATATTCCTCTGAAAGAGTATTATGAAAAACATTTCAAGCAGACCAGGTTTATATCTACACATTCCTTTTTGTGATACCAAATGTGGCTATTGTGATTTTTATTCAATAACCGATAACACCCTGCGTCCAACTTTTATATCTGCTCTTCTAAAAGAAATTAGCTTTTATAAAACAGAACCATTTACCTCGGTAGTATACGATACTATTTACCTGGGAGGAGGAACTCCTTCATTATTAACCAGGAAGGAAATAGGGGAAATCTTTTCGACTTTGTATAAAAATTATTCAATTTCTGAAGATTGTGAAATTACAATTGAAGTGAATCCGGGAACAATTGATCAACAAAAATTGTCGTTTTATAAAAGCATCGGAATTAACCGATTAAGCATTGGTATCCAAAGCTTTAACGATGATGAGCTGAAAATATTAGGCCGTATTCATAATAGTGAACAGGCACTTCAAACTTTTGATTATGCTCGAAAGGCAGGGGTGGAAAATATTTCTATAGATTTAATCTATGCATTGCCTAATCAAACAATAACAACTTGGATAGATTCACTGCAAACAGGTCTTGATTTAGAACCGGAACATGTTTCTGCATATAACCTGATTTATGAAGAGGGAACTCCATTTTATAAAAAACTTTTGAGGGGACAGCTAACAAAAATAAGTTCTAAAGAAGAGACAGATTTTTATCTTCAGACCCTTGATACGTTTGAGAAAAAAAATTATTTACCATATGAGGTTTCCAGTTATGCTATATCTGAAAACAAATATTCACGACACAACTATAAATACTGGAACCATACGAACTATCTAAGCTTCGGCCCATCAGCCCATTCATATTGGGGTAAAAAAAGATGGAGCAATGTTCGCTCTTTAAGTAAATATATTTCTTATATAAAACAAAATAAAAGTATCATTGACTTTATAGAGAACCTGGAAAATGAGACTTTAATTTTTGAGAATATTATGTTATCATTGCGCACTTTTCAGGGAGTTAACCTTAAGGACTTTAAAAATTTTCATAATGAATCATTTATAAAAAAATATGGCAATATAAATAAAGAGCTGCTCAATAATGGATTTGCAAAAATTGAAAATCAGCACTTTAAACTAACTAGAAAAGGAATGTTGGTTTGCGATGAAATACTACCCAGTTTTGCGCCAAATTAAAATAGTTCTTTTTCTTTTTCTAATTCTCTCCCCATGTTTTGCTCAACAAAGTGCAATTGAACTAAAACTTGCAGAACAATTCACCCGCACAGGAGATTATGAATCAGCTTTACAGTTATATAAAAAGCGTTATAGTGGTGGCGATAAGTCTGTAAAGATTATAAATGGACTAAATCAGTGCCTGCGAGAATTGAATTATATAGACGAGCGCATCTCATTGCTGCAGGAAGCAACAATACTTTTTCCAAAATCTTATAACTATCAAATAGATTTAGGTACATCTTATCACATAAACGAGCAATTCAGATTAGCAATGGAAACTTGGGAAAAAGTATATTCATTTGAACCCGCTGATGTATTGCGTTACCGCAGAGTTGCCCAGGCTATGACTAATGCCAGGCTTTTAAATGAAGCTATCGAAGTCTACAAAGAAGGTCTTGTTAAAGTAAAAAACCAGCAGACTTTAAATCTGGATATTGGAAATTTATATCGTGTTCAGCTGGACTATGAGAATGCTACCTTCTATTTACTAGAATATTACCGAAAATTTAAAAAAAGAGGCGGTCACGTTCGGTCCCAACTTATTAACATGGCCAAGGATGATAATGCCGCTGACAGGATTATTAGCGCTATTGAAGACTTTAATAAAGAAAATGATCCGGATTTAAAAGAGCTTCTTTCAAATTTATATATAAGAAAAAAAGATTATGACAATGCTTTGAAGATCATCCTTGAAATCGATGGGACTGCAAAGAATAATAATTTTGTTTATCTGGACCGTTTTGCAAAAGAGGCTGATAAAGATAAGGCCTATAATTATGTAATTAAGGCTTATGAATATATTTTAAGTCATAATCCCGCTAAATCTATTCCAAATATAGAAATAAAATTGGCTGATGCCTATTATCAATTAGGCATAAGGCAATTTAAATCTGGAAGACAGAACCGGGCTAATAAGAGTGTGAAAAAAGCTCAAACGCTGCTTCAAAATCTTATTGAGAAGAAAACCGCACAAAAATATCTTGCTGCTGAATTGCTGGGGGATATTCAAAAAACACATTTTAATGATCTGGACAGCTCATTAAGCTACTATAAGCAAATAAAAATCAGTGCAATTAGCAAGAGTAATGCAGATAGAATTTATTTTAAAATCGCGGATATACATATATTAAAGAATCAGCTCAATAGTGCACTCGAACAATACAAAATGGTTAGTTCAAAAAACTATAAATTTAACGCCAGTTTTAACATAGCAGAACTTGATTACTATAATGGGCAGTTTTCAATGGCAAAAGAGAAATATATAACGCTTCTTTCACAAATTGGCATGAAGGATACTTTAGCGAATAATGTTATGGACAGAATTTTTGAAATTGATGTTTTTTCTTCAGACAGTTCAGCTTATGCAGAATACACTCGGGCCAATCTCTTCAAAAGGCAAAAAAAATATTCAGAAGCAGCAGGAAAATTCCAAGAAATATTTAATACTCGAAGCATAACAAGTTATTATGCTGGAATTAATGCTGCTCAAATATACATTCAACTCAATAAAGAAGTTGAAGCAAAAACACTCCTCTTACAATTAATTGAAAATTATCCTGATGAAGAACAAATTGACCATGTATATTTCTTATTAGCCAACAGTTATAGAAAAGAAAAAGATCTGAGTAATGCCCTCACTTTATATGAGGAAATATTAGTGCGTTTTCCTACAAGTCTTTACAGTGAATCAGCAAGAAGTTACGCCCGTCAAATTAGTGCTCAAATTAAAGAAAACCTTAATTGATTTTTATGAAGTCGTATAAAGTTTTTATCATTTTTTTTATTACAATCAACATATCCTGGGCCCAGTATTTATTGGTTCCAATGGATATAAATCAGAAAAACCATATTAAGGCTTACGGAATCGCATATTGGGTTTTAAAACAAAATATGAATGTTGAATGGCTGCTTAACTTCCGTGGCGGTTCCTTTTTATTCAGCAATGTTGAAAAATATAAAAAAGAAATGCAATTACGCGGCGTTACTTTCGAAGAAGCAAATAGTGAATATGTAAACCAGATTTACGCTGAAGTTGAAGAAAACAATATGGAAAAAGTACTACTTGAAAAAGCCCCTAAAATCGCGGTTTATTCTCCCCCAGGTTATCTGCCATGGGATGATGCTGTTACTCTTGCAATGACTTATTCCGAAATCGAATATGATATTATATATGATACTGAAGTTCTTGCCGGAAAACTGGAAAAATATGACTGGCTTCATCTGCATCATGAGGATTTTACCGGTCAGTATGGAAAATTTTGGGCCCGTTTCAGAAATGAGACCTGGTATATAAAACAGCAAATTGAATCCGAAGATCTGGCAAGCAAATTAGGCTTCTTAAAAGTGTCAAAAGAGAAAAGGGCTGTAGCGCAGGAAATTAAGAAATATGTGGAAAGCGGAGGTTTCATTTTTGCAATGTGTTCGGCAACAGATGCGCTGGATATTGCTCTTGCCGCTGAAGAAACTGACATTGTGGAATCTATTTTTGATGGTGATCCAGTTGATCCCGATTACGCAAAAAAATTGGACTATAGCAAATCTTTTGCCTTTCATAACTTCAAATTAATAACCGATCCTTCCATTTACGAGTATTCAAATATTGACATTCCACCCAGCAATATGCCCCGTTTACGTGATCCGGAAAGTGACTATTTTACACTGTTCGAATTTTCAGCAAAATATGATCCGGTGCCAACCATGCTCACACAAAATCATGTAAATGTTGTTAAGGGATTTATGGGTCAAACAACAATGTTTAGGGAAGAGTTGTTAAAGAGCCATATAACTATCATGGGAAAAATTGAAGAGAGCAACGAGATAAAATATATACATGGTAATTTGGGAAAAGGAACATTTACCTTTTATGGCGGACATGATCCGGAAGATTATACACATAGGGTTGGAGATCCGCCAACAGATCTGGATTTGCATAGGAATTCTCCCGGCTACAGGATAATCTTAAATAATGTTCTTTTTCCCGCGGCCAAAAAGAAAAAACTAAAAACATAGGATACATTTAACAATGGAAAAAGTAGCTATCAAAACAAACGCGCGCACGGAAATGCTTGATATAACGAGAACCGTGCAAAGCGAGCTGGATAAAATTAATTTCAAAGACGGGATTGTAACTTTATTTGTTCCTCACACCACAGCCGGAATTACGATTAATGAAGGGGCTGATCCGGATGTAAAACGAGATATGTTATATGAAACAAATAAAATTGTACCTTTTGAAGATGGTTACCATCACAGCGAAGGAAATTCTGCGGCGCATATTAAAACATCTTTATTTGGGAATTCTTCACAAATAATAGTTGAGAAGGGGCAATTAAAGTTGGGAACATGGCAGTCAGTATATTTCTGTGAATTTGATGGCCCCCGTTCCCGGAAATTATGGCTAAAAACTCTGCCCTAATAATAATTTTATTGTGAATTTGTATCAATGAGATGAAAAAAGTAAATTAGCAACCCGTTAAAAAGGAGTAAAGGAGTAATTCAATGTTAGACGAAACCATAGAAATTTTTACCACAAGAATTAAAGAAATAGTTTTAAAAGATGAGAAAATGACCATTATTCCATTGGCCTATCTGCAAACATTGAACCTGCCTGAATCAATTATGCACTTCTTTAACCAGGAAATTGAGATAAATCTGCGTGAGGAAGAAAAGAAATTTGAATCCGATAGATTTGATTATGATCAACCAGAAGTTCGTATGCTCATTGACAAAATTTTTGATAAGCTTCAGCAAAATTCAGTTTTTGATTTACAAAGGTTTAATCACTTGCTGGAACGGGCTATAAAATTAGAACTGGGCTATGTTGTTGAGCCCCAATGGACTCTTTCTCAATTTATTTTCAAAGATGGTGATACAGTTTCAACTATTGATGTTTATGATACACTAAAATACTTCTTTAAGTTTGAGTATTATAAGAATGCTATCTCCGACTATTTTAATTCAAAATATTTAAGAGAAATTGCCAGAGACCAATTTAAAGATTTAATAAAACAAATTGATGAAAATGCTTATAAAGAAGATCCTGTAACGGTGGCCTTAGGTACGTTTAAATCTATTTTAGATGCTTTTAATGAAGCTCGACAAACTGAAATAGCTGTTCTTTCAAAAAATATAGCGGGTAAAGCCATGAAAGATCGTGGCCTGGAGGATTTTTTTAAAGCCATAGATAATGTGGATCAGGAAGAACTGACTCTCGGGGAATTAGAGCAGCTTCTCAAAGACGGTAAACTTACCAGTCAAGATGAAGTTGCTGAAGAAACTCCTGCCGAAGAAATTGCTGGTATTGAAGAAAATGCTCCCGAAGTAAATGTTGCTGAAATAGATGTTAAAGAAAGCACTTTACCGGTTGAGGAAGAAGAGGTTGAAGAGGAAGAAGAAGATTATGAAGAAGAAGAAGAAGAAGAAGAAGAAAAGGTTCCGGCCAAAGAAGATGTTGCAGGAAGTTTAGCAGATTATGTTGCTGGTCAAATAAGCTCTGATGCCCCTCTTGAAGATATAAATTTAATTATCGTTGGAAGGCAACGTCGCAAGATTATTAAAAAACTGTTTAAGAAAAAAGAAGACCAGTTTAATAGTTTTATAAATACTTTAAACACGGAGAATAGCTGGAAAATAGCTTCAAAATTTATTGATGATGAGTTCTATGAAAGAGAAATTAATCCATATTCAAAAGAAGCTATTATGTTAAGTGACCTTATTTACAACCGCTTTTTTCCAAAAGACAAATATGTTGGCGACAAAAAAAGACATTAACAAAGCTTAATTTATGGGGATTCTGCTTATATGGATCCCCTTTTTTTTGTGGAAAAAACTATTTATACGCAGCGTGCTTTTCAATAAAACGATTTAATTGTTCAGACGCGTTTGTTTTGATTTTACCTTGCAATAAAGAACTCCATCCTAAAAAAATTCCCGGAGTCCCCAAAGCCATTCGACTCCATCTCCATAAATTAAAAGAATCTCTTTGCGCGATAATCACTCCATCTTTGATTGTAAAAATAGATCTTACAAAATTGTGAACAACTCTTTTCGTTTTTCCAAAAGTGTAAATGGCATCCCAATTTGCTTTTACGGAATTTTTCTCAGTAACAAAACCACCATAATTAATTTTTAAATCTTTTCCGGATTCGCACAGCATATGCCACATTGCTTTAATTTTATTACCTCTCAGATCAGGGAATACTGGATCGCTGAAATGGGCATTTGCATGATAACATTGCTGCATTTTAATATAATTACCCTCTGCAAAGGCACGAAAAAATTTTTCAATCAGTTGTTCGTTGTTGCTCATTACAAGCCCATTCTTTTTGAACGTTTTTTCCAGTTTGATCGCGCAAGAGCTTGGAGATCTTCTACCTTATCCAGTTCATCGGTAATCTCAAGACCAAGAAGTGTTTCAATTATATCCTCCATTGTAACAATGCCAGCCATTCCTCCATACTCATCTATTACCATTGCAATATGAGTGTTATTTTCTATTAGTACTTTGAATAGTTCCGGTATCGGCGCTACTTCAGGGACAACTTCAATTTTTCGGCGAATATCCTTAAGCTGGTTTTTTTCTGATTTTTCAACCATGTTTAATAGTATTTCATCTTTTAATACGAAACCCGTAATTTTATCAATATGTATTTTAAAGATAGGAATTCGTGAAAAGTGCAACTCAGGGTATTTTTTCAAATAGTCAGGGAAGGTCATTTCTTCATTCTCTGCTATTACTACCGTACGAGGAGTCATAATATCTTTGGTTTGGATTGATTTAAGATTAAGCAGGTTCTTAATAATGTTTGATTGACTTTCTTCAAATAGCCCGGCTTTTAGACCAACATCAGTCATGGCGTGAAAATCAGCATGGCTTAAAATACTTCTTTTTTTATTACTCTTGAAAAGCTTAGTCAGGTATTGGCTTATCCAAACGGTTGGCCAGAGAACAACAACTAAAAACCTGACAATATAAAAAGTGGGACTTGCTAAATTGCGCCAGTAGACTGCGCCTATCGTTTTTGGAATTATTTCAGAGAAAAATAAAATTGTTAATGTTAAACCTATTGAGATAATTGTAAGATATTCATTGCCCCAAACGGCTTGCGCCTGAGCTCCTACTCCTGCTGCGCCAGCAGTATTAGCAAATGTATTTAACGTTAATATCGCCGAGAGAGGTTTATCGATATTATCTTTAAATTTTTTTAAATCTGTCCCAAGTTTTTTACCCAGATGAATTTTTGTGCTTATAAAAGAAGGGGTAATACTTAATAAAACAGCCTCTAAAATTGAACATAAGAAGGAGGTGAAAATTGCAATGCAAAGATAGATAATTAAAAGAAGCATCTAATATGTACTTAAATCCAATATAAATATTTCCCGTTTTTTTTTTGCTGGAAAAAAGTTAACTTGCGATTAATATAGATATTTTTTTTGAATAGCGCATATTTTTTGTAAAATCAGGCAGGATTTTTGCAACAATATTTTAATTGACTAATTTAAAATGACTTCAATAAAAATAAAAAAATATAAATAACTAATATTTGAATGGGGATATGATGAAATCAAAAATTTTAATCTTGGCAATTTTTCCGTTTTTTATGGGTTGTGCTGCATTTAAGCATCTTGAACCAGACCCAGCAATCACTCCTGCAGAGGGTAAGTTTATCGAACTAAAAGATGATGGTGAGAGTTTTGAACTTGATAAGGGCAAGAAATATTTTATTGCGTTTCCTGCGCCCATTCAGGAAAATTTTTACCTGCTTATTAATGTAAATGATAAAGATGCTATTATTGCAGGGATGGCAGATAAATTTGACGCAGATAAAGGATTACTATCCAGGGTAGCAAATGAAGCCGCTCCGGATATTAATGAATATGTATATACTGTAAAGCCATCTGTGCAAAAATTTTACTGGGCAATAGAAAATGTATATCGTGATTTTGTATTAAATATGTCTTATCGCTATTTGCCCAAATGGCGCTATAAGTTTGAAACACAGCATGATACTTTTCAGAAAATACTGCAAGAAAACAAGGTTGATCGAGCCACTTATAATAGTATTGGTAGTGGGGTCTCTTTTAAAAATTTTAATTTCTCGTCAGCAATAACAGAATTGGAATCAAAATCGTCAAACCTGGAAAAACTGTTCCAGCAATTGGCTGTTATTGAAAGTTTATTTCCTTCTTCCATTCTTAACTCAAATGATGAAGCCTATCAAAACTACCTAATATTGAAAGAAAATATTAGTGAAGAACGAAAGTTCCAGGACAGTTATAAAATAACGCTGAAGGCCTTTGAATTAGAATTAAAAACTCGCGATGATATGCCTTTATTTGCAAGGTCTTTACCTGATTTTTTGCAGTTTTATAAGAATAAATCAAATTTTCCACCAAATGTTATTGCTGAAGCCAACAGGATATTTGAAGCGCGATTGGATGAACTAACTCCATTTTACAATGAACATGTTAGAAGCAAAAATAATTTTAAACCAATTGACCTGAATATTGAGAATGTAAATAATTTGTACAAAGAGACGGGAGCAAACAAAAACAACGCCTATAAAGAATTATCAGCATTTATAAAAAACTACAACTATAAAGCAAATAATTTAATTGAAGTGAGAGCAGCAATTGATGAATTAAATAGCAAAGTTTCAGCAAAAGATGACTGGCCTAATAGTAATTATTTTAAAAATATATCCGCTGAGTTAAATGACATTGCGAAAGACGCTCCAAAAGCAGGTTTTAATAATTATCCAAAGTACAAATCTTTAAATTGTTCTAAATATTTAAATAATGCGCTTTACTCTTTAGATAACGATATTCGTGCGCTGAAAGCCAACTATAAAAAAGCAGATGGCATTGTTTCACAATTAAACCGCTATGCTGGTGATAAATCCTATCAGCAAATGATACAGGTGATTAATAAAAACAAAGATTTAAGATATTTAAAAAAAATGTATGCGGATTTAGATAACAAATCTTTAAACAGGCAAAAAGCACTTATTGATTTATCGTTAAAACAACAAAACTGGCGCAGAGCAGAGGATGGACTGCGCGGACTGCATGGAGATGTACATTTTATCAACTTAAAATCTGTTAAACCGAAGAAATGGGCTGCTGTAAAAGCTTTGGAAGATACCTTATTAAATAGGGTGGAAAGAGTGACAAAGGAAAAAGTAGACGCTTTTGTAAGTAACAGATATTCTGAAGTTGAAAATGTGGAGGGACTTTATCAAAATAAAGTTTTTCAGGCAGCGTGGGATATTACCTTTTCTTCAGGTAGTAAAAAAGAATTAGCTGTCAGAAAAGCTAAGCTTGACAATCGTTTAAAATCTTTAAAAGAAATTGTTTTTCCTAAAAAAGCTATTGAATATCTTTACAAGGATTTTGTAAAAAATATTAATAATAATGGAGTTGCTAAAGCAAGGGCGATTGTTATTCATGGTCAGTATTACAAAGGTGATGATCGCAGTATAAAAAACCTTGTAGCTGAATGTGATCCCTGGGCATCGAAATGGATGACTAAAGAAGTTCAATACCGCAAACTATATGTCCTGCCAACCACAACAAATCTCAATGGTGAAAACACATATGTTTTTCGAGTTAATCTGCGCATTAGTACGGATGCTCGTTTTCCCGCATATGATGTAAATATTAAACTGCCAGAGGCAATCGCAAATAGCAGCAATGCGTGGTATGAGCAAATGACCATGAATAAAAAGATTCTTAAACCTGAGGGAAGATTTACGATTACTACACCTAATAAGGCCAACGATTTTACAGCACTTATAACACCCTTACAAGTAGTAAAAGATGGTGATAGTATTTTAGAAGTTCGTTTTAAACATAACTCTTATAAAGTTTTTGAAGTCAGTATTATGGCTCAAAAACCAATATTAAGAAAAAACTAAACTTTGAATCTTTGCATTCTTAGTATAAAAAATCTGAAAGGTAAATAAAATGAAAAAAGGTTTAATAATTGGTGGGGTTGTTTTAATCGGATTTTTGGTATTTCTTTTTATATGGGCACCCTGGAAGAATTTAGATAACCAAATTGTAATACCTTATATATCACATCAAAAACCGCAAGTCGATCCGCACGTTCCTAGTTCAGTGGATTTGTCAGATAAACTGGATGAGGTTCCCTTTGATGGTTTATTTAATGTATCTGCAACAAAGAATGGGATTACCTACGAAGATGGATTGGGTGAACTTGTTGAAATAAATACAGACTTTGTTGTAAGTGTCAGGTTAAAACCTAATAAAAAATGGCATAACAGCTATAAGATAACCGTCGATGAAGATGAAAATGTGGATGTTTCTCCCCGCAGTGAAATACTTTTTACAGCGAAAGATATCAAGTTCACTTTACGCAGGATTCAGCGTTTGGGAAGCCTTTCACCTGATTATCTGCTTTTGACGCAATCTTTGGAAGAACTGGATTTTATAGGGCCGGATGAAAATGATGAGATAAAATTTCAGTTCAAGCCAATACGTGACTGGACGGTTGACGATATAAAAGAGATGTTATCCTTTAAAATTTTACCCCATGATTCAGATATGTTGGCGCCTCATTATGCTCTGGGAACAGGACCATTCATGGCCATAGATGCTTCAGCTGATGTTTCAAACTACATTAAAAATCCATCAGCAAGCGCAAATATCGATCATATAAAACTAAAACCTTATATTGATAACAGCACATTTACAACAGAGTTAAACAACTCAAATTTTAATGTTTTATTATCAACACCTTTTGGAAGTCTTTCTCCCATATTAGAAGATCCTGAGGATTTTTTCTATAAATCCAACATAAGTAACACATTTTTTGCCCTATTTTTTAACACAGAAAAATTAAATCGTTTGCAGCGAAAGGAATTAAGAAAGTTAATTAATAGTAAAGATGTTATTGACCGTTTTTATAAAGTGGGTTCAGAGCAACAAAGACATATTGCCGATTATAAAGGGAATAAAGACAACTATACCGATTATCTAAACCACTCAATTTTCCCCTCATCATCCTACTATCTCGAAGAGGATATAATCGTTCCATTAAAACAAAAAGAACGGGCCAATCTGGCTGTATTGCCCGACTCGGTTGTTGTTTTTGCAAATTTAAATCATGGTTACAGGGAAGAATACTCTGAATTAATTGAGATATTAAATGACAAGGCTTTGTATTCTGGAAAAATTCGTGCCAGAGCTGTTAGCAACGATGAGATAAAAAAAGGGAATTATGACGCTTTGCTAATAGCAATTAGCGGTTACAGCAGTAATTTCTTTTTTGATCTTTATAATATATTTTTACGTGAACCTGATTTTTCCATTCATAATATTAATCTGCAAACGGATTCTGACGGAAGAGGCAACAGGATATTTAACACGGCATCTTTTGAAGCATCGCGTAATTTCTTTCGTCTTGATTTAAGCGATATTGACAACCCTGAATACCAGGATATCTATACATTACTTGATTATATCTATGGATTTATGTCTACACGCGAGGTATATGACCGTCAGGAATATGCGCGCAGAATTGATGTTTTAGATCAGGATTTAGCATTGGGAAAATGGCTTTTCTCATTGCCATCAACAGCTTACTTTTCGACACAGTTCGATAAAACTTCCATAGATATGTACGGTGTAGCTTCTCAATTGTCAACTATTGAAAAATGGAAGGAAAAAACAGAAGAGTAATTTTGATGGCTGGAATGGAAAAATATAAATCCATTAGCTTCGAGCAGAAACTGTCATTATTTTCTGAAAATTGGTCACCAAGGGTGATAGCTCAACTCAATGAGTATCAATTTAAGTTAGCCAAAATAAAAGGAGAGTTCGTCTGGCATTCTCACTCTGATACAGATGAAGCTTTTATCGTTATAAAAGGCCAACTTTGTATACACTTTAGAGATGGTACAGTAAATCTTTCTGAAGGAGAAATGTTTATTGTTCCAAAAGGGAAAGAACATAAACCTGAAGCAAAAACGGAGTGTCATATCTTATTGGTTGAGCCAAAAGATGTTATAAACACAGGAGAGCAAATAGGTCCGCTCACTGCAAAAAATGATATCTGGATTTAAGCCATGTCCCCAATTATTAGAACAATCCTTATTTTTTCCCTTTTCATTGATTTTTTAATATCCCAGCCACAAACAGCAGACTTTTTTATTGTTCGGAATCCAGCGGATTTTGAAATATTAAATCAGTATCAGCAAAAATTAACTTTTTCCCAAAAGAGAAATCTTCTGCGCTACACGCCATGGCAGGTCGTAACATCTGATATTCTGCTTAGCGATAACTATACTAAAGCTGTAAAGGTAAAATTTGATGGACAAATCTACTATCTTGTTCAGAATGATGATGAAAATCTAATAGCCAATGCTGCTCCTGACCAAATGGAGACATATAAGAACTGCCTAATCTTTGATGAAGTTTCGGAGATAATCATGGACAATGCGGTTATGTTTAGAGAAATCCCTTTCTCTTTAAAAAAAGAGGGATTCCCAAAAGAATATTTGATAAGTGGAACCGTAATTAAAAAACTTTTTAAAAAAGGAGCATCATTCTTTGTTAAAGAGCAAAGCCTAAATAGATTCGGCTGGGTGCGGATAATTAATGAAACGGCAGTTAAATCTAATGAAAGAAAAAAGAAGATTTCAGTAACAGGATTTGCTGAGGTTCTTGTTAATCGAATAAACCAGAAGATTTTTCAAATTAATTCGCTTTATTCACAATTATATCAGCATCTCAATGAAAAATACTCTCAGGAAAAAGCAGTTCCATATTGGGAAATAATCTCTTCGCAAAATGAAATAAAACTCAATTTGAAAAATGAAAACCCTGAGAAGATAGAGAAAAGTATGACATATTTGGTTAATGATTTTGAAAACATGATTACAGGTCAGACAGCAGAAATCAGTTCATCGCAGGGGCAAATAGTTTTAAAGCTGAAAAATTATGAATAAAATTTTGCTTGAGCACTTTGTTAGCCTTCTTTTGGTAAGTATCGTATTGATTGTAATTATTTATCATTTTAATGATAAGCAAAAGAGTATACAATCAGAACTGGGTGCAGAAGTTAAGGAGTGGACGGAGCTGGATTTTATCGATTTTGATAATCCCATTCATCGTGCTATTCTTGAAGAATCGCTTAACAGTTTTGATTCATTAAAAACCTCGCAGCATGCTGATTTAATTTCGACTATCATGAACTTCCGTCGTCAGCAAGTGCAAGAAAAAATTTCCTCTTCAGATACTGCAGCGCCAATTAATATGGCTAAATTACAAGAAATTGCCTGGATGTATGGTAAATTCATATTAGTGTATTTAATTACAATGTTAATTGTTTATTATGGTGTGCAAACCTTGGGAACATATCGTTTTATTCTTTATAAGAAAAAACAGTTGCCGTATATCCAGCAACTGTTGAATTATATGAAACGGAAGAACTTCAGAGGTTGGAAACATCTGTTGAAAGATTACTACCCTGCACTAATTCTTATTTTTAAGGCTTTTCTGAAAGCAGTTTTTTATATGATTCTGTTCTCTCCAGCTTACGTTTTGGCCTATTCGTTTAGGACTAAGTTTAGCACAGATATGCTTTTCTTTATGGTCTTTCTTGGCGTAATATCCAACGCATTGCTTATTACGTATGCAAACAAATTTTTTACTTTCTTATTATCTGAAAATCGTAAAGGATATGTTCAAACAGCTATTGTCAAGAACATGTATAATTCCTATAAAAAGGGTGGCAAAGACGGGATATCATTATTAAAAGTATTTTCAATAAAAAAGAAATTTCCGGGACATGTTTTAAATCATATATTTGAGAATGCCTCTTTCCAATATATATCCACTATAAAAGAACAGGCCTCCTTTTTAATCACAGGATTAATTATAATTGAGATGGCTCTTAATATTCAAAATCACCTCTGTTACGAACTTCTGCAAAATATTTTGTATGCCAATTATGCTGCAGCGACAATTATTGTGCTTGGTATTTTTTACCTTGTAAAAGGAACAGAAATTGGAGTTGATATCTTTAATATTAAAAAAATGAAACACTATTCTAATTAAATTATAAATCTACTCAATGCAGTTTCTCATTCGTGAGAATTAAATATAGCCTGTTTCTCATATCTCAGAATCTTTTTCGCTCAACATTTCTTATAAGTCTGTATAATTTCAACTAGTTACAGTTTTTCAAAATCTGGCACAGCTATTGCCAAATCTATAGTATAAAGTGTAGATATTTCTACTTGGAAAATATTGAAATGTCAAAAGAATCTGATATTAAAAAAGAACTACTTTACCCCATTGGTCATGTGGCCAAGGCCTTTAATATATCTGTTGCTACTATTAGATTATACGAAGCTGAAGGCCTTCTTCTGCCCTTAAAGACAAAAGGAAAACACCGCTTATACTCAGAAGTTGAAATTAAAAGAATCGCATGTATTCGACAAATGATTGCGGATAAAGGGTTTAATCTTGCTTCTATAAAAATGGTTCTTTCGACAATTCCATGCTGGGAAATAAAACAATGCTCAGAGCAAGACAAAACAAATTGCGATGTATACCGGGTAGCACCCGCAAAACCATGCTGGCAGGTTGAAGTTCGAGGTAATATTTGCTCTGTTTCAGATTGCCGTGAATGCGAAGTATACACGCATACGTCTGAATGCTCAGATATAAAAACAATATTAAGAAAATACTGGAGGACACGCGGAAATGACCACTAAAATGAAGAGACGCCAGTTCATAAAATTGGCCGGTATGGGTGCCGGAGCATTTATGACAGGTGCTTCTGGTAGCACAGCCTGGAATATGTTTGATGAATCCACAAAAGACCTTCTTAAAATATGGTACATCTGCAGTGACACCTACTTATTGTGAAATTTGTTTCTGGAAATGTGCGGGTTGGGTCCATCAGCAAAATGGTGAACCATGGAAAATAATTGGTAATCCGGATGATCCGCATAGTAATGGTCGCTTTTGTCCGCGCGGAACGGGAGGTATTGGTGCATATACAGATCCGGATCGTTTAAAAACTCCTTTAATCCGCACAGAAGAGCGCGGTAAACAAGTTTTTCGCGAAGCAACATGGGATGAGGCATTTGCCTATATCGCTAAGAAAATGGATAAAATTAAAGAAGAGCATGGTCCGGAATGTATGGCGCTTTTTACACATGGTTCCGGCGGAAGTTATTTTAAAAAACTTCTTCGTGGATTTGGTAGCAATAACATTGCCGCGCCATCTTATGCTCAATGCCGTGGTCCGCGTGAAGAAGCGTATACAATGACTTTCGGTGAAACAGTCGGTTCACCAGAGAGAACAGATATTCAAAATACCAAATGCCTCGTTCTTATCGGGTCACATATTGGTGAGAATATGCACAATGGCCAGGTACAGGAGTTTACAGAAGCACTGGCAAATGGTGCAACCGTTATTACTGTTGATCCGCGTTTTTCCACAGCCGCCAGTAAAGGAGAATATTGGCTGCCAATAAAACCTGCAACGGATACCGCTTTACTGCTAGCCTGGATAAATGTAATTATTGAAGAAGAATTATACGATAAGGAATATGTCGAAAAATATACATATGGTTTTGAAGCACTTAAATCCAGTGTTAAGAATAATACACCCGAATGGGCATATCCTATAACAACTATAAAGCCTCATATTATTAGGAAAACAGCACATGAAATGGCAA
>CAVRRG010000033.1:0-13001 GCA_963723365.1 Calditrichota bacterium | reverse complement strand
ATTATCCGCAAATTGCAAAAAGCCAAATCTATAAAGGGCATGAAATTTATTCAGATTTTGTCGCCATGCCCTCCAGGCTGGAAGTCAGTACCGGAGGACTCTGTGCATATTTCGCGACTGGCAATAAACAGTAAAGTTTTCCCTATTTATGAAGTTGAAGATGGTAATAAATACACTATAAATTTTGAACCCAAAAACACTCCTGTGGCAGAATATTTAGAAATTCAGGGCCGTTTTAAACATTTAACACAAGAACAGGTGCAGGAAATTCAACGCGCTACAGATCGTAAGTGGGATATTTTAATGAAAAAAGTAGAAATGGGAAAATTGTTTTCACAGAATTAAATCTTTTATGGTGATAAAATGTAAGGTTAAAATCTAAGTAAAAACGTTTTAACGTTCTGCAATTTTAATTAGGCAGAAAACATTATGTTTAAAAAGTATCTTCGCTTTAAAATTATTTTCTTTTTGTTATATGTCTCATTATCTGCTCAAACACAATCGGCTTCAGAACAAGGTTTAATTATAAACGATATTGGCGCAAAGTGGAGCGTTGGTGCACATATTTATGGTGGCATAGGTTTCGATCAGCATCTTGTCGGCAAAACGACAGATAATGAGGATATTGAAATAAGCGGCGGCGGCGGATTGGGGATTTTGGCAATCCTGGCTTATAATTTTAACTTTCAATGGGAGACCAGCATTAGCGGCGGTTATCAGAATAGTTCTTTATCGAAAAATGTTAAAAATGCCGATGGTGATTTTAGCCGGACATTTTTTCGGGCATCGATTAAATACCGCATTGATTTAGGAGATAATGATTATATAAAAATTGGCGGGGGCTACGGTTCATATATGCCAGGCGAGTTGGACATTGATGCCAGCAAGGTTCCGGGGGGCGCTCACAATATTTTTAAATATGATGGCAATAGCGGACCACATATTTCTGCTGAATATGAGTATATTGCGGCTAATTACACGATGGGTGGGGGATTACGATACGTCAATATAACATATGATTTAACCTCTGCAAAAAGTGATGGGGTAAACATCCCACTGTCCATCCTGCCGCCAGAAATCAAAAATGAATATATGGAATTTGAAGGCAGTGGTTTGGATATCTTTTTTTCTATTTCCTACCTGTTTATGTGAAAATTTTTGCCGCTAGTGCAGAATCACAGATTTTTTAGACATTTACCCATTAACACCCACATTTTAGTTATGTCAATAAATTGATTCCATTTTAAAAAAAGCTTTTTTCATATAAGAACTTTATTTAACTGTGCATAAAATAGTTGTAAATTGATCTTAATAATTTCAAATAAAAAGGATTCATATGAAAATTGGCAAATTTGAAATATCCGTTATTGAAACCGGTTACTTAAGTTTGGATGGCGGCAGTATGTTTGGTGTTGTCCCTAAAACGCTGTGGAACAAAACAAATCCGGCTGATGATTTTAACCGGATTATTCTTTCCATGCGCTTAATGCTTATTAAATGGCAAAACAGGATTATTATTACGGATTGCGGGGTGGGTAACAAGCTTAATGAGAAGCTAACCAAAATTTATAACATTGATCACAGTAAAAATGATTTACCCTCCAGCCTTCGAAAGTCTGGTATAGTGCCTGAACAGGTGACTGATGTACTGATTACCCATTTACATTTTGACCATGCCGGCGGTGCTACTTTTTATGATACGCAGGATCAACTGCAACTCACTTTCCCAAATGCCATGCACCATATACAGAAAAATCACTGGAAATGGGCTTTAAATCCAACAGAAAAGGACGGTGCCAGTTTTATGAAAGAAAATTACTTGCCTATAGAAACTGCGGGCAAACTTAATTTGATCGATGGTCCGGGAGAGTTTTTACCCGGAATGGAATTGCTTACTTTTAATGGCCATACACCAATGATGCAAACCCCCAAAATTAGCGATGGAAAACAGACTCTTTTTTATACAGCAGATATTTTTCCTCATTCTTCACATTTACCTTTGCCTTATATTATGGGTTTCGATGTAGAACCTTTAAAAACTTTGGCTGAAAAAAAGGAGATTTTACCAAGAATTGTTGAAGAAGAGTGGCTTTTACTATTTGAACATGATCCATATAATGTGGCAGGTAAAGCCGAACTTACAGACAAAGGTTATCGTCTTAAAGAATCAATAAAATCAATTTAACCTCAGACCGCCCGGTCGGTTTTTTATTTTAAAAGTGGATTTTTTGTATCATTTCTTATGGCTTCAATTTTACTCAGAGGTTTTTCCAGTTGATTTGTGCGGGTAGTAATTAAATCGAAAAACTCTTTTTGGGCTGAATCCAGTCTTTTGCCCATTCTATCCATGCCTTCCTTATACATTTCCCATTGTTTTTTGAATTCTGCGAGAATGCGTAAAATCTCCTCTGTGGTCTTTTCCAGATTAAAGTTTTCGACCGCCTGGCGAATTACACCAAGGATGGCATAAAGTGTTATAGGAGAACTTATGATTACCTTGCTTCTAAGAGCTTCATCCAGGATACTTATATCATTTTCATTTATAAAAGTATACACTTGCTCATTGGGTATAAAAATTATCATATAATCAAGGGTATTATCCGCAGGATTAATATAATCCCTGTTTGACACCTCTTTTATACGTTGCCGGACATCTTTTAAGAATTGTTTTTTATATTCATTTTTTGTTTGTGATTCATCGGAATTCAGGTAGGAAATATAGTTTGCAAGAGGAAACTTCACATCCATATTCACACGGAGATTTTTGGGTAACAGAAATGTGAAATCCGGACGAGAGCCTTCCCCCAAAGTTTTTTGTTTCAAATAATTTATTCCTTCAACCAGCCCGGCAACCCTTAGAACATCTTCGGCCATCCGCTCGCCCCATTGTCCTCTAACCTGTGAATGGCTTAAAGCCTTATTAAGCTGGGTTGTCGATTCATGAAGTTGCTGTGTTTGATCTACCGAATTTTTTAACTGTTCGCTCAACTGGCCAAAACTCTGTTTTCTTTCCTTTTCTATTTTGCCAACTAAATCCTGGACCTTTGATAACTCTTCTTTCATTCCGGTAAACGTATTATCAATTAAGTCCTTTTTGCTTTGCAAATTATCCTCGCTTCGACGCGATTGTTCAAAAAACTTTTGATTGGCAAGTTTTATGAATTGATCTGTAGACTTACCCAGCGCTTCCAGGCTTAAGGCACTAAAAGATTCCTTCATGCGCATGATAATGCTTTCAAGCTCTTTAACTTTTTCAAGTTGCGAGGTACGATTTAACTCTTCTGCTAATTCTTTTGCAGATTTTTTACTTCTTGAGAAGAGAATACTTATGAAAATAGCACCTATTATAAAACCAAACAGGAATAACCCGATTTCAAAAAAGGGCATAACATCTCCGTTTTAACAATAAGACTAAAATACTAGATTATATATTAACGTGGAAAATATTTTGCAGGATTTTAGGTAATTTTATTCTTCGTCGGGGTAACGTTCTTGAATAGATTTAATTACGTCTATACTCTCAAAGAATATATCAATAAGTTCGGCGTCGAATTGCGAACCGGCTCCTTCTTTTAATGCCTCAAATACTTTTTCTTCTGTCCAGGCGTCTTTATAAACACGGCGCGAGGACAAAGCATCAAAAACGTCGGCAATAGAAACTATTCTTCCGAAGAGAGGTATTTCTTCACCTTTTTTCCCTTTTGCCTTGCCATCCTTATCCACTTTACCTTTTTGCGGATCGCCAGTCTGCAAATCAACATATCCCGGATAACCCTTGCCATCCCAGCGTTCATGATGATTTAAAGCAACTTCTTCAGCAATTTCATCAAATACAGATCGTGCACCACCAAACAGCCTGGCGCCAAGAATAGTATGCTGTTTCATTTTATCATATTCTTCATCCGTAAATTTGCCGGGTTTTTTGAGGATTAAATCCGAGATTGCAACTTTGCCTACATCATGAAGCATGGCAGCCATGCGTAGGGAATCTTTTTGAGAATCAATTTCATCTTGCGGAATTTCATTTTTCTTTGCCCAATTCTCATAAATTTCCAGGGAATATGCCGCTACTCTGTTTACATGAGGGCCTGTTTCTTTTGGGTCCCGAAGCTCGGCCATACTAATCATACGCATAATTGTTGTTCGTGTCAGCTGGGCACGTTCAATAGCATTTGCAGCATAATTTGCAAAATGAACTACTAAAGGTTCATCTTCATCCATAAAAGCTATTATTTTATTATTGTCATCCTGAGCGTTTATAAGTTGAAGGACTCCAATAATCTGCTTACGTGTATTTGTTAACGGTACGGTTAAAATTGATGTAGTATGATAACCCACTTTTTTATCAAAATCGCTATTAAAGTTAAACGGGAGAGAAGAAGAAATTTTATAAGCATCCGGAATGTTTGATGTTTTCCCATTATTTGCAACAAAACCAGCAATAGAATTATTGTTGATTGGCATAGAAAAGGTTGTATAAATAAGTTTTTTACCTTCACCCAGTTTTTCCCTAAGAGTATCATTCTGCGCGTAACTGAATTTTAGCATATCGCCTTCTTTGATATAGATAGAACCAGCATCCGCATAGACCAATTCACGTGCTTCACTCAAAATCTTTTCCAGCAACACATCTAAATCGCTTATCTGGGATACTTCCAGCCCAAGCTGAATTAATCGGGATAACTTTTCTTTTCTATCTAACATATAATTCCTTTACCCAATTCTCACAATAGAAGTTATTATGTTTCGAACAATTCCCTAAAAATTTTAGTGACTTTTTAATAAATAATTAAGACCATCTGTTTTTTGTGATATAGAAACTAAAGCTGTTATACCAATATAATGACATGGGGAATAAAAAGAACAGGATTATTTTCTATGCAGAGATAGAGAATATTATCGGAAATAGATTATATAGTTGCCAACGTTTCTAAACCCAGACCATCAGTTGTAACAAATTCTAAACTGAAATCCGCAAATTTTTACTTGGGTAACAAAATGCTAAACCGGGTAAACTTCCCTTTTTGAAACGTAACATTGATTGAACCACCGTGTTTTTCTACATTATGTTTTATTATATCCATACCAATCCCACGCCCTGCTGTTAAATCTGATTTATCCGCCGTACTTAATCCAGGATAATATATTAAATCTATTAGATCTTGCGGTTTCCAGTTTTCAATTTCATCAACTGTCCAATTACCACTATCAATTGCTTTATGTTTTAATTTATCGATAGGCAGCCCGCCCCCATCATCTTCAAAAATTAGAGTGAAAAACTTATCATTTTTTTCATTACTGAGTGATATTGTCCCTTGCGCAGGTTTTTGTGGCGTCCTTTTTTCAACCGGTTCAATGCCGTGGTAAAATGAATTCCGGGTAAGTTGAACCAGAATATCTCTAATTAAAAATTTATATTTAATAGGTGTTTTTGAAGAATTATAAGCTTGGTGGTTCAACGTAACCTCTTTATTATATTTTACAGACAAATCATGCAAAAGAGTTTCTAAAACATTGAACAAAGTATTATCTGATTTCTCAGTACTTCTATCAAAACTTTTATTAAAATTATTAACACGATTTATCAATACTTCTACTTGGTTAAAAATATTATTGAGCTTTTTATATTTCTCTATTAGTTCTGACTTATTAATTTTAGCAATATCTTTTTGATACAGGACTGCTAAAAAATCTTCAAAATGATGCGCTTCTTCTTGAATAAATTGTAATTGTAACATTCCGGCATTTCCTTTAACCGTGTGAACAGAGCGGTATATATTTTTGATATCATCAATATCAAACGATTTTTGCAGTACAGCTTTTTTAACCGTTTTCATTTCTTCTTTTGCCCCGGCTAAAAACTCTATTAGAAGTTCACTGTTATTGTTTAGGATAATAAACAACCATTCCATTTGTTTTTTACTTTCAGCCTGTGATTCTTTTAAAGCACTTTCCAATTCAATTTGTGATGTAATATCCTGAACTGTTATAAAAATATGTATGATTTTATCGTCCTGATAAACACGTTTAAATATAAAAGTTAAATACTTCTCTGTGTTTTGTTTATTTTCATTGAAAACGCATTTTATCTGTTCTAGTGGATTGAGTTCCAAAAGCATTTTTTCATCAATATTCTGATCAAATAACAGGTCTAAATACTCACTAAGAGCAGAAAGAGTTTTAGCTTCAACTTTATCTTTTAAAAGAGTAAGCATATCTTTTAAAGCCAGGTTTTTTTCTTCAAGAATTTTTCCAAGATTTGCAGAATACTGGGCTGCTATCCTGAATTTTTGATCAATTAAAAAAATACCTTCTTTAACATTGTTTAAAATAACATCTGTGTCCTTTTGGGCCTTTGCTAAAGCCGTATTTTGCTTTTTTTGTTGTTCGAATAATTTTGCATTTTGCAAAGCTATCGCAGCTTGGTTGGCTATGGTTGTTAATAATTCAATATGGCGTTTTCCGTAACCATGATCATTCTGGTAACTTTGAACTACAAGGGCTCCCAGTACTTCACCTCCTGTAATAAGAGGCACACCAATACAAGCTTTGGCTTTTTTATCATTTGATACTATACCCAATTCCTTATACTTTTTTTGTGGATTACCTTTAATTAGTAGAGGTTTTTTAGTATTTATAATGTACTCGGTTCGACCATTTCCAAATTTTCTGGTAACTTCTTCCTCGCGCTGTCTTTTATTTTCTAATACATCAAAAATAAAATGTAATTCTTTTTTATTTTTATCACACAGGGCTATATAGAAGGCAGAGGCAGTCAATATGCGGGTAGTTTGTTCATAAATAAGTTTAATGAGATCTTTTATTACAATAGATGAATTTATTGCGTGACCTATTTCATTCAATATAGCAAGTTCTCTTACACGCTCTTTTGTATCTTTTTGGGATTTTGCCAAAGCAATATTTTGTTTTTTTTGTTCCTCAAATAAATTAGCATTTTGTAAAGCAATTGCCGCCTGGTTGGCAATAGTTGTTAATAAATCAATATGCCGATCTCCATAACCATGGTCTTCGTGGTAACTTTGGACAACAAGTGCACCGAGAACTGTACCTGAGGTAATTAGCGGCACACCCACACAAGCTTTGGCTTTTTTATCCTTTGAAACAATGCCTAATTTCCGGTATGTCTTATTTGGATCACTTTTAACAAGCAGAGGTTTTTTTGTGTTAATAATGTATTCCGTTCGACCATTACCAAATTTTCTGGTAATTTCTTCTTCATATTGTCTTTTATTTTCTAAAACATCAAATATAAAATGTAATTCTTTTTTGTCCTTATCACATAAAGCAATATAAAAGGCGGAGACAGGCATTATTCGGGTTGTTTGTTCATAGATAAGATTTATAAGATCTCTGGTTATTATTGATGAACTTAATGCATGTCCGATCTCATTTAAAGTTGCAAGCTCCCTAATACGCTCTTCATATTGATACTCAATACCAGCAGCTTTAGAGTTATAAGTCATACTTGTTACTTCGAAGTTCATAATTGTCTCTTTTTATTTGAAAAGGACCAAATACTTATGTTTCCCGCGCCAAAGTTATCATATTATTTAGTAGTATTTTATGCAAAGTGCCTTTTTTACTAATTTTTCTAAACTAAAATTGAGAGAAAAGATTACACAGTTTCT
This sequence comes from Calditrichota bacterium, assembly GCA_963723365.1. Lineage (GTDB taxonomy): Bacteria > Calditrichota > Calditrichia > Calditrichales > J004 > CAVRRG01. The sequence goes on along the minus strand of CAVRRG010000033.1, from coordinate 5,352 downwards.
TTTGGGTATCATATATATATTAATGGGCATCTAATTTTACAACTTTAATAAATTTCATTTAGTGAACTATTATATGCCTAACCTAATACCATATGTAATTTTTGCTGATTATATTTTAATCATTTTAACAAAACTAAGCCTGACAGATTTGGTATGTTTTCACTTTTATATTTTGTTCTTTCAAAGTATATTAGTATTCAAAATTTTGAAAAAAGATAATACATATGAATAAAATTAATGAGAACGATAACACAGTATTCCGACGCTCAAAAATATTAGAATCTATTGAAGAATTAGGGCAGTTGCGCGTGCCCGAGCTAAGCAAAAGATTTGGCGTTAGTGTTGTAACAATTCGCAATGATCTTATTCAATTGGAGAAAAAAAATTTGTTAATTCGCACCCACGGTGGAGCGATTAAAGAAAAAAGAGTTAGTTTTGATTTTGCTTTAAGTCAAAAAGCTGAAATGCATACGGATGAAAAATTAAAAATTGCTAATAAGGCCGTTGAATTTATTAAAGATGGTGACACAATAATTCTGGATTCAGGTTCAACTACTCAACAAATAGCAAAGCAAATTAAAAACTTTAAAAATATTACTGTACTAACTAATGCATTAAATATTGTCGCTACACTTTCCGATAGTGAGGATGTTGAAATTATTATTCCCGGCGGCATGTTGCGAAAAAAATCTTTATCTCTCATTGGTTCTGTGGCTGAAATTGGAATAAATAATTTTTATGCAGATAAATTATTCTTAGGTGTAGATGGTATTGATCCGCAATATGGAATTACAACTCCTAATTCCGAAGAAGCACATCTTAACAGATTAATGATTGAAAGATCAAGAGAAATTTTTGTTGTAACGGACTCTAGTAAATTCAAGAAGCGAAGTATGGCATTTATAACCGGTCTGGAAAAAATTAACATCTTAATTACTGATAAAAATATTTCTGAAAAGCAAAAAAACCTATGCCTAAAGAAAAAGGTACGCGTAATAACTGTTTAACTATTTTCTTTTTTGTCAAATCCTCTCAAAAATTTTCCAAATAATCAGAGTTATAAAAAGCAAAGAACTAAATTAAATATTCTCTGTACTTTTACGCAGTTTAATGGACTGTTCATAAAATTCATCCAGGTCCATAACCTTCAAATAAACAAAGCCCCGTGTGGAGCGGATTCTGGAATCTTCATTTTGGTAAAAATAATCACGTCCCAGCAGTGTTTTCATTTTCTGGTACTGCTCTACCTGTATTTTTTGGGCTAAGCCTGAGAATGGACCATCATATTCATAACTGGGAAACGAAGCCGCTTTCTGGGAACCAAAAGAATGCATAAAAGCATCATTAAGTATGGCACGCGTATTATGTGTAACCGGCACAAAATGATTTGCCTCACTTGGATGATAACGATACCACACATTGCGGTATCCCCAAACTTTTATATCTTTAATACCTGTCTCTTCCTGATATAATTTAAGCGCAGTTGAAACCGCCTGCAGAACTTTATAATGGGTATCCGGTCCACTACCCTCAGGATCAAATGCTACTGTTACGACATCCGGTTTTGTTTTCTTAAGTACTTCAAGGAAGGGAATTACATCGCGCTCAATTGTCGGTTCTTCTGTAAAAATATCACCTTTATAAAATCCTAAACGGGAATGAATCACGGATTCCCCTGTAAATCCAAAAAATCCCCATAAGATATCTGCTTCCCATTCTCTGGTCATACCTTTTAATTGCTGAATATAAGGCATGTCTTTTTTGCCGGGATATTGAGTCTTGAAATAATTCGCTAATTCATCAATACGGAATTGCAGGTTATCAAAGGAATCATCTTCGAATATTTCAATAAGATTACGCAACAATCTGCGGCTGGCACCTTCATCCATATCGTTTTGATCTGCCGAAGCGACACCATCTACATATTGAAATACATCGCGATTTCTGAAAAGCGCATTAGTCGGATCAAAATAGTTTTCTTTTATAAGCCATTTAAAATTAGCAGTAGTTAAAAATTGTCGTGCTAATTCTACCTGGTTTAGCATGTATTTATTTGTAACAGCGTTAAAACCACTGGTCAGGTAATTAAAATAGTGCGTGTTCGTAGACTCGCGCATTAAACGCACAAGATAAGGAAGATAGGCTAGCATTATATCATCGTGATGCGGAGCGGTATGTAAAAATGTGGTATTCTTTAGGATGTTCAAGGTGCTATTAATGCGCTGAATATATTTCTGCTCCTCAGACTTTAGTTCTTCATCCAATTTATTATTCAGTTGTTTTAGAACAATTTTTCCGCTTTTTGAAAGTCTGAAATCGTTTCGTGTCAACTCAGTGATTTTTTTGTTTTTAGCCAGTGCCAGGTCAGTAATTATCTGATGTTTAGTCTCAGATTTTAGAGTTTCCTCTTTTTGAATATCCAACAAGAAACGTTCATCAAGCAGTTTAGCCGCTCCTTTTGTGATAAAAAAGCAGGCCTGCGGGAGTTTTTGAAGAGCCGATGCCGGCACTTGATTATTCATTTCAGATTGGATCGCTTGCCGGACAACGAGTGCTTTTGCTTCTCCCGCAACTATAATAATGGCCGTTGTTTTTGGATTACGAGTGATTGTTTGCAACCCAATTGTTATAACAAGCCGGTTTCTGGAGATTTCAATTCCCCCCAGATCAGATGCTGCCGCTGCTTGTGTTTCATAATTGGTAGGCGTTAGCCGTGTTGTCGATAAATGATCGGATCCTTTAACATTAAAAGCAATATGACCATCGGGACCAATACCTCCCAGAAAGAATCCAATGCCACCCAGTTTCCGGATTTTATTTTCATAGTCAGTACAAAACTGGTCAACTGCTTCCAGAACTTCCTTCTGTCTTTTTTCCTTTGCATTTGCGGGGTGCCGCGTACGCAAAGAAAGATCGACAATATAATCGGGCCAAACATCTTCAAGTTGTTCATCCTTATCAAGTCCGATTGTGTTTGGATTAATTAAAAGGGCTTTTTTAGCATTAAAACCCATTTGTTTTATATAAAACTTGTTTACATAATAATAAAAACTATTATGCTGGGCCGAATTTATTGGGTAAAACTCATCCAGTTGTATAAAATGAAAACTGCTCATGTCCGGTTTTTTTGCGGCATCAACCCCATTATCTGTTAGTACTTTTTGAGTTTTTTTATCCTTCCATGTATTTAGGAATTGTATAACCCATTTGATAAAGTGCTCAGGTGTTTTTCCGGTTGGCAGAGCCACCGTACCACCTTCATTTTGCTGTGCCCATTCCAAAAAACGCAGTGCTGTTAATTTTCCCAGCAAAGGGAAATTATCAACAATTAGCGTATTAATCTTTTCAGTCGGACTGTAAATAATTTGCTGCCCCGACTTTTTTAATAACATATCTACTACTTTTGAAGAGTTCTTCATTTTTTTAACCCTTAATATTCAAGAACCTGCATGTATTATTAAGTTTGATAATATTGAATTAGCATATTAAAATTCCGAGCCTAAAAATTCTCCCAATTAGTCATAAATTCCAAATATGATTATTTTTAATTGAAAATAAGTGTGCCCATGAATTGACTTTGATGAAAATCCGGTCGAATACTTTCAACTTTTGACCAACTTACCCAATGCGGATGAGAATTGTTTTCTGCGCATTTAAAAAAGTTCGCTTTCCAGGTATCTTTTTTTGCAGGATGTTGGAATTTGCAATATTTTTTCAACACCTCAAATGGTAATTTATATTCAATAATCCATTCGATTGGTTGTTCAATCTCTTTTTTAACCAATCCCTTAATTGTATGAGCAATGTTAGTTTTATTAATATCTTCGACTGTGAATAAGTCATAATCAATTCTTGTAGTTCTATTATAAGCCATATAAGCACACCCGCTACAGTTAATTTCTATATTAAAATAGTTTTCAGGCCTGCTGGAATCAGGCGCGAAAAAAAATTCTACACAAGAATCTTGCCAAACAGGACCGTTACTGCTATCTGTAAGGCACTTTACATATTGGTCTTTTACCTGAAATATAACGTAGATGTTTTCGTCATTATAGCACAATTTTACAGCAGTATATGGTTTATATGTAATTTGCCACATATTATCATTGTCAATATGCAATGGGTCCGTTCTATTCCAGGGTACTTTATTCCAATTCCCATCTATTAGAAATGACTTTTCCGTTTTATTTATAAAATAATTAGCAGATTTATTCTTTGGTGATATCATTAATAATTCTATTGTAGTCCATTTTTCAATTTAAAATAGTGGTGTAGGATACAAGCCTTCTTTTACCCAGGATCTAATTTTTTCGATGACAGCGGATTTATCCCCGGGATATGTAACCCCAACCCACTTACTGGAATTATGCAGCACAGCAACAGAAATCCTTTGTGCCTGTATTTGTTCTTTTATCCATAGAGGCAAATAAAATTCGGATTCCAAATCACTTCCATTTTTTCCAATGAAATCTTTGAAAGATTGATCAAATTTGCTAAATAGATCGGTTGAAAAACCCCAAAAATTCATGGAGACAACTGTATTTGAATCAAGCTTATATAAAGAGTCGTTTTCATCTGAATAAAACAGTTGGCCATCCTGTTTGCGGATATTGTTTCTCTCATCAATATTCTGTAAACAGCCATCTTTAACAATACAAACACCTCTTGAAACTGAACCATATTCAGAAAGTGTATTGCCTAAACTATATCCAACCATTGCGTATTTTCCTTTAGTGCCTGACTTTTTATCACTAAGAAATGCGGCCATCGTTTTGTAAGCTTCCCGACCATAAAAATCATCCGCATTGATTACGGCAAAAGGTTCATTTATGCTATTTCTGGCCGCCCAAACCGCGTGCCCGGTACCCCAGGGTTTTTCTCTTTGCGGATTGAATTTGGCTCCTTCCGGAAGATCGTCAATTTCTTGAAAGACAAAAGAATAGTTGAATTTACCAATATATTTTGATGTAACCTGTTTTTCAAAATCATCTTTTATATTTCTACGGATAACAAAAATCGCTTGTCCAAATCCCGCTTGCAGCGCATCATAAATGGCATAATCCAGAAGAGTCTCACCGGAAGGACCAAAAGTATCCAATTGCTTAAGCCCCAATTTATAACGGCTTGATAATCCCGCGGCTAAAATCAGAAGAGTAGGCTTTTTCAACCGTTTTTCCTTTTATCCATTCATTTATTTTCCTTCAAATAATAAACCGGCACCATCCGCAGCAACACATGGGAAAATATAATCCGTACGACTTCCACTGATCCGGCTACGATAATATGTATTTTGCACATGTTCGATAAGGTGATTTACCTTTGGTTTAGTTGTATATACTAAAACCATTCCAC
>CAVRRG010000032.1:0-20365 GCA_963723365.1 Calditrichota bacterium | reverse complement strand
TATAAAAAATGTCGCATTAACCATTGCTGTCTCCCAGGTACCAGCTTAAAAATTCCGGTGTTTCAAAAACGCCCTCTTCACTAATAACTTTGTTAACTAAATTTAAGGGTATCTTTTCGTAATAACTATTAAAAACTTCAATTTCCTTGTTACCGGAATATACTTCGCTTGAATCTTTCTCTACCCGTTTTATTAATCGTTCACTTTCACGAAGAATCTTGGATGTTTCCACGGCTAAATAGACAGGTATATTAAAGTGGTTTGCCAGAAGACAAACGGATAGTGTACCCGCTTTATTAACAAAACCTGATTCGTAGATTCTATCTGCTCCTACCAAAACTGCATTCATATCATCCATTATAAGTCCGGCCTGTGAATCTGCTACCAGAGAAGTCTTTATTTTAAGCCCTGCTAATTCTTCGGCTAGAGATACCCCTTCATTTGGCGGATCACTTTTTAAACAAAAAACTTCAAATTTGCGATTCATTTCAATAGCCTTTAAAAATAGGCTTTTAACCACGGTACTATTGCTGCAGGTTAGAATTTTGTTAAAATTAGTTATCACCTTAGCGCCATTGGCCGAAATTGCTTCTATATCATTAATTAAATCATCCTGGTAGGACTTTATTTTTTCCAATACGCTGTCAAGAATCTCTTCCCGTTTTTTCTCTGAGTTGAGCAGCCGTTTAAAAGAGCTTACCAGCGTATAAATATATTTTCGTAATAAGGCCATATTGGGTTGATGTTTAACCAAGCGCTTAGCGGAAATATGGATTTCATCAAATATTTCATCAATAGCCGTATTTGTTTTAATGACATCTTCAATATAATCACAAAACAACTGCAAGGTGTTTTCAGTGATTGTGAAAGAACCAGAAGTATTGTCATCAAGAATTTCTTTTATGTTAATCCGCATTTTTTTCCTTAACTACACTAAAAATCCAATCTAAATATTTTTCAGACCCCTTTGAAATATTAAAACTGATTATTTCCGGCACATCATATGGATGCAACCGACTTATCTCCATTTGCAGTGAATTAAAATTATGATCTGTTGATTTAATAAATAACATCAGCTCTTTATCTTCCTGAATTTTATCTTGCCAGTTATATATAGAAGTAATTCCCGGAACTATATTGCAGCAAGCTGCTAATTTCTTTTCAATCAACATATGTGCAATCTGTTGCGCACAATCAAAGTCCGGTGTTGTGCATATTACAACAATAGGTTTGTTCTTCACAAGAATTATTTTTAATTCTCTAAAATTGGAATAAAGTCATTGTAAAAATATAAATTCGGTTGTTAAACAAAATGATTAAGGAAAAATGTGTGTATTCTATAATCATCAGTCAGCTCAGGATGAAAACTGGCAACCAAAATATTTTTTTGTCTGGCCATCACAATATCATTTTTATGTTTGGCCAAAGGTTGAGTATCATTATAGCACTTCAATATTTTGGGAGCTCTTATAAATACAGCTTCAAAAGGTTTGGCATCGTTTATGATATTTATATCGTCGATAAATGAATCTATCTGGCGCCCATAAGCATTTCTTTGAACTTCTATATCAATTAAAGCTAGGGTATCGAGAGAATTATTAAGGACTTGTCTGGCCAAAATTATTAATCCGGCACACGTACCGAAGACAGGTTTGTCTTTGGCAAAATTCTGGATCGGTAAACGCAGGTTTAAGCGATCGATTAGCTTAAGAAAAGTAGTGGATTCACCGCCGGGAATAATGAGGTGGCTGCATTGCTTGAGAGCTTGCGGTTCCCTGATATATAACGGCTCGTGATTTAACTTTTTAATTACGCTGGCGTGTTTTTCAAAGTCTCCCTGAAGTGCAAGAATTCCAATTTTTGACAATTACCATCCCCGATTTTGCATTAATTCTTCCTCAGGTATAGCAGATATTTCCAGACCAGGCATAGCATCACCTAAAGCTTCACTTGCTTTACGCACTTCATCCGGATCGTTGTAATGTGTTGTTGCTGCTACTATAGCTTTTGCGCGATTTTCAGGATCTGATGATTTAAAAATGCCGCTTCCCACAAAAACAGTCTCTGCACCAAGCTGCATCATTAATGACGCATCGGCTGGAGTTGCAATGCCGCCTGCTGAAAAATTTGGGACCGGTAGTTTTCCGTTTACTCGGACATACATGACAAGATCCAGTGAAGCGCCAATATTTTTGGCAAAAGTACCAACTTCGTGATCATCAAGAGTTTGTATTTTTTTGATTTCAGAAATCACCGTCCTCATATGGCGCACTGCTTCCACAATATTTCCGGAGCCGGCTTCACCTTTTGTCCTTATCAGTGCTGCACCTTCCGAGATACGCCGAAGTGCTTCACCTAAATTTCTACAGCCGCAGACAAATGGTACTTTAAAATCATGTTTCCAGACATGATTAACTTCATCCGCAGGTGTCAAAACTTCAGATTCGTCAATAAAGTCAATTCCAAGAGACTCCAATACCTGCGCTTCAGCAAAATGTCCTATACGGCATTTGGCCATTACAGGAATAGAAACAGCTTTCTGAATATCCTTGATCATTTTAGGGTTGGACATACGTGCCACACCGCCGTCTGCACGAATATCTGCCGGGATACGTTCCAGCGCCATCACAGCTACAGCGCCGGCATCTTCAGCTATTTTAGCCTGTTCAGGGTTTGTTACATCCATTATTACTCCACCCTTTAGCATTTCTGCCAGACCAATTTTCAATTTGAATTCTTTTTCAAGCATTATTTTTCTCCGATAAAAGCTTATCCGAATTTATTTTTCTTTTAAAACTATGTCAAGTTGTAATTAGTTCATAATTTTGGTTTATAAGAATATATATTTTGAACGCAGATACTCAAGAGTCCTATCGATAATTACAACCCCTACCCGGTTTTGAGATTCTACCGTGGCTGCAGCAATGTGTGGTGTAGCAACAACCTGCGGCAATGATGTAAGTTCTTTATTAAAATCAGGCTCATTTTCAAAAACATCCAGAGCAGCTCCGGCAATTTTTTTTGATTTTATTGAATTTATAAGATCGCTCTCATTAATAATGCCGCCACGCGATGTATTTATTAGAAATGCGCTTTCTTTCATTTGAGACATTTCCTGCATTGTTATATAATTTTTTGTTTTATCATTTAAAGGCAGATGAAGAGAAATAAAATCACACACACTAAAAAATTTTGCAGCAGGGGCGAATTTGTAAATATCATCTGTTATCCTGTTATTTGAGTAATCAAACAGAAGTATTTCCATACCTAAGGCCGTTGCCATTTTCGCTACTTTTTTGCCGATTTCACCATATCCTATAATTCCAAGAATTTTACTGGCAAGTTCAATACCCTGAAATTGCTTTTTAACCCATTTATTCTCTTTTATACTCTGATTTGCTTGTGGAATACTTCTGGCAAGAGAAAACATAAATGCGAGAGTAAGTTCCGCAACAGCGTGGGCGTTTGTACCTGGAGCATTTAAAACTTTGATACCTTTTTTTGCAGCATAGCTGGAATTGATGTTATCGATGCCGGATCCCGCGCGGCCAATTACTTTCAGGTCTTCACCACGATCAATAATTTTTGCTGTAATTGTAGTTGAGCTTCTTACTATCACTGCATTATAATCGGGAATTATACTAATCAACTGATCCTCAGAGAGACCAATAGCTTCTTTATATTCGACATCCGGGGCTTCATTCAATATGTTAATTGCCACGGGTGATAATTGATCACAAATTAAAATTTTATACATTATTTCTTTGAATTAAAATTTAATAATAAGAGGAGAGTTTATCTTTTAAAAAAAGATGTTAATCATTCAGGCGCTTTTCATCCATAATTCTGCAGGCTTCCATTATTACATTCATTGTAGAGCCATTAATATTGCGGTCTATAGCTACATCATCAATTTCAAAATTAAACTTGCCACTCACTTGTTCTACTAGTTTGTATATGGCGTCTTCACCTACAAGATCACCGCATTCAGCAGCATGTAATTGCCCATCCTTTAAATAAATTTTGCCCTTATTTCCGGCGGAGATATTTAACGCTCCGGATTTTCTGTTAAGGTTAAGCATTTGAACAAGTTCAACAATTGATAAGTCTTTAAGATCACCCGCAAAACCTTTATTTTCACTTCCCATATCATTAAGCTTGGTTTTGCGCGAAAGTAACTCTTCCACACTTTGTAATAAATCCTTACGTTCAATCGGTTTATTTAAATATTTATCTGCCCCGGCCCTGAATCCTTTAACTTCTGTTTCAGGATCATCAAAAGAAGTTAAAAATATGAAAGGCACCGCGGGCACTTTTGAATTTTCACGAATCATCCAACATAATTCAAGCCCATCCATTTGCGGCATCATGATATCAGAAATAATTAAATCAGGAATTTCTTTATTAGCAACTCCAAATGCTTCTTCGCCATTTTCTGCTTCAACAATTTCATAACCTGCTTTACCAAGGCTGATATTTAGTAATTTTAATACACTCGGATTATCATCGACAATTAATATTTTTTGGGCCATTCTTTTATAACTCCTGAATATACAAACTAAAAATTAAACCTAAATTTTTATAAACCTGATTACAACATTTATATTTTACTTTATTATTTCGACCGTTTGTATCAGCTCATCAATTTTTAAAACAGAATGATTAATGTCCAATGAAGCTAAACCATAATAAAAAGCCAATTTAGAAATATCGGATAATTTACTGCGCGAGAATTTCATAGTTTCAACTATTTCTTTATCTAAAAACTTATTGTTCATCAATGCCTGTTTTAAATTTTTTATCTTTAATTTTGCGCCCGCCTTGCTCGTTTGAGGCAGCAGCATTAAAAACCCTTTTTCTTCATCAAATACGGTTAAATCTATTGTACGTGTGTTATTTAAGATAAAATTGGAAACCTTGACAATTAAATAATTAAACAGCTGAAAACCTAAAACTTCTTTCAGGTGTTTGAAATCTTCAAAATAAAGAAGAATTAATGACAATTCATTTCTATATCTAACCGATCTAACTAACTCTTTATTGGCCTGTTGTTTAAAAAAATCATTATTATATAATCCCGTAACCGGGTCTGACAATTGATTAGGGCTGGCAATTTTATTCTTTTTTAATAATTTTTTTAATTCTTTTTCAATAATGCCGTTTTGATGAACAAGGTTTTCATTTTCCAACCTGATTGATTTGCTTATTTCTGTTCTTTTTAGAATTGAATTTATGCGGGTCACCAGTTCCTTTGAGTTAAACGGTTTTAAAAGATAATCATCTGCACCCAAAGTCAATCCTTTTATTCTATCTCCTACTTCCATAAAATTTGCTGTTAAAAAAACTACAGGGATAGACTGCGTCTTTTCATTTTTTTTTAAAATTCCACACGCTTCGAATCCGTCCATTTTTGGCATCATGCCATCCAGAATAATTATATCGGGCGCATGTTCCTCTGCCTTGGTTAATGCCTCTTCACCATCCTTTGCTGTAAACACTTTAAATTTATATAACTTAAAAATTCTGTCAAGTGTTTCCAACATATCATTATTGTCGTCCGCTATTAATATTTTTGGCATCGTATGGAAGTTCTCACTGTGAATTTATCCAATATGACTTTGATAATCATCCGCAGATAGAAGCGACTCCCACTCGCTATCACTTGCAATTTTGATTTTTACCATCCAGCCCGCGCCGTATGGATCAGAGTTAACAACATCCGGTGTATCTTCAAGAGAATCATTAGTTTCGACAACTTCTCCATTCACAGGGCTGAACAAATCCGAAACGGCTTTAACAGCTTCGATAGTTCCAAAAGTATCATCTTTTACAACTGTATCTCCCGCTTGCGGCAATTCAATAAAAACAACATCGCCCAACTCACCTTGTGCATAATCCGTGATTCCTACTGTTATAACATCGCCATCCAGTTTTGCCCACTCATGGTCTTTCGTATATTTTAATTCTGAAGGAATATTCATCAAGCCTCCTTGTTTTGGTGTAAATCAATTCTCTCTAAAAATCCAGTATCAAAATCTGCACTAAGGAATTCCGGGCGATTTATTAAAAGCTTATGAAATGGAATTGTTGTTTTAACTCCTTCAATAATAAACTCATCTAAAGCTCTGTCAAGTCTTTTGATAGCCTCTTCCCTGGTTTTTCCAAAACAGATTAATTTTGCTATTAATGAATCATAAAATGGAGGTATTTTATATCTTTGGTAAACGTGAGAGTCAACACGTACTCCCGGCCCCCCGGGCATATGAAAACTGGTGATTTCTCCTGGATTAGGCATAAAATTTCGCTCCCAGTCTTCCGCATTTATGCGACATTCAATAGCATGACCATTAGCTTTTAAAGCACTTTGAACATAACCTAATTTCTCACCTGCTGCTACCTTTATCTGATCTTTTACAAGATCGGTTTCATAAACTATTTCTGTTACAGGATGTTCAACCTGAATCCGCGTATTCATCTCCATAAAATAGAAATCACCATCATCATTCAACAGATATTCAATTGTTCCTGCACCCTCATAACCGGCCTCTAAGGCACCCTTTACAGAAACAGTTCCCATTTTTTTTCTTAATTCTTCTGAAACAACTGCTGAAGGTGCTTCTTCGATTAACTTTTGATGTCTTCTCTGGATACTGCATTCACGCTCACCCAGATAAACAGCATTTCCATGTTGATCAGCCATTATTTGAACTTCTATATGTCTTGGGTTACGAATAAATTTTTCCAAATACATATCAGGATTATTAAAAGCGCCAGCTGCTTCTGAACTGGCCATTTGATAATTAACTTCAAATTCATTCGCAGAATTAACAATACGCATTCCACGGCCACCACCACCAGATACTGCCTTAAGAATTACAGGGAAACCTATTTCTGCAGCCATCTTTTTAGCATCATCAATATTTGTTATTATTCCTTCGCTTCCAGGTACAACAGGCACACCCGCTTTTTTCATCGTTGCTTTTGCTACAGCTTTGTCACCCATTATCCTTATCACACTGCCCGGAGGACCGATAAATTTAAATCCATGTGAGGCACACATATCTGCAAATTCAGCATTTTCTGCTAAGAAGCCGTAACCGGGATGAATAGCATCTGCAGCAGTTACCTCGGCGGCGGCAATAATACGGTCTGGTTTTAAATAGCTTTCAATACTTTTTGCCGGGCCGATACAAATAACTTCATCTGCAAATCTAACATGTAAGGAGTCTTCATCAGCTTCAGAATGAACAGCAACGGTTGCAATTCCTAATTCTTTGCAAGCCCTGATTATTCTTAAAGCTATCTCGCCTCTGTTTGCAATCAATACCTTTTTAAACAAATTTCCTCCAAGTGAAACAAAAAATTTATCCTGAAATTCTAATATAGACTCGCATAAATTTGTATAGATGCAGAATTTAGCCTTTATTTTAAATTATTACAAGCTTATGGTTTAAAACTAAATCTGAAATTGGATAAAAAAAAGGGGAAGATTTTCTAAACCATCCCCTGATTTCACAACAATGATTATTTATGCTTTTTCAATTAAAAACAACACCTGGTTAAACTCCACAGGTTGAGCATTGTCAACTAATATTTGAAGAATTTTACCACTCACTTCAGTCTCAATTTCGTTCATTAATTTCATGGCTTCTACAATGCATAAAACGTCCCCGGTTTTTACTGCTTTCCCAATATCCACATAGGGATCCGAATCAGGTGAAGCTGAACGGTAAAATGTGCCAACCATTGGAGATTTAACTTCATACACATTATCCGGTCTTTTACTTTGTGTTGCCGGGGATGCTTCCGTTTGAGGAGCAGGAGCGGCTGCTGAAGCTGCCAGTGCAGGAGCAGCAGGAACCATCTGCTGAAACTGTGCCTGACCCGATACATTTTTAGATATTTTTACTTTTTTATCTTTTTCTTCTATCTCAATTTCGCTAATTGCAGAAGATTCCACCATTTTTATTAGCTGTCGTATTTCTTTGAGATCCATCGAGCCTCCTATTATCCAAATACATTGGCAATGTAAAAAGAGAATTTAAATTTTTAAACAAATAAGATCAATTATTAATTATCCATTCGTGCTGCAGATCTTTGTTAATCCTGATCAGCTCTCAATATTGACTGTTCTTTTTATGCAATCGTGTAAACTCATCTATCAGAACGGGTAATTTTTCGTCACTTAGTATGGTTGCATTTAATCGTGCGTGTTTAAGTTTATACATATCTATTTCTGCAAGCAGTAACTCCTCATTATAATAACCGGCCTTTGCTATACTGTGGCCATTAGGTTGAACTACTTCAGAACCACCCCAAAAAACAAGCCCATCTTCAACGCCAACCCTATTTGCAAATATTACATAGGATGTTGTTGTAATAGCCATAGATTTTATCAAAGTTTCCCACGCCACAATATTTTCGGGTTTATCATTCTTACTAGTACCCCTTGTTAAACCGGCTGCCGAAACTAAAATAACGGTTGCTCCATCAAGTGCTAATATTAACCCGGAAGATGTATGCCAGATGTCTTCGCAAATTAAAGTGCCAAATTTGGTCAATTTTGAATCAAATGATTTAAACCTGCTTCCCGATGAAAAGTAGCGATCTTCTTCAAATACACCGTATGTTGGTAAATAAACTTTACGATGATGAGCCTGAATTTTGCCATCTTCTAAAAATAAGTTGGAATTATAAAGCTCATGTCTTTCTCCCAGCTCTACAAATCCGAAAGAGATAGATATTTGGGTTGAAAGCTTTAATAATTCTTTAAATAATTTACTTTGCGCCTCAAGAGCTACATCAAAGGTTGCATCCTTTAATGAATAACCGGTCAATGAAAGCTCAGGAAATAATATGAGATCAACCTTTTGGGCGATAGCCTTTTCAATCGACGAACAATGTTTTGCAATATTTTTATCTAAATCGCCCAATGTAGGACTAATTTGCCCGACGGCAACTTTTATTATCCTTTTTTTAGCCATTAATTATTAATTCCTTTTGTGGGCGCCGGTATTAAACCACCACGCCTGATAAAGGCACTATTATTTAATTTGGAAATGGACATAACAGGAGCAACCCCCAGTAGACCGCCATAATCAGCTTCATCACCCACATCTTTTCCGGGAACCGGAATAACCCTTACAGCGGTTGTTTTATTATTTGAAACACCAATAGCACATTCATCAGCAATTAATCCGGCAATTATTTCCGCAGTTGTATTGCCGGGCATTGCCACCATATCAATTCCAACACTGCATACACTGGTCATTGCTTCCATCTTTTCTAAGCTAATATTTCCTTTTTTTGCGGCTCTAATCATTCCTTCATCTTCGGAAACCGGTATAAAAGCGCCGCTCATACCACCAACATGTGATGATGCCATTAGACCACCTCGTTTTACGGAATCATTTAAAAGTGATAAGGCAGCGGTTGTTCCTGTTGCACCAACATCTTCGATGCCCATGGCTTTGATTATATCCGCTATGCTGTCTCCGGGAGTCGGTGTTGGTGCCAGTGAGATATCAACGATCCCAAAAGGAATACTCTGCAAAGCTGCTACTTTTCGCCCAATAAATTCTCCAGCCCGCGTTATTTTAAATGCCATTCTTCTAATTTGATCTGCCAGGGATGAAAAATCCAGATCTTTTGCTTCTTTTACTGCCCGTAAAATTACCCCTGGTCCGCTAATTCCAACATTAACAACAACATCCGGCTCCCCAATTCCATGAAAAGCGCCTGCAATAAATGGATTATCTTCCGGGACATTGGCAAAAACGACCAATTTCGCACAGCCGATTCCGTCACGATCAGCTGTTTTCTCCGCTGTCTCTTTTATTGCTTTGGCCATCATATAAACAGCGTCCATATTTATGCCACTTTTAGTTGTGGCAACATTTACCGAGGAACAAACATGTTTTGTAGTTGAGAGAACCTCCGGAATTGATTTTATAAGATTTATGTCTCCTTTACTGAATCCTTTGTGAACAAGCGTTGAATATCCTCCCAGGTAATCAATACCTAAATTGGCGGCCGCTTTATCCAAAACCTGTGCTATTTCAACAAAATCATCTACATGATAGCCGTCTGCCACCAATGACAAGGGTGTTATGGAAATGCGTTTATTAGCTATTGATATCCCAAATTCTGACTCAATTAATTTTGCTGACTTAACATGTTCCGAGGCAGTGCGGGTGATCTTTTCATAAATATTATTTTTAAGGTTTGCGAGATTATCGCTCACACAATCCTTTAAATTAATACCCATTGTAACAGTGCGGATATCAAAATGCTCAACCTCTGTCATGCGGACAGTTTCAAGTATTTCGGTTAGATCAATTTGCATCATTAAACCCTATGCATGGTTTTAAAAATTTGCTCATGCTGAACAATCACTTTAAGGTCAAATTTCTCCCCTGCTTCGGTTAACCTGTTCTTAATATCTTCAAAGGATAAATCAGATCCCGAAATGTCCACAAGGAGCATAATCGTAAAGAACTCTTTTAGAATTTTTTGAGAAAGATCGATTATATCACTCTTTGTTTCTGCAAGACAGGTGGTAAGTCCGGCGAGAATTCCCGTGCTGTTTTTGCCAAATGCAGTAACTATAACACGATCAGAAGCTGATGTTGTTGGCGGTTTTTGAGTTGTTTCAGAAATAGAATCTTCATCATTTAAACGTTTTACAGTCTCATGAACAACTCTTTCTATATTTGCAGGTGTTGCCTGATCCCCAAGCTTACTAATTGCCTGTTCGGCAATCTTTTTAATTTCAATTTCTGTTAATGCCATACCCATCCTTTAACAAAAATACTTTTATTTAAAAAGGTTATTCCGGTTTATTTATTTCGGGAACAACTGGTTATGATATATATAATTTATTCTGGTTAATATACTCGAACACAGACTTTGGAACAAGGCTCATATATGGCATTTGTCTGCGAATACGTTTGCGTATCTGGCTACTGGAAATTTCAATAATAGGGCTTGGTACTGTTAAAACCTTTGGATGATTATACAGATCATTCTCTGTATTCAATTGGCTTCTGTTGTAAACAACAATATGGCATAGGTCTAGTATTTCCATTGGCTCCTTCCATTCCAAAAAACTATCCATATTATCACTACCAATAAGGAAATAAAACTCTTTTTGGGGATACTTATCTTTGAAAAAACGTATCGTATCGACCGAATAAGAAACACTTTGTATCGAGATTTCATAATCTGAAAGGCTAAACTTTGGATAGTCTTTTAGAACATCCGTAAGCATTTTTAGACGATGATGTGCTTCTGTAATATCTTCTCTTTTATCAAAGGGATGTATCTTGGTTGGGATAAAGAACGTGGTTTCTATTTCCAGAACTTCTGTCAGCCATTCGGCTATCATTAAATGTCCATTATGAACAGGATCGAAGGTACCTCCAAAAAGGCCAATCCTGTTCGGAGCAGGTTTCATTCTTGTGCGATCTCTTGTTCTAATTCGGACAATTCTTTTTTAAATTCTAATAAATCTTTTTTTAGATCACTATCAGGAAATTGTTGTTCAAATTTCGCCAATTCCAGTCGCGCACTTTCAAGATCCTCAGAATTTATGTAGGTATGAATTTTGCCCAGTTGTGCATCATCTGCCCAATTGGTGTCATAATACTTTGTTAAAACCTGATCAAAGTATATAATGGCTGCACTAAATTCACTCATTTTGCGATATATTTCAGCACTCTCATATTCTTTTTCCGCCAGTCTGTTTCTCAAAAATATTATTTTCTCTTCTGCAATTTCCTTTTTCTTGTGGGTTGGGAAATCTTCAATAAAATTTTGATATTCTCTAATCGCTTTTTGAGTATATTGCTGGTCTAATTCAGCCCGGGGGGATAACCTATAATAACTCTCGGCCATGCGTAATTGGGCCTTAGGTACCAGACCACTCTGGGACATAGACGAAACCAATCTTTCAAATTCTACACCTGCTATAAGATAATCACCCATTTGAAAATGACAGTCGCCGAGGTAATATTGTGCGCTGTCTGCAACAGTGCTGCCCGCAAATCTTAGGAGTACAACCGTGAAATCGCTGACTGCCTCAAAATAATCTTCCTCTACGTACTTATCTTTGGCTAATTTATAATAATCTTTCGCTGTCCAACTTGCATCCGGTTTATTTCCGGCACAGTTAATCAAAAATAAAAAAACTACAACTAAAAAAATAATCCGCAATGTTAATTACTCCCAAAATTTGTATCTAACTGCGTACAGAAAATAACAAGTAAACAAGTAAGCCGATCGAACCGCTAATAAGAACAGGTTCAACAACTGTGTTCCATAAAGCGAGATCTTTTGTTTTTCCGCGTGTAAAGGAATAAGGTCCTTGTTCTAAACGTGATATGTTTTCTACTTCGAGACTATCTGTTACAGTTTTTTTTACTTTAAATGATTTTAATATTTTTCCATTTGTATCTTCAACCCAGCCGTCAAAGATAATATAATTAAGCCTTTTGTAACCAGTATTTAAATTCAGGAATCCGGTTGAATTCTCCTGATAAACGATACTTGTATTAAATTGTTCAACCTTAAAAATATTTACAGATGTTTCACTGATTGGCTGATTTTTCTTTTCTTCCAGATATTTAATTATTTTATTTTTGATAAAACCAATCTGTTCTCCAGGCACGGCGCCAAACTCAAATTTGGTGTTATTCAGACTGATAATTTCAGAAATTTCTATTGAGTCAAGAATTGAATCAATGTTCTTTTCCAGCCAATCAAGGTTGTTATCCTGTTGTCCCGGAAAACAAAAAACGGGAACGGCAACTATATAAAATATAACAACAATAAATTTCACAGTTTTTAAATTACCTTTGATGTAACACTATTGCAATTCTTTTTATATTGAGTTTTGGGAGGAATAGCTCGAATAAAAACTACTCTTTTGTTATAAAACAGCTTTCATCACATACATCACAGTCATCAGAACATTCATGATTATATTTTTTAAACTTTTCACGAAATTCTTTAGCGTGGGGTTGGGATGAATGATAATAATCAATCAGCTTAAATAATTTCTCACCAGTTTGACGATTGAGTAGATGTTCAATTTTACAGGCATCCTCTTCTGCTATTTCTTCAGGCAGGTTTAAAACATCTTTTAAGAACATTTTAACAATTCGTCTGATACTGAGTACACCATTGGTTAAATCCTGGCCCTCTTCCGTAAGATGAAAAAACTTATTATCATCTTCTTTTATGAATCCTTTATCCAAAAGTTTATGCAGGGTTACAGATACGCTGCTGCGGCTAATATCAAGATAATTGGCAACATCTATCCCGCGCGCATATCCTTTGTCTTTCAGTAATTCATAAACAGCCATTAAATGATGCACACTGCTATGCGTTAAACCATTTTCCTCAAATTTTTTCCAAACATCAGACATTTAGATTCACTTCTTTTTCTTCTTGTCAAATGTACTTGAGATTGATTATCAAGTCAATCGGGATTCATTTTATGGTCAAAAGATAACCACGAAAAATATCAGCTGTCTTTCCCTTGGGCATTCAATGCAAGGTTCATAAAGTGAGCGACTGTCAGCAATTGTTTTAATCATCCCTACCCAAAAGGATCATCGATACTTTTCATCGGTTCTGTAAACCACTTTGGTCCTGAATCCGTCATATACATATGATCTTCATGGCGAATTCCGAATTCACCGGGAATACAAATCATAGGTTCATTGCTAATAACCATTCCTTTTTGTAAAGGAGTCATATCATTTCGCACAAAAAAGGGGTATTCGTGTATATCGAGCCCTGTACCGTGACCAACCCGATGTGGAAGTCCAGGAATTTTATAATCGGGTCCTAACCCGGCATCTTCCAAAACCTTTCTTCCGGCTATATCTACAGAGGCACATGTTGCCCCAATCTGAGCTGCGTCAAAAGCAGCTTTTTGCGTGGCCTTTTCCAGGTTCCATATTTCCTTATGACGGGCATTTGCTGCACCATAAATAAACGTTCTGGTGATATCAGAAATATATCCATGTAACTGGCAGCCTGTATCTAATAAAACAACATCATTATTTTTTAATGGCTGGGGTTCTGGTACACCATGCGGAAACTGTGTATCATCCGCAAAAAGGACAATGCAGAAAAAAGATCCTTCAGGAGCTCCGGCTTTAATATGAGCCTTATTGATAAATTCAATCACCTCCCGGGCTGCAATTCCGGGATATAAAATTTTTGCTGCTGCTTGTATCACCTTCATTGTTATGTTTTTTGCTGCTTGCATTATGGCAATTTCATTATCCGATTTACACATGCGGCAAACGGCAAGAACAGGTTTTGCATTTTCAAACTTATAATCCGGATTTGCTTTAACCAGGCCATCTGTTAAGAAATAAGAGGATGTCTCATCTAACCCTATTTTTCCGGAATTAATGCCCAGGCTTTTTAAAATTTGACCAAATAACACATAAGGACTTTCATGTTCTTCCCAGGTATGGATCTCTCCCTGCAGCAGCATAAAGTTTTTCATTGTACCCTTCTCAAATGCCGGGGATATATAATGTAATGTGCCATCAGGAGTTAAAATTGCTCCAGCCGCACGTTCGGAAACAGACCATTGTGTACCCGTGAAATAATAAAGGTTTGTTCCGGCATTTAAATATACTGCTGCAAAATTATTTTCTTTTATCAAAGCTGAAGCTTTTTCAATTCTGCTGGCAAATTCATCTTTTTTGATGGGTTGCACTTCAAGAGTCATGTCTGATATATTTTCTAGTTCCTTTTCAGCTGTTGATCCACCGACACCAATGGTCATTGTTACCCCCTTATTATAGTATGTAATGACGCAACAAACTTATCTAACAATTTAAGCCTGATCAATGAGAATTTAATATATTTAGCTTTTCAGACCTTAATAATTTGGATTTAATAATAGATGCTAGAATAGCATAGAAAATAATATTTTATTAAATTTTAAAGTTTATAAGAATAATTTCCACTATTTTTTTTAAAATCTGACTATGATTTATTCAAACTATAAAAAAAAATTAGAACATCTAAAGCAAAATCCGCGTGTTGAAGTATTGATAATCGGTGGAGGTATCAATGGGATAGGCTTGTTTAGAGAGCTTGCCTTGCAAAACATCCAGGTGGTGCTTGCCGAAAAAAATGATTTTTGTTCTGCTGCCAGTGCAGCTTCGTCCAGGCTTATTCATGGCGGTTTGCGCTATCTTGAATTTGGCGAATTTAAACTTGTTAGAGAAGCTGTAAACGAACGTAACCTGCTTCTGCTTAACGCACCTCATTACGTTGAACCCTTAGCTACAACAATTCCTTTTTTTGACTGGACGTCAGGAATAGGCAGCTCAATCTTAAAATTCTTTGGTTTAAAAATCAAAAGGCCAAAAAAAAGAGGGGCTTTTATTATTAAAATCGGTTTAATCTTTTATGAACTATATACCCGTGGCAAGCGCATCGTTCCAAAACATACATTCAGATGGAAAAAAGAAGCCCGCGAGAAATATCCGCTTCTAAGGGACACCGTTGCCGGAGCTCTCACTTATTATGATGCTTTAATAACTTATCCTGAAAGGCTGGGTCTTGAAATTGTTTTGGATACCGAAGCGTTGGGAAAAGGATGTTACGCAATTAATTACCTTGAATGTATTGCCGCAAATAAAGAAAGTGTAACTCTAAAGCACAGCAATGGGGAAATCCTAAATATAAGGCCAAAGATTGTGGTCAACGCCACCGGGGCATGGATTGATTTCACAAATAACAATCTTAATAAAAAGACACATTTTATAGGCGGGACAAAAGGATCGCATCTTGTCGTAAAAAATGAAAAGTTAAAACAGACGGTTATAAACGAAATGATCTATTATGAGAATGAGGATGGGCGCACAGCACTTATCATCCCCTGGATAGATAATTTTCTTATAGGAACCACAGATATTAAAATTTCAGATCCGGATAACATAGTTTGTGAGCAATCTGAAATTGAATATATGCGTGATGCTGTTCAGGAGGTTTTCCCGGACATTGATATAAAGGATGATGATATCATTTCGACTATTAGTGGCGTCAGACCTCTGCCTACCAGTCATAAAAAGAAAACTGTTGCTATTAGCCGTAACCACAGTTTTCCAAAAATAGAAATAGATGAGCATCGCACCTACCCTGTTTATTCAATGGTTAGCGGAAAATGGTCTACATTCCGGGCTTTTGCCGAACAGCTGTGCAATAAAATTTTAAATGATCTTGATAAAAAGAGAATCAAGGAAACACACCATGAAAAAATAGGTGGCGGGAAAAATTTTCCTAACACTGAAATCGAAAAACAGCAATGGATAAATAAAAGGTGCCAGGAGAATGGAATTACTGAAAATTATGCATATACTTTACTAGAGCGCTATGGAACCCGTGCTGATGAAATGTATAAACTTGGCAGTAACCCCTTTTCATATTTACAGAATAGCAATGAGTATTTGAAAAATGAAATCATAAATATTATTGATAAAGAACTTGTTCTAAATCTTGACGACTTGGTGTTACGAAGAACAGCAATGGCCCTGCAGGGAGAATTGACATCAAAACTTTTATACGAATTGGCAGAAATTACCGCGGATCGCCTGAATTGGGATAAGGACGAAAAACAACAGCAGGTGCAAAGAACATTGCATATTCTACAGACAAAACATAGCATCGTATTAAAATAATAGCGCTAAAAATACCACCATTCTTGCCTTATCTCCATTATCACCAGCCTTGTTTTAAATACTGTGACGGGGTGAAGCCGGTAAATGATTTAAACTGTCTGTTAAAATTAGATATATTATTGAAACCTGTTTGGTAGCATATCTCTGAAATATTCTTGTCTTTCTCGAGCAATTTCTTACAGGCTATGCCAATGCGGAACTCATTTAAAAATGTGATAAAAGATTTCCTGGTATGCAGTTTAAAATACCTGCAAAATGCAGACCTACTCAAGTTAGCTAACTTTGCAACATCCTCAACAATGATTTTTCTTTCAAAATTTTGAGTGATATAAGTAATGATTTTATTGAGCCGCAATCCCTCTTCTTCATTTTCCTGTTGCTTCAGACTAATGTGTGACAACTTTTCCAGGTAAGGACTAAAGGATATTTTTTGCAGCAGGTTTAAAAAATGCTGGAAGCGATCAAATCCATCCAGGCTGGTGGTTGCCAAAAATTCTTTTTTAAACTCTTTAGCAAAAGTCGATTCGATTTTTATGCCGCAGGCACTCAGCTGAATAAATTCTTTAATCCGCGCCAACTCTGGCACCTGTTGAAACATCTCTCCAAATGAATCTTCACGAAAAAAAATCGAGATACAGTGAGCGTATTTGCAATTATCCTGCTGATAATATTCCTGATGATTTTTAAACATGTGTGGTATATTAGGACCGATAATATAAATCTCATCAGGTTTAAAGTTATCTACATTATGCCCAATAAAACGTGTGCCGCTGCTTTCAATTACATATGTAAGCTGTATTTCAGGATGTGTATGCAGGCGGTCATATAAATAATCTAATTTATCATCCTGAACTTTAAATGATTCTTTTATTGTCTTAGGAATTTTAAAGGGTAAGGGTTTCATTTTCTATACTATAATATACATTATTAACCTTAATATAGTAGTTTTAAGGTAAAATAGTATCATGTTTTGCGAAAATAATAAAAGGAATATGAAAACAAAATTGATATATTTAAACATATAAAATAACAAAGGATGAATAATGGATGTAAAGTGGGAAGGGGTTTACCCCGCGGTAACAACGAAATTTACTGATGACGACCAGCTCGATTTTGATATGTTTGCGATAAATACACAAGCACAACTTGATGCAGGTATTCATGGAATTGTTTTAGGCGGTACATTGGGAGAAGCAAGTTCTTTATCCGAGGATGAGAAGTTTGCTCTTGTAACAAAAGCTTTGGAGTTAGTCAATGGAAAAATACCTGTAATATTAAATATTGCAGAACAATCTACCGCTGAAGCCATTCGAATTGCCAAAAAAGCAAAAAGAACAGGAGCGGACGGTTTAATGCTTCTGCCACCGATGCGCTACAAAGCCGATGATGTTGAGACTATTGAGTATTTTAAAGCCATTGCCGCTGCGACTGATTTACCTATTATGATTTATAACAACCCCATAGATTATAAAATTGAAGTGACTTTAGCTATGTTTGATAGATTAAAAGACTGCCCTACCATAAAGGCTGTAAAAGAATCGACGCGCGATATTACCAATGTAACCCGCATGATCAACCACTTTGGCAACAGGTACAAGATTTTATGCGGAGTGGATACATTGGCGCTTGAAAGTATGGTAATGGGCGCCCATGGCTGGGTTGCCGGTCTAGTATGCGCGTTTCCCAATGAGACAGTAGCAATTTATAATCTGGTAAAAGCCGGTCGTATAGATGAGGCTATAAAAATATATCGGTGGTTTATGCCGCTGTTAGAGTTGGATATTCACCCTAAACTTGTGCAAAATATCAAGTTAGCTGAAGTATATACCAAAATTGGTACTGAAAATGTGCGGGCACCACGTTTGAAACTTGCCGGTGCTGAAAGAAAACATGTTACCCAAATTATTGAAACAGCACTAAAAGTAAGACCCGTATTACCAAAGCATTAATAAGGTTTATAATGAAAATCAACGGATTAAATATAATCGGTAACAAAGAATCAGGTCAAGGGACAGAGACCTTCAAGGCCTACAATCCTAAAACGTTAGAGCAGTTAACCGAAATCTTTTTTATTGCTAGTGATTCTGAGATAGAACAAGCAGCGCTTTGGGCTTCTGACGCATTTGAAATTTATAAAACTACCCCGGCAGACTTAAAAGCAAAGTTTTTAAGGATGATCGCGGATAATATTCTGGATTTGGGTAATGCTCTTCTTGAAAGAGCAAGCCTTGAATCGGCCATTGAGATAAATCAACTTTCAGCAGAACGCACCAGGACGGTTAATCAATTACGGATGTTTGCTGATCTTCTTGAAGATGGATCATGGGTAGGAGCAAGTATCGATACTGGTTTACCAAACAGAAAGCCTGTCCCAAAACCGGATTTAAGACGCATGATGATTCCAATTGGTCCGGTGGTTGTATTTACCGCTAGTAACTTTCCTTTTGCCTATTCTACGGCAGGCGGTGATACCAGTTCAGCGCTTGCCGCAGGCAATCCGGTAATAGTTAAAGGTCATGAATCACATCCCGGAACCAATGAAATGGTAGCCAAAGCAATCCAAAAAGCAGCTCAAAAATGTGGACTACCGAAAGGTGTTTTTTCTTCATTAAATGGAAACAGTCCTAGGGTTGGCCAGTCCCTTGTAAAACATCCATTAGTCAAAGCTGTGGGCTTTACAGGTTCTTTTCGAGGTGGGAAAGCCATCTTTGATTCAGCAAACCAAAGAGCTGAACCTATCCCAGTCTATGCTGAAATGGGCAGTACAAACCCAATCTTTATTTTACCGGAAATTTTAAAAGAGAAAAAAGAAGAAAATGCAAAACTGATTGCCGGCGCAGTTACTAAAGGTTCGGGACAGTTTTGCACCAAACCGGGTTTATTGTTTGGTGTAAAATCGAAAGATTGGGACACTTTTTCTGAATTATTAGCTCGCGAAATTAAATCTATTACCGGCAAAACTTTATTAAATCGTGGTATTTATAAAAACTTTGAAGATGCCAAAAAACATATTATTGCAAATGATGCTGTAACTTTGGTTGCGGAATCAGATGAGCAGCCAAATTTTGAGTTAACCGCCAGACCGGCAATAGCAAAAGTAGATGCACAGGCCTTTATTAAAAATCAAATACTGCATGAAGAAGTGTTTGGACCATTCACTATGCTAATAAGCTGTAAAAGTTTCGCTGAATTAAAAGAGGTATCTTGCCTGTTAAAAGGTCAGTTAACTGTAAGTATAATGGCAAGCAATGCAGAACTTGCAGAAAACCAAAGCTTAATAAACATTATCCGCGAAAAAGCAGGCCGCATAATATTTAACGGCGTACCCACAGGCGTAGAAGTAAATTCTTCCACGAATCATGGCGGGCCGTATCCTGCAACTACTGATGTGCGCACTACTTCTGTTGGAACAGCGGCAATTTCCAGGTTTATTAGACCGCTTTCTTTTCAAAATTGTCCTGATGCGTTATTGCCGCTGGAATTACAAAACAATAATCCGAAAAATATCTGGCGGATGGTTAACGGAAGATTAAGCAAAGCTAAAATATAAACTTATGGCTAGAAAAACCTTTTTTTGTATCGATTCCCATGCGTGCGGCAATCCTGTTAGGGTTGTAACGAGCAATACGTAAACTGAGTCGAGCAACGACATA
>CAVRRG010000031.1:0-5386 GCA_963723365.1 Calditrichota bacterium | reverse complement strand
GTAGCCTTAGACGAGTACGTATTGCTAATATCTATTACAGAAAAGATATTGGATTTAAAGTTTTAGGCAGCGAATAAAACCAATTGTTAAGGAAGCTTTATGAAAGAATTACTGACGCGTGTTCTGGTTGCAGTTATTTCCATACCTCTGCTTATATTCATTATTTTAGAAGGCAGATGGTACTTTTTTGGTTTTATCGCCATAATTGCCATCGGCGGGCAAATTGAGTTTTATTTAATGGCTAAAAAGAAAGAAGCATTGCCACAAAATATTATTGGTATCTTAATTTCAATAACTGTCTTAACCGCAGTTCAGGTTGGATTAAACAAATTTTTAGTTGTACTCATCATTTCTTTATTACTTTTTTCATTATCATTTGAAATGTTTAGAAATAAAAACTCAGCACTTCTTAATTTCTCAGTCACTGTTTCAGGAGTTATTTATCCCGTTGTTTTACTTGCCATGCTTCTTCATCTGCGTAACAATGTTAGTTGGGATGATATATCATCAAATGCAGGTTTTATGGTGACTATTTTTGTCGCCCTCTGGGCTTGTGATTCATTCGCATATTTCATAGGAAAATCACTGGGAAAACATAGATTATTCGAAAGAGTTTCACCCAAGAAAAGTATCGAAGGAGCTATAGGAGGTCTGTTTGGCGCTTTTCTTGTTTTTATTTCCTCTCATTATGCAGAATGGTATATTATTTCCTTGCCGATCGCTGTTGCTAGTGGCATAATTATTGGTGTTTTTGGCCAATTAGGAGATCTTGTTGAATCCTGGTTAAAAAGAGACAGTGGCGTAAAAGATTCATCGCATATTCTGCCGGGTCATGGTGGTTTGTTAGACCGTTTTGACAGTCTGATATTTGTCGCACCTTTCTTTTTAATTATGTATTTATTACTACATTGAGGAAAAAGTTTTCATGAATTTTTATTCAGAAATTATGCAACAAATGCTATTTAATTTTAAAGAGTATCATTGCAGGAACGAAGATAAGAAGCACTCAATAGGGAGAAAAAAGTGTCATTAAAAAATGTGCTTGTTGTTGATGATGAAGAAGATTTAACCTGGTCTATCGCTAAACACCTTTCCAAAGATAAAGATAAGTATAATTTAAACACTGTAAATAGCGGTGCTGATGCCCTTGACCTTCTAAAGAAGAAGTCGATTGAACTTGTTATCTCGGATATCAGGATGCCCGAAATTTCCGGTCTGGATTTGCTGATGAAAATCCGTGAAAATTATCCTGAAACAAAAGTGATTATTATGACGGCATATGGATCATCGGAAATCCAGCAGGAGGCCAATGAACGTGGTTGTTTTAGATATATTGAAAAACCGTTTGAAATAAATGACTTGCGCCAAATGATCCTGGATATTGTTTCAGAAAAAGAAGGCTTCGAAGGAAAAATATCTGATTTTCAATTGACAGATTTAATTCAAATGAATTGCCTGGGGCGGCTGACAAATGCTATTTCAGTAGATGCAGGCCAAAAAAAAGGGATTATTTTTTTTGAAGATGGTAATATTATTCATGCTGAAGTTGGAAATTTGGATGGCGAAAATGCATTTTATGAAATAATAGGCTGGAAAGGTGGTCAGTTTGCCATAAACAAGGGGGCTAAAACAAAAAAAGAGTCCATTGTTAAGGGTTGGCAGTCGTTAATGCTTGAAGGGATGCGTCGTGCCGACGAAAAAACAGAAAATGCTGCTGTCAAGCCTGGCGATATGCGCCAGCAACAGGTAGCTGAACTTTTTTCAAAATTTATAAAAGCCCAGGGCATTCGGGCATTAGTTTTGCTCGATAAAGACGGTAGACCTTTTGTTACAGAAGTTGATGAAGAATATCAGGATGTTTATGATACGGAAAAAATATCAAGGGAAATAAAAAAACTGATAACCCAGGAAAATAAACTTGGAGATTTATGCGGTTTTAGGAATAAAAAAGAACTTTCCATTGAGTATGGTGAGGGATTGTTAAAGATAACCTGGTTGCCGGAAGAGAATGAATATATGTTACTTGTTGCGGATCATACGTCTAACTTTGGATTATTACGCATTGAAACAAAAAAATATCTAAAAGCCTTAAGCAGCGCCTTTCATTAATGACAGATGAATCTTTATTCTATAATTTATTTAACAGAGATCAACAAAAATACACGAGACAATTTTTAAAATCGATACCAGCAAAAGCAAATCATCTCTTCTCTGATTCCTTCCATCAATACCAAAATCAATACACCATAGAATATGTCAACGGCAAAGTAGTAACCGAATCAGCAACAGCATCTTGTGGTATGGCCCAGAGAATAATTGAAAATGAATTGCTGAACCATAAAGCTCTGCCACTGTCGGTTAATACAGATACCCTTATTCCCATTTCACAAAAACTATTCGCTAATAAAAAACGGGTATCATTTATCAAAAAAGCAGAGAGTACCGTTCTTGACAAAAATAGCGCTATAGAAGGCTTAGCCTTAAAATGGGTGGCTTTTGAAAAGTATATGTATATAACAAATTCTAATAACTTTGCCGCTTCCAAAAAAGAGACCTTTGCATCCATTAGCGTTAGCGTTAA
Source organism: Calditrichota bacterium (assembly GCA_963723365.1). GTDB lineage: Bacteria > Calditrichota > Calditrichia > Calditrichales > J004 > CAVRRG01. Next base: position 2,805 of record CAVRRG010000031.1, on the reverse strand, counting down.
AATAAAGAGAAACAGAACTTTATATAACGGGAAGGCTATTTTGAGTGTTAAGAATGAAGTGAAATCTTTAAATGCTAAAAGACTGGCTGAATTAATTGAGATCGCCTATAAAGATGCTCAGAACAGCGCTGTTGCCAAACAACTACCAAGCGGCAATTACGATGCATTGCTATCGAATAACGCCAGTGCGCTGTTTTTCCATGAAGTTATAGGTCATTCAGTTGAAGCCGACTATGTTTACAATAATTTATCGCTGTTAAAATCGATGAGGGGTGATAAAATAGCATCCCCACAGTTGACAATTATGGACGATCCTAATATCGACGGACCAGTTGCTTATCCTTTTGATGATGAAGGAACAGCCGCACAGCCCACAATGATTTTAGAAAAGGGAGTTCTAAAAAACTTTCTCACAGATCATTACCATGCTTCTGCTATGGGAATTACAAAGACAGGAAATGCAAGACGCCTGCTTTATTCATCTCTGCCCCTGCCGCGCATGTCAAACACAAAAATCATGAATGGTTCCTATCCATTTGCGGAAATGCTGGAATCGATGGCTCAAGGAATACTGATTTCCGATTTGGGGAGCGGTTATGCGAATACGGAGACGGGAAACTTTCAATTTGAAGGTGCAGCAGGATTTCTAATCGAAAACGGGTCTATAAAATCGCCTCTGATCAATTTGAAAATTACAGGGGACATTTTAAATACTTTAAAATCTGTAAAAATGGTGGGAGATGATTATCATATATCCCAGTTTCATGCGGATTGTGAGAAGGAAAGTCAAATACTACCTGTTGGTTTCTCGCAACCCTCAATTAAAATTTCTTCTGTGAAAATATCGTAGATTTATTTTTAACTTATTTGTACCTTTGCATGTATTCAAACAACAAGAGAACGTTATGAAAACATTCTTTATTATCATTGGTGTAATAGCAATAATTGTATTTGGTTTGGTTGTCTATTTGTACCAGAATATAACGTATCAGCCAGACTATGTGCAGCAAATGGAAGAAGTTGATTTAATTGCTGACGAGGAGCTTGCTGCAGAGGCCTTTGGGAGAATTAAATCTGAATTAAATAAAAACAGCGCCGTGTTTATCTCAGCAGAAGATTTAAACAACCTTATAAAGTATGGCATAACCCGCGAAGAAGACCCACGTTTATCCGAATCAATAAAAAAAATCCACAGTAGCATAAAAGATAATGTTATAACTGTGGAAGCCGTTATCAATATCAGCACATTAGCTGATGTAAAAGTCTCCAAAAACGCTCAACCTTTTATTGATATTATTTCCAGTCGTTTAGCAGGAGGTAATATTGGTGGGGAATTATATCTTGCCATTGAAGGCGTGCCTTATAATAAAAATGGTTATATGCAATTTAAAGAAAACCCTGTTGTTCGTGTTGGTGACTTTAGCCAGGATATTATCTTTGATGAAACGGATAGTGAATTCGAGATTGACCGTATTTTCCTTGATGATTTAAAAATTTCCGATTTTGAAATGGTTGGCGACAGGATACAAATTTTCCGCTGATTTTAATTTCTTTTTTCTATTTTCAAGTGTCAATATCTGGCAGTTTTAAAACAACCCGCCAACTGAAAGGCCCAGAATGCTATAGTTCTCCTCCTCTACTCTGCGAAAAGCATAATTTACATTGAGTAAAAGCCGGGTACCGCCAAAATCGAAAGACCAGCCGCCGCCCGCCAGAAAACCAATGCCGCGCTCGCTGCCAGCGCTTGAACTAAAAGAACTTGTTAGCACATTTGCGGCAATGCCCAGATCTGCCCGCACAAAAGGTCCGCTTCCAAAAGATTCACCAAAAAAGTGCATGGCACTTGCGCTATAAAGATATTGATTGATTTGCATATCCTCGCCCTTAACTTCATAACGGTCACCGGCCCCGCTTACAATAATTCCGGCAATTGTTTCATGCGTCAGATGCCAATAAAATCCTATCATATCCACATAAAGCGGTGTATTTGTTACATTGGGCTGGTCTTTTAAAAAATCAATTACTTCCTGAAGTTCCGAAGGATAACTGATAGCGGCATAACCCAGTCCCCAATAGGTATACCAGGATTCTGTGGTTGGCTCTGAATCATTCACTTCCTGAGATAGTCCGCTGGCAACAAACAAAAGACAAAGAATAAATAATTGACGCACTGCACACCTCCTGTTTGGCGTTATTGCAGTTCCCTACAAAGACGGTTTTTAAATATGAAACTGTTCAGAATTAATATGAAGGTAGTCGCGCTAAAATACTGAAGTCATTTAGGATGGTTTGGTCGCGCAGCAATTTACAAACTTTTTATGTGAAATCAATAACAATCTATGGTTGTATTTAACCATCTTCTTTATCGTTTGTAAAATAAAAATCTACTAAAATCGAAAAGTTTTCTCACAACCAATTTTATATTTTTTTTACCATCTGCAATTGCTAAGAAACAAATACAAAGTTACTTTTATGGCCGTTAATACAAATTTCGGATTGAGTAAAAAATTAAAACAAATTTATTTGTTTACGTTCTATGGTTATTAAACGGTATTGATGGACATTAGACAGGCATCCCGGCTATAATCCCTCAAACCCGACAGGATTTATTAATGCAAACAGATGAAAACATTATGTATTTTTTAGAATTTTTACGACAGAATGAAGGAAAAAAAAGAAACTACAGTGAATGGGTTGTTAATGAGGGGTTGGCAAATAAGGGTGGTGGTGAACAGTTTATTGAAGGGATTCAGAATAAAGGTTATATAGATATTGAATTTAGATCGGGTCTGTATTATGTAACGC
>CAVRRG010000030.1:0-37753 GCA_963723365.1 Calditrichota bacterium | reverse complement strand
TTATGTCCTCTACTTCGTTGCATTTTAGTATTGTTCAAAATAATAGATTTTGTTTCTGCTGATTTTGGGTTTTCAAACGATGCTTGTTGATGGAAACGCAAATCAGGATAAGCATGATGATGAGCATCGATGTTTGGACTTTCTAGTAAAATATTTGCCAAATATTTTGTTCCGCATCTCCCTGTGGAGAGAAAAAAAACAGGTTCGCATTCTCTATAGATTTCTTCAATTAGGTTAGATGAAAAGTTTAATTTTCTTTTGCCTTCTTTAGCATAGAAAAAATGTTCTCTGAAAAATTTAATATTGATTTCTTTCCAATTTTTAAAAATATGAGTAATGTCTTTCATCTTCATTTTTATATCTCACTATTTAACAGATCAATTTTAAAATGTGCAAATTCTCCTTTGCTAATTTGATCCAGTATTTTTATGTAAAAATTTCTAATTCCTGGAAATTCGTCATCGTCAAGAAAACTGTTGTGCCAAAGAAGTGTAAATAGGCCACCATATTTTTTACATTGATTTATCATATGATTAATTGCTTCAAATGCTTCTTCGAAGGACATGTGCAAATAATCAAAAAAAGTAACATCCATTGCATTCAGTGGTAACTCCCAGATATTCATCATTCTATCCTGCTCTAAGTCGTAGGGTCTAAAAGGCATGCAGTACGAATTACGCCAGCCGAAGTGGTCTGAAAACCCCCATGTGCTATCGCACAATACGCCAAGTTGTTCCAATATCCTTAATGTATCCGGGTATTTAAATCTTAACCAGTGCTGCCTGGAAACAATTATTTTATTAGAGGATAAAGTTTCTATTTTTTTTAATTCTTTTGCCATTAAATACGGGTTATCAAATGAATTATACGTTCCGTGCAGACCAATGCTGTCGCCTTCTTTAAGCAGATGCTGAACAAGGTTTATTATTCGAGGCTCCGAGAAAGAGTAAAAGGCGTCAATATTTTTTAGACCACGGGGTAAAAAGAACCAGGTTGAATGAACTCCCAATTTTTTTTCTATTGATTTTAACCAATCAAAATTCCAGTATGGATTTTGCGAAAATATTAGCTTTCGTATGGCCGTAAAGGCAGATGACCAATGTTTCCTAAAACCACTTTGCCATAGCATCTTAATTCTTTTTTTAACTTCCGGAATAGTCCATTTATCAATCCTGTCTACGTCATGTGTTAAAAAGAGAGCATAGGGTTTTTTACCCCAAAAGGATTTTTCCACCACGCTGATATTATGAACGCTGCAAAATTGTTTCAATGCCGCTATTATTATTTTGAAGTATGCGTTCACAACGGGTTTGTCAACTATAGATAACTCTTTTTGTATACTGTCATTGTATGAAAAACGACCCAAGTGATCTCCTTTAAAAGGATTTGTTTCCTGGTAGCCAGATAAAAGATAAAAGGCTGACTTTAAAAGATCATGTTTAAAAACGAGATTGTTATTTTTATCAAACTGAAAGAAATCACTGTCTTTTGATAATGGAAATAAAACCGGTAAATTATTAATTGCAAAATCTTTTGAAATAGCAGATGATGATAATGGAAACAAAACAAATGGCTTGTCCCTTTTGCCCTTAATCTGGTCGTAAACAAAATGCTTTGCAATGTTGTCCATTTCGAAATGGTGATTTAAATGGTAAAGGATGTATTCAATTTTGGTTTTATTTAAAGCTTCAATCATCATTTTAAAATTTTAAATATTCTTGTATTAGCTTATTAACAGTCTGATCCCAGAAAATGGGTTGGGATTTCATTAATTTAATACCGTTTTCTTTTATGGCTTTTGAGTGAGTTTCATAATTTTGATATAATTCTACTACTTTTTCGTAAAATTCATTCGGTTTACTAGGATCTATAGCGTAACCTAATTGATTGTCTAAAATAAAATCGCGTTGCATTTTAGCAGTGCTTGTAATTATTGGTTTATGCATCGCTACATATTGGTATATCTTGGTCGCAATTGTATTGTTGATCTCTGAATGGTTTACATGGGGCGTAAATAGGCATATTTTTGAACTGGCTATGTACGATGGTAAATCTTCAATACTCAACCAACCAACAAATTCCACCAGGTGACGAACATTATTTTTTTCCGAAAGCTGTAAAGCATCAAATCCGCTGGCGAAGCGTCCTGCCAGCAACAGTTTTACATTAGGAATAATTTTTTCAATCTTTTTTAGAGAATTGATTGCAATATCCAACCCTCGCAGAATATCCATGACACCTGCATAGAATAAAATGAAATCTTTTTTATATTTTTTAACAATTTTTTGATCAACATTTTCACTTTTAAACGTACCGCGAGTTGGTGTGTTTGGGATGGTTATCACTTTTTTTTCAGCTAAACCAACCTCTTTAATATAGCATTTGCGAAGAGCATCAGTGACCGTAATTACGAGATCAGCTTTAGAGAGCTGGCGTCTTTCATAAATTTTCCAATCGCTCAATCCCTTTACAATTTTCCCAATAAAAGTATTATAATGAGCTGTATGACCAATCCAATTACTCCAGTATTCATGTTGATCACACACCACGTTGCAATCGTATTTTTGAGCAACTTTGTTGACGATATCAGTCATTGGTAGATCGTGAAGATGAAGTACATCAAAACCGTTATGTTTAATATACTTTATAATCTGTTTTTGCCATATCCATTTGTAAAAAGGTAAAACAAGGTATGCAGCGCTTAATTTATCACGGAGTTTTCTATGGATTTTAAACCTGCTGATGTGAATTCCTTTATAATTTTCTTGAAAGGACTTACCGCTCCAGGTTGGACATAATAAATGAACTTCATGTCCTGCTTCAATTAAGCTCAATGCCTCTTTCTCTGGCCTGTCATCAGGAGGGAAATCAACATCTAAAATCATACCTATTTTTAATTTTTTGTCCATATTCAATACTCAATTGGTCAGTAAGACCAGTTTGGGCTCTTTTTCAAAATTTATTGCAAGATTTCTATATTCTGCTTGATCTAAAATTAACACAGATATTTTTCTACCTATTAAGACTTCAGTTTTCATCCTGACCCGTTCCACTTCATCTTTATTAACTTTTGCTCCAACAACTACAAGATCAATTAAACCTGAATCTTTGCCCACTGCATAATCACCACGTATAAAGGCAAGCTCCAAATCGCCAATTTTTTCAATGATATTAATTATTACCTTATCTATACCGGTGGATTTTAGAACAATATTACGGATATCATCAAACAAAGGATGGGATGTGTTGGCGTTATAAATTTTGTTTCTCCCTTCACTGGAAGAAGTTAACATCTGTGCCTCAGTAAGTTTATTCAGCTCGACGCGAATGCCATTAGTGGATTCACCAAAATCTTTTGCCAACTGCCGCAGATAACCCTTTGTCTTAGGGTTTAAAAAGAATTTTAATAAAAGTTTTATTCTTGTTTGCGATGTTATAAGTGAATCTAACATAATCTTTTTCGAGTAATTAATTTACTCGTAATATAGGCAAGAATTTAAGAAACTCAAGTTTTTTATTTATTTTTTATAACAATACGTGAAACGACTGGAGGTGGACTAAAGTCGCCCAATCTTTTTAAGTGATTTGAATTTAAGTTTATACATTTTTAAAGCATTCAGTATTGTGTCCTGAGATCTGAAATTTGCTGCATATTCTTTGAAAGTATTGTTACCGGTTATTTGGAAAAGCATATCCAGCTGATTTGCATGAAGACGTTGATAGCCAATTGTTGCCGGATCAATATCAGGATGCCATTTGGCTTTACATAAGTTATAACGAGACCAAAATCCCATATCGTATTCTGGAAGAATTTTCTCTAATGTCACTATCCCGTCCTGAAATAATTTTTGTGCCAGGTCATTCTCAGGGAAGACCCGTGTATATTCGTGAATTCCGCAAAGAGAGAAAATATGTCCGTTGAGCACCAAAGTTGGAATTGAAGAAGTGTATTCTTCATAAAAAGGACCCCATTGCGTGAAAGATGTTACCCCACCATCGAGGACAGTTTTGGTAAAAGGGATGAGCGCTTTTTCGGCAATCGTTGAATAATTTTTATTACCCGTTAATTGATAGCCCCTGAGCAATATAGAAATTCCGCGACTTTGAGAAAATGCTGACTGCCAGGGTCCAGGATTCTTGTATTGTGGTAATGACACATCTGTCATCCAGCGTGAACCTGAAGATTCATTTATTTCCACATTATTGTAAAACCAATCACAAAAGTTTAAAAATCTGTTTTTGTCGTCCTCACTTTTAGTTTTTAGATATGAATGGAAAATGGCTAGTCCCATTTGCCCAATTGAAATGGGAAAATAAACATATTCTTTGTCTGTCACATCTATATAGGTTTTATTGATTGGAATACCATTTTCATCAAACTTTTTGATTAAAGCTTGATCTTTGCCCGCCGCAACGCGTTGTTCTTCGAATACAAAATAATAGCTACCAAGAGTGGAAGATGAAAAGTCATTGGCTATTTTATATGGAACTTTGGGACGTTTTATATCAGTAATAAGTTTTTTTAGCATGAATATTTTTTTTTCAAAACTCATAATCCACCAACTTAAATTAACCTGTCCATCTCAGCCGCCAGAGATTTTGTTAATTCGTAACGATTATACTTCTTAATTATTGTTTTATTTGTCTTGTTGGAATCAAGTCTTTTTTCCCAGTTTACATATAGTTCTTGGATTATTGTTGATAAATCATGATTAAAAGAAAAAATTTCCCCAGCTTTTGATTCTTTTAAAATATGTGCGATATCTCCGTCGGTGGGTCCAATTGCCAGAACAAAATTACCAGTGGCCATGTACTCAAAAATTTTCCCAGGAAGGATTCCTTTATTTTGTTTAGTATCCGGACTAACAAGAAGTAGAATATCAGCATCGATAATTTTGGAAATAGAATCTCTATGAGGTAGATAGCCATTATTTATTATAATATGTTCCAGATTAAACGATTTTAATGAGGAAAACACACCGTCAGCAATTTTGCCTGTAATCATGAATTTTATCTTCTCTGTTGACTCAGGATTATTTTCGATTAAAACCTTAATACTTTTCCATAGATTGACTGGATTTTGTTGTTCACTAAGTTTACCGGAATAGGCAATTGTAAAATATTGCGTTTTGCGGTTTGGCTTAATGTTAAAATCATCCTGATCAAATCCATTTGTTATGACTTTAATTTTAACATCATTGTTTATTTTTTGAGAAAATATCTTTTTAAAATGGTTGCTCACGGTAACAACCAGATCGCTTGCAGCTAAGACATTTTTTTCTAGGTTAGTTTCAACAAAACGGGTCACTTTGTTCTTTTTAATATTGTCAAAATGATATATATCCGTCCAGGGATCACGAAAATCAGAAATCCAGGGGATTCCAAATTTTTCTTTCAGGGTTTTTGCTATTAAATGCACAGTTGGGGGTGGAGAAGAAGAGATAATAAGGTCGGGTTTATAGGTCTTAATAATTTTCTTACCTTCTTTTACTGCATAGTATTTCCAAAATATTTTTGCATCAGGAATAAAGAAATTTATTCTTATCCAATTTGATAATTTCTTTTTCCAGTTTTTATTTTTTTCAGTAATAACCGCTATTGGTATCGGATCTTCTTTTTTTAATCCAACAAACTTTTTATAAAGTAGAGTTGGCTCTAAGGAATTAGTTTTAAAAACAATACACTCCCGGGAAACATCCTTCTCCAGTGAATTGTCCATTACCGGGAATTCGCCTTTGGCAACAGTAAGTATAATAGGCTGCCAACCGAAGGCGGGTAGATGTTTTGCGAATTTTAACACGCGTTGCACCCCAGGTCCCCCGGCAGGAGGCCAATAATAAGTGATGATTAGAACTTTTTTCATTCTGCAGGATGGTTCTTACGCTTATCAAGAAATTGTTTTATTAATGATCCAATAATTATCAGGAAAATAAGTGACAAAGACCCTGTGGCATATTGGATATTTCGGTCATAAGATTCAGGTTCAAAGTTAACTTCAATTTTATGCTCTCCGGCAGGGACTATTATAGACTGAATGGCATGGTCCGTTTTATAGATTTTAGAAACAGGTTCATTATCTATCAATATATGCCAACCTGGGGGATAGTATAATTCTGAAATAACAAACAGACTTTGTTTATCTGTAAAGACTTTAAAATGGATTTGATTAGGATTAAATAAGGTAACTTCCACAAAACTACTATCAGGCCATTCAATTGGCGATGTTAGGTTTTCTTCTAAAAGTGCGAGACTGTCCGGTTGGAACCTTAATTTATTTATTTCATCCAATCTGGCAAATTCATCCTCAATAACTTCATAGTCCCCGACAAAAAAACCTCTTTGCAAATAATCTTTATATAAGTAAGTATTAACTTGCAGCTTGTCATCCGTGTTTATTAAAGTTAAATCGTCATCCTGAAATTGTTGTTTGCTGATTAGATATTTAACGTTTAGAATTTTCATTATGTTGCGGTTTACCACTGCTCCGCCTTTGAGATTATTCGTTATGAATTCTTCGATAGTGTACATTTTAATTGCACTATAACCGCCAATGTTTTGATGATAATAAGCAAAGCGGTTATCTTTAAAGTTCTGTCCATGGGGATAGACACGAAACAGGGCTTTATCATTTAATATAATTTGATCGGTTGTGGTTTTTTGAAAATATCCCTTTTCAAGCCTGTCGCGGTTAACAAATTTTTTCTCGATCTTGCCCTGAATGTTTAATAAATCTATTATGCTGAGTGCAATAATAAAAAAAGCCAAAGCGCCATAATTTAATTTATTTTTTAGGTACACAACAATCACAATAGAGGCTGCTCCAATTAACGCCAAATAACGCAGCATATCATTGTTTAACATCTCTTTACGAATCGTAATAATCATTTCCATTACGCGTGCATCATAAGGCTCACCTCCCATTTTGGTAAATGATAATCCTTGACCGATGAGCCATGCTAATATTCCAAATCCTAAAAAAGACCCTAAAATAATGAATAAAGGTTTATTGTTTTTTAGAATTGGGATCTTTTCAATTTTTGTCTTTAATGAGGAAAGACCAAAAGCAGCTAATATTGAAACAATAAAAAACGTAATGGTTACACTCATCATTGGTGCACGGAACTTGTTAAAAAAGGGCACATAATCAAAAAACAGACTATAAAACCATTGCATGTGCCTGCCAAATGAAAGTAATGTTAAGAAACCACTGAATATTACCAGCGCTAATAGAAATTTGTTTTTTCGATTAAAGTAAAACCCGATAACAGCAAGAAGAAGTGTTATAGCACCCATATATTCATAGCTTTGAGTGAATAGCATTTGACCCCAATATCCCGGGATTTGTCTTCCGCGTAATTGCCTTACATCTTCTCCTGTGTACTTTTCACTGCTCATCCCGCCAAAATAGCGCGGCGCAACCCAAGTGATTAACTCACTGGGTGCTGTGGACCAGCTTGTTGCATATTCTATTGATACACCATCTGATTTTGCGATGCCCTGGGTTTTTTGAGGAGCGGAAATATCAATTGTTGTTTTTCCACGTTTTGACCATGGCAAATATTCCTTTGCCAGGAATAATGGTTGCGCAGCTGATAAAATCGCCAGTGTTACAGCAGCGAAAATGAGTAGGCTGCTTTTAAAAAACCTGTTGTATGATTTTTCCAGCAGATCTTTTAGAACCGGATACACTCCAACCGCAAAAATTAAAAGCCCTGTGTAAAAAATAATTTGATAATGCTGGGTCCTGATTTGAATGCCGAAAAACAAAGCAAATATTGCTGCAGAAAGTAAAGATCTTTTTTCCAGGAAGTATTTAAAGCTATAGCATATCCAGGGTAAAACCATTAACGCCCTTACCTTTGCATTGTGTCCTTCTAGAAAAAGAGACTTATAATGGGGCATTAAGACAAAAAGTATTGCGCCAAAAAAACTGATTGCGGGTTTAAGTTTCAAATATCTGAGAAAGAAATATAAACCGCATCCACCAAATAGGTAAAAGATAAAAGTAGTATTAAATAAGGCACCTAATTTAAAAAGCAGTGTATCCAGAGAGAAGACAACAGGAGTAGATCTTTGATATCTTGGCATTCCGGAAAAAACATTCGGATTCCATAGTGCTTTATCATTATTGGTTTTCTCCCAATCTGAGATTTGCTTAGTTTTTCCGATTGATCCAACTACATCTACACCTTGCGGAGATAGACCATCAATAACAATGGGTTTAAAAAGAAAAAGCAGAATAGCCAAAAGTAAGCCTATAAAGATGTAATCTTGCTTTCTGTCATTTATTTTAAAAAGTGATATAGATGACTGAGGAAGCTCTTTTTCAATAACTTTTCTTTTTTTGGTTTTTTTTGCCACAGTATACCCTGTTTTTAAAAATGATTTAGTTGAGAAGTAAATTTAACTGACTGAAAATAATAATCAATTATCAAGTGAATTTTATTGAGTTAGATTTTAATTTGTTATTTATAATAATTTTTTTTAAAACCGCTACTCTCAGCTTTGTTGAGGATGATCCTTCTGAAGAAGTTATATATAAATCCAAACCCATATCCAAAGATTTGAGCTGGCATTACAAAGGGTAACCATAACGCCGGCCAAATACTTTTATACATAACTATTGAATCAATAATTGAAAAAATTAAAACCAATATAGCAGCGATTACCGCATATTTTAAAAATAATGTGGCTATTGGAAATATTGCAGACAAAATAATAATTAAAGCAGCAGAGATAGTAATTAAAGCCGGAATTGTATGCAGAGGTTCCAGCATCTTTTTATCAATTTTGTAAAGGTTTATTCGTGCTACACCCCAGTTAAAAACCTGCTTATAAAAACGTTTTAAATTGGTTCTCCTTTTATGATATACCGGAGCGTTTTCTATAAATACAACTTTTGCACCGCTATTTAGTATCCGGTGACTAAATTCAATATCCTGACCATGCCTCAATGAACCAAAACCTCCAATTTTTTTATATAATGTTTTGGACAAACCCATGTTAAATGATCGCGGATAAAACCTGGCTAGTTTTTTACCTTTTTTACCTCTTAAGCCGCCAGTCGTTATGAAAGAAGTCATTGAATAATTTATCGCTTTTAAAAGAGGTGAAAAGTCATCTCTATAGCTATCCGGCCCGCCAAAAGCATCCGCTTTCTCACTGTTTATTTTTTTTGAAATATTATACAGCCAATTTTCGGGCATGGTTACATCAGAATCTAGAAAGATAAAAAAATCACCATTGGCTTTTTGCAATGCATGGTTTCTTGCGACTCCCGGGCCTTTATTGGTTTGAGTAATATAGGTGATGTTAACTTCACTTTTTTGAATATAGGAATTAACAAGGGTTGATGTGTTGTCCGTAGAGCCGTCATCTGAGATAATAACTTCAAATTTATTGTGCGGGAATTGAAGCTTTCCAACAGATGTTAGCAATTCATCAAGTTCATCGGCACGGTTGTAACAAGGTATTATTATTGAAAAAGGAAGATTTATATCTGTAGCCATTTAAAATACTATTGTATTTTATTCTTAATAGTATAACTAACTGATGTTCCTCTGGTGTTGATAAGCATTTCTCCGATTAAGCCAATTGAGAAAAATTGAACCCCGACAATTATTAATAAAACGCCTAATATAAAAAGCGGGCGGTTTCCAATTCCATAGCCTTGAAACCATAATATTGACAGGTAAAATAATGTGGCAAAGCCTAGAAAGGAGGATCCAAGACCCATCAACCCAAATAAATGTAGAGGTTTTTGCCTAAAACGCGTGATGAACAAAACAGTTAATAAATCAAAAAAACCATTAAAAAAACGTTTAATACCAAACTTCGAAGAACCATATTTTCTTGGATGATGAGTTACAACCAATTCGCCAACTTGATACCCCAGCCAATGAGCCAAAACGGGTAAATATCGGTGCAACTCACCATAAACGGGAATAGCTTTTATAACTTCTCTTTTATACGCTTTTAGCCCACAGTTAAAATCGTGGATCTTTATGCCTGTTAAATGACGTGTAGCAATATTGAAAAATTTAGACGGAATTGTTTTGGTTAAAGGGTCATGTCGTTTTTTCTTCCAGCCGGATACCAGGTCGTAGCCACTTTCAATTTTTTTTATAAGATTTGAGATTTCCTCCGGGGCATCCTGTAAATCAGCATCCATGGTTATTACGATATCACCTGTTGCAGTTTTGAACCCTTCGAAAAGAGCAGCACTTTTGCCGAAATTTCTATTAAACTGGATAATTATTATTTGAGGGTATTTTAATTTTAAGTCAGTTAATATTTTAAAAGAATTATCAGTACTGCCATCATCTATATATACAATCTCGAACTCTTTTTTAAGACTATTTATTTGTTCTATAATCCTAATTGTCAATTCAGAAAGAGATTCTTCTTCGTTTAGCAAAGGTATTACTACTGATATATCCATAAAATTATTCTGAAATGAAAAGCAATTCTATAATGTTAAGTCAATTTGGGTTGCCGTATCGGCAATTTTTATTTTATAAAGTTCCGCCTGATTTTTTTTATTCAGTTCCAATTGTGTATAGAAAATGGAAATACCTTCTTTAGTTTGCGGACGTACGAAATTTACATGATGTGGGAAATAAATGCCATTAACTTCCTGAAAGTTTTGATATTCTTTATAATAAAATATATTTCCGTTTTCTTTGTATTCAATTCTGGATATTAAAAGATGGGTTGGATCGAACCAAATGCTATAGTTAAAATTCCCGTTATTAACTTCCAGGTAATACATATTGTCACGAATTTCTATTTTTTCTTTTTCTAATACTTCAAAGGGATCTCTGGCAGTGAATATGTCTTTTAGTTGACTAATCTCGAGTGGAAACTGCAGAAAATTTCTTCCTTCAAAATCCTGTTTAGATCCTTTATAAAACTGGTTCATTATCTGGTTATAAAAAATAAACCTGCTTCTGGAAACAAAAACCTTGCCTAATCTCATTCCGAAAGGTCCGTTGACCTCCAGTAACATGCTGTCTGGTTGATTTACTAAAATGGAAGCGTCAAAATTACCGGAATATTGAGGACTATCTAAAGTAATTTTTAATTGACCACTCAAGGATTTTATTTCTTCCTGCCAACCGGCGTGGTTTTCAAGCAGAGATTGATAAGTTACATTTCTCAGATCAGCTTTTATTTCACTTTTGAAATGTGAGCAACTATAGGTGAAAAACAGAAGGGCAAGAAGAAAACATTTTATAAGGGACATATTAATTGTTAGCTATTTTATCCAGTATTAACTGATTATCAGGTTGGATTTCGATTGATTTTTTCCAATACTTTTTGGCCTCGGCTATATCCCCAAGTTCATAATAAACATCACCTAAGTGGTCTAATACAACCGCAGAACCCGGACGTAAAGATAAAGATTTTAAAATGTAAAATTCAGCTTTTCCATAATCTTTTAATTTAAAATATATCCAGCCTATGGTATCTAAATAAGCTCCGTTTTCCGGTTCGAGCTCATTGGATTTCATGGACATTTCAAGAGCTTCGTTTAGTCTTATACTTCTTTCAGACAAGCTATATGCAAAATTATTTAATAAAAGGGCATTCCCCGAAAGATTTTTAATCCCTATTTCGTAAATGCTGTCGCTTTGGCTGAATAATTCTAATTCCTCTAAAACAACGGGTAAAGAGCTTAATGCATTTAAATTATTGGGATCCAGTTCAATAGCTTTTTTAAACGGTTCAATGGCTTCTAAATATTTCTTCTGCCGCTGTAAAGAAATCCCGAGCCAGGTCCATAAAGTAGGCTCGTCATTGATTATTTGAACGGCCTTTTTATATGATGTCTCCGCGTCATTAAATTTATTCATATCGATAAAAGTAAATCCTAAAAATAACCACCCATAATGATTCTTTTTATCTATTGCGATTACTTTATTAAAGTGAATAATTGCTTCTTCATAATTTTTCTGTTCCAACTCAATACGTCCCATTAAATCAAATACCGTCCAGGGACTGCTTTTTAACTGAGATAAAGGAAAAAGAATTAATTTAGCCTTTTCCATATCCTCTAAATGATAAAAACATTCTGCCAGCATTACTTTGAAACCGCTGTTATTTGGGAATTGTCCTATGGAAGGTTCAAGCAAATCGATTACCTTTTGATATTCATTGGACGATCTATATAAAATAGCTAACCTGCCAAGAACCTCTTTATCATTTGGCGCCAACTCAAAGGCTTTTTGATAACTTTCAGTAGCTTTATCGTAATTTTTGATACGCTCAAAGAAAATTCCCCTATTATAAAAAACTTCGTGGTCTGTGGAATCGATTTCTATGATTTTATCTAAGTACTCAATGGCTTTCTGATAATCTTTTTGTTTTTCGAAGGCTTCTGCAATCTGCGATAGGATGATCTTGTTTTTACCATATATCGGCAAAAGCTGCTCATAAAGTTTTGCCTTGGCCGCCGGTTGTTTTGTTTTATCATATAAAAAGAAAAGAAAATTACGGGCATTATCATCGAAAGGATCTAGTTTTAGAACCCGTTCATATGCCTCAATCGCTTCAATGTCCATACGCTGCCTGAAATATATTTCAGCTAACAATTTTTGTGTTTCTATATTATCGGATTGCAAAGAGGCGGCTTTTTGGAGATGATAAAGAGCGGGTTCGAACTCATTAATTTTCATGTAGCTTTCAGCCAGGCTGTTGTGAATTGTGGCAGATGTTGTGTCAAAAATTTGAGCTTTATGAAATTGAATCAAAGCTTCACTGTAGCGTTCTTCGGCCTGTAAAAAAATTCCTTTTAAAAAATATTCCCTGGCTTTAAAAGAAATTTTTTCTTTCGATTCCGAACCCAAATCTTTTTTGAGAGTTGAACTGCAAGCAGACAAAAGAAAGATTAGTAATAGAAATAAGAATATTTTGTTATTCATAAGGCGCCAAATTTAGACTTTTATTGTTATTATACCAAACAAAATCCGATTATAATTGATATCGGCAAATGTTGATTTAACTATATGAATTACTTAGCTTCAACCACTTAATGGCGATATATTAAAAGACAATTTTCAGCATTAAAATTAATATGACAGCAAAAAGTTCCCCTCAATGAAAAGAAAAAAGCATGGTCAACAAACGTCCAGTCGAATTAGACCGGTCACTGGATACCCTATTAAAACAACGCGTAAAAAATTTGCATTCCCTTCTGTTAATTTGGAATTAAAAAAGACAACCTGGGTCTTGTTAACTATGTTAGGTGGAGGTTTTTTTGGACTTTTAATACTTCTGCTTGTCATAAAAGATGATTTACAATCCTTTGATAAATTAGAGAAAATTGATCCTGCTATTGCTACGCAAGTTTATTCTGCAGATGGCGAGTTGCTGCACTCATTTTTTACGTCAAACCGGGCCTACACAACTTATTCTGAATTACCTCAAAATGTAATAGACGCGCTTATTTCAACCGAAGATCGAAATTTTAGAGAGCACTGGGGCATAGACGTGCAAGGTATAGGCAGAGCTCTTTATAAAATAATTGTGCACTTTGACCGACAGGGGGGCAGCACAATAACAAATCAGCTGTCGCGCAATTTATATTTTGGCTATGAACAAACAATAACGAGGAAAATTAAGGAAGCAATTACATCCATTCAGCTTGAAAAGACCTATAGTAAAAATGAAATTCTGGAGATGTATTTTAATGTAAACTCATTCGGAAATAATGCATATGGAATTCAGGCTGCTGCTAAAAGATATTTTAATAAGGATGTCTCTGATCTCTCGACACAAGAGGCTGCAATGCTTATTGGAATATTAAAGGGTCCTTCCTGGTATTCGCCAATAAGACATCCCGAACGGGCATTGCAAAGACGTAATATTGTTTTAAGTATGATGTACGATTTTGGTAAACTGGGAAAAGAGGAATATGATACCCTAAAAACAAAGCCACTCGGGCTGAAATTAAATGACCCAAATAAAATGAAAACGGCACCCTATTTTACCGAGTACATACGAAGGCAGCTTAATAAATTGCAGGACTCCTTACATGTAAATATATATGAAGATGGACTACGTGTTTATACTTCATTGAATACAAAGTTTCAACATTATATGGAAG
This sequence comes from Calditrichota bacterium, assembly GCA_963723365.1. GTDB lineage: Bacteria > Calditrichota > Calditrichia > Calditrichales > J004 > CAVRRG01. Next base: position 23,646 of record CAVRRG010000030.1, on the reverse strand, counting down.
AAGCGATAGCAAAACATATTGACATAGTGCAGGAAACTGTAATTGGTCAGCCAGATTTTAAAGAATTGAGAGAAGAGATGGGTGATTCTGCGTTTGCAGAAACTGCAAAAGTTCAAATTGCCTTTGTAGCCTTAAATCCTAAAAATGGTCAAATATTAGCAATGGTCGGTGGGAGAGACTTTGATAAATCCAAATTTAACCGTGTAACCCAGGCCAAGCGTCAACCGGGCTCCGCTTTTAAACCATTTTTATATACCGCTGCCATAGATAACGGGTTTTCACCGGTAGACCAGTATTTAAACCAGCCTACTGTTGAAATAAATGACGATGGCACGCGCTGGACACCGGAGAATTATAATAAATCTGTTGGCGGATTAACCACTTTAAGGGAGGCAATGTATCGTTCTTTAAACCTTGTTGCCGTGAGATTAATAAATGATGTAAATCCCCGAACTGTTTCCAAATATGCCCATGATATGGGTATATCAACCCGCATTAGGCCTTTTTCTTCTCTAGCATTAGGTACTTCTGAAGTTTATCCTCTGGAACTGGTTGCAGCTTATGGGATATTTGCAAATAATGGGCTATATGTAAAACCTATTTCAATCACACGTATCGAAGATAAAAACGGCCAGGTAATTTTTGAAAACTACCCTCATTCAAAAGAGGTTCTATCTCCGGAGACGACTCATATTATTCGTAATATGATGATGGATGTAATAAATCGAGGTACAGGTTACCCGGTTCGCAGAGATTTTAAATTCTACCAACCAATGGGTGGCAAAACGGGAACTACTAATAATTTTACTGATGCCTGGTTTGTTGGCTATACACCGGATATTGTAGCAGGTGTTTGGGTGGGAATGGATGATCCTAAGCAAACTTTGGGGCCTGGAATGGCAGGGGGTAGAGTAGCGCTGCCTTTTTGGGGTGAATTTATGAGTGCAATTTATGACAGCGTCGCATTTACACGTAATAAATTTATTGACTCACCAGGGATTTTTGAGATGGAAGTTTGTTTGGAAACAAAACAAAAGGCAACAGCTTATTGTCCAAATACAAAAGTAGAATTGTTTACATCAAAAAACAAACCTGAAGAATTTTGTCAGACTCATAAGGGTTTGAACAGCAGCAGAAAAAAAAGAAGAAGCTTCTAATTTATTCTTAACCATTTTTGTGGATTATAGGCCTTATTTCCGCCATAAATCTCGAAATGCAGTTTTGAGCCCGCTAAAGAGCCGGAGTCACCAACCTGGGCAATAATCTGGTTTGTATCAACTACATCGTTTTTTCCTACATAAATTTCTGCAAGGTGCGAATAAACAGTATAAAATCCTTTACCATGATCTACAATAACAGTATTACCATAACCGCCTAAATATGTTATCATACGCACAACACCAACAAAAACATTTTTAACAGGTGTTCCCACTTTAGTCTGAATCTCTATCCCGGAATTATTGATAGAAGTTTTTGTAACAGGATCATACTGTTTTCCAAAAGTACTAATAATTTTACCACTTACAGGCCAGGGCAACTTTCCTTTTCCTTTGTTAAAGTTATCAAAATCAATTGTTACAAACTCTTCTGTTGAGCCTTTGCCTGTTTGTGCCTTGCGCGCAGCCTCTAAGGTGGCAATTAAAGAGGTTAATTTTTTTCTCTCCTTTTCCTTAACATAAATCTGGTTTTTAAAATAGGATTGGTTCTTATTTGTTTTAGCGAGTAAAACATCTTTTTCTTTTCTGCGCGATGCATATCTCTTTTCTTCAACTTTTTTGTTTTGCAGAGATCGATCTTTGGCAACCAGGTCGTCAGTCAATTCTTTTTGGATTGTTTCAATTTCTTTTTGATTTTCTGCAATAGATTCAATTGTTTTCTCATCATAATCGGCAATTAATTTTAAATATTTGTAGCGCACAAAGGCCTGGTTAAACGAGTCAGATGTTAATAACAACTCAAGATTTTTCACTTTTCCATACTTATACATATAACGCAAGCGATCTTCATACATTTTTTTTAATTTTCTTAATTTAGTTTTATTGTCATTAAGCCTGACAAGATTGTTTTTGGAGCGGCGTTCTAAAATACGTTGCTCTGCCATTAAAAGGCCTTTAGAGCGGGCAATAAGTGACATCTCTTGATCAAGAAGTTTTATCTGATCAGAAATAGAAAGTGCTTTCTTTCTGGTTTTACTTAATTGATTTTGCAGGTCAGAAAGTTCGGATTTTATTTCAGAAAGTCGATTACGATTATTTATTAAATCTTTTTCAAAGTTTTGACTAAAAACAGAGCTGGGGAAAAAAAGGGTAAAAATTAAAATAAAACAGCTAAAAACCATAATTAAACCCAATAGCCTGGCTTGTGCTTAACGAAGGATGAACATCTATAGCGTAACCTATTTCATAGCCATCCATATTAAACTCGAAACCTATTGAAAAGTTATTGATGTTGTTTTGGAAACCGCTTAGTATGTTAAAAGGCTCCATTATCTTTATCCGGGCACCAATCCTATATGTAAAATTGTAGAAGTCTTCTTTGTAACCGTCAAGCATCACTTCCACATCATCAATAGGTTTGAAAGCTAAGCCTATTGTTCCTGATACAGGAAGACTTTCTTTGGCTTTTCCTATTATTGGTTCATTTATATTGGCCCACTGCCCGGCGACTCTTAACTGGTCGTTTAATATATATAACATTGAAAAACTGAAACCTAAAGTGGAAGAATGGCCATATTTTTTTATATCAAGAAAATAATAATTCATGGAGCTTCCAATAATAATATTTGAGTTAAGCTCGTATGAGATTCCTACAGCAAATTCTGTCTCCGTAAAAAGTTTATTTCCATAACGGATAATTCCCAGCGATACAGGTTGATTTAGAGGTGATCCGCTCAGGGCTATTGATTTCAGCTCAAAGCCCTTGATACCATAATAATTTCTGTAGAATAATTCGCTGTAAAAAGCACCTTTTATTAAAGCGGAATTATTAAAAATGGCGAATGAACGTTGCTCGCTTGCAACACCACTCATGGAAAGAGCGGTGGTAGAAATTCCAATTCCTTTTTTTTCGAAAGCCGCAAATAAGGGTGCAGAAAACAGCAGGCAAAGAAATATTTTTTTCATGAGATTAAATATACATGAATTGAAAACAAAATGAAAAATGAAAAAGTTTTTTTACCTCTTTTATTTCATGTAAAAATCACAAAGGAGGTTTTTTTTTCCATGCTTATTGCATATTAGTATAAGGTGTATTTTTTAATACTATAGACAGAATATCTCATGATAAAGAAAATTTTCCTATATTACGGCCTTTAATAAATAAGTAAATTTGCATGGATCATCCTAACAGACATTTAGTAGTTGATTTAATTAACAAAGCATTGCAAGAAGATATTGCCAGTGGCGACATTACTTCCAGGTACATATTAACCCCGGGACAAAAGGCAATAGCCCGTTTGGTTGCTAAAGAGGATTTGATTTTGTGCGGTACCTGGGTCTTTGAAAAAACATTCCTGCTGTTAGAACCAATGTTAGAAGTATCCCAAAATTATGAAAACGGACAATTAGTAAAAAAAGGAGAGGTGATTGCCACAATAAAAGGTTTGGCAGCACCTATTCTGGCGGCTGAAAGAACAGCTTTAAATTTTATTCAACGCATGTCTGGAATAGCCACATACACCAATCAGTTTGTTAGAAAGATAGAAGGAACCAAAGCTGTTATTTTGGATACACGTAAAACATTGCCAGGGTTCAGAATTCTTGATAAATTTTCAGTTAAAACAGGCGGCGGCAGAAACCATAGATTTGGTCTTTTTGATATGGTGCTTATAAAAGAAAACCATATTGCCTCTGCTGGTGGAATAAGTAAGGCTGTACATAGTATTCAGGCTCAAGTCAATAAAAGTTATAAGATTGAAGTCGAGGTAAAAAATATTAAGGAATTGCAGGAAACTTTAAAACTTTCTGTGGATAGAATCCTATTAGATAACATGACTGTAAAAGAGATGAAAAAAGCTGTTGATATAACGTCAGGGAAAACCGAACTTGAAGCATCAGGCAATATTTCGCTTGCTAACGTAAAAGAAATTGCAGAGACAGGTGTGGATTATATTTCGATAGGCGCGTTGACGCACTCGGCAAAAGCAGCTGATTTAAGTCTATTGGTAACAACCAGTTAAACTTGAGGAAAAATGACTGTAGATAAAATGTTTGCACAGATGTATGATGTTTTGAAAGAGACCCTTCCCGAAAAATATATACGTCAAAAGGCAGAGTTGGCCATGGAAATATTGCAGCTCAAGGAAGAGAGAAATGCTGTAATTCTTGGGCATAATTACATGGAACCAGCCTTGTTTCATTTTATCCCTGATTTCAAGGGGGATTCACTGGAACTGAGCCGCAAAGCTGCTGAAACTGACAAAGATGTGATTGTTTTTTGCGGTGTTGAGTTTATGGCTGAAACAGCAAAAATATTAAATCCTAATAAAATGGTACTCATTCCATCTGATAAAGCAGGCTGTTCTCTGGCAGAAAGTATTACTGCTCAGGATGTACGTAATTTAAAGGAACGTTATCCCGGAGTACCTATTGTCACATATATAAACACCTATGCTGATGTAAAGGCAGAGTGTGATATTTGCTGTACGTCAGGAAATGCAAAACGCGTCGTTGAATCATTAAATTCGGAAACTGTTATTTTCCTTCCCGATGAGTACCTGGCAAAAAATGTAGCTTTGGAAACCGGCAAACGAATTATTTTCCCAACAGTTAAAAATAATATTCAAGCTGCAAAAGGAGATATGATTGGCTGGCTGGGGCGTTGTGAAGTTCATGAACAGTTTACGGAAGATGATGTAAATAATGTGCGTGATGCACATCCGGAAGCAATCATATTGGCACATCCGGAGTGCAGTCCCGAAGTTACTTCGCTTGCAGATTTTTCAGGAAGCACATCTGCAATGATTGATTATGTAAAAAAATCCAATGCGCCTAAATTTATGATCCTTACCGAATGCTCAATGGCCGATAATATTGTTGCAGAATATCCGGAAAAAGACATGGTTCGCATGTGCAGTATCCGTTGTCCACATATGGCTCAAATTACTGTTGAAGATACAAGAAATGCTTTACGTGACTTGAAGTATCAGGTCAATCTGGATGAAGATATTAGGGTCCGGGCAGAACGTTCAGTTCGAAGAATGCTTGAAATTTAAATTATGAAAAATTATCTGGAAACAGATGTTCTGGTTATCGGAATAGGATTAGCCGGAGCAACTGCTGCATTAAAACTCGCCGACCACGGTTTGAACGTTACAGTAATAACTAAATCCCACCAAGAGGAAGAGACAAATACATATTACGCTCAGGGTGGTGTTATATATAAAAGTAAAGAAGACACGCCGCAAAAATTAGCACATGACATTATTAATGCTGGAGATGGCTTATGTAAACCAGAGGCAGTTGATCTTCTATGCCAAAAGGGACCAAAATGTGTTGAAGATATATTAATAAAGCGCTTAGAAATAGACTTTGATAAAAATTCTCACAATGAGCATCAATTGGCATCTGAAGGCGGACATACTTACGCGCGCGTTTTACACACTTCGGATATAACAGGTAAAACAATTCAGAAATCCATTTTAACTGCTTTAAAAAAGCATTCCAATGTTACAATCTTAACCGGTTTAACAGCCGTAGACCTTTTGACTCCCGAACATCATTCAACAAATCAGCTTTCTGTTTATGATCCTGTAACATGTGTTGGTGCGTTTCTTTTAGATCAAAAAAAGAGCCGCATTATTCGCTGTATTTCAAAGTTTACAATTCTTGCTACGGGAGGTTGCGGCAGGTTGTATCTCAGAACTACAAATCCAATAGGTGCCAGAGGTGATGGGATTGCCATGGCATATAGAGCAGGTGCCAGGGTTATTAACATGGAATATATACAGTTTCATCCTACAACATTTTTCCACTCAGCCGCACCAGCGTTTTTAATCTCTGAGGCAGCACGCGGCGCGGGCGCGCGTCTTATGAATGTTAAAGGTGAATATTTTATGGATAAATATTCTTCTGAATGGAAAGATCTAGCCCCAAGAGACGTGGTGGCCCGGGCTATACACTCCGAAATGTTAAAGGATGATCAGACTCACGTTTACCTCGATTTCCGGTCATTTATTAAAAAAGATAAAATAAAAAGCCATTTTCCAAATATTTATGATTTTTGCAAAAATTGGGGAACAGACTTGCTTAAAGAGCCTGTTCCTGTTGTACCGGCAGCACATTATTCCTGCGGAGGTATTTGGACTAGCCTTAGTGGACAGACAACCATTAATAATCTATTCGCAGTTGGCGAGGTGGCCTGCACAGGTGTGCACGGAGCTAATCGATTAGCAAGTACTTCATTATTAGAAAATCTTGTTTTTGGGGTTGAGGCAGCGGATAAAATTTCCATTATCAATAAAGATGCGAAATTTATTGATAATACTGAAATACCCAACTGGCAGTCCGCTGATGACTTTGATCCTGATCCTGCATTAATAGCCCAGGATATGTCTGCAATCCGCCATATTATGTGGAACTATGTAGGACTCATCCGAAATAAATATCGTCTACAACGCGCTTTACTGGACCTGAGAAGTTTAGAGCAGGAAATTGACCGCTTCTACCGTAAAGCAAAAATTACCGAAGAACTTCTTGGAATTCGCAATGCAGTGAGAACGTCGATTATTATTGCTTCCGCAGCCTGGGAAAATAAGCAAAGCAGAGGCTGCCATTACCGAGAAAATTAGCTATGAGTATCTACCTGGATTATGCGGCAACTACACCTGTAGATGAGCGCGTACTTAAAGAAATATATGACTGGCAGCTGATGAATTATGGAAATCCCTCCAGTCCGCATCGTCATGGTCAAAAATCCAAAATTAAAATTGAGGAAGTACGAGATATAATCTCTGCTTTTTTGAATTGTCAATCAAAAGAAATAGTCTTTACAAGCGGTGGTACCGAGGCCAATAATATGGCGCTAATCGGTGCTGCTTTAGCTAAAAATCTTTTTGGAAACCATATTATTGTAAGCGGGACGGAACATCCTTCTGTTCTAAGTTCTGCTGAATACCTGGAAAAAAGAGGCTTTGAAATTTCATATATAAATCCTGATAAAAATGGGTTGTTTCCCTTAAAAAAGCTTGCACTGGAAATTACAGAGAAAACAATACTTGTTTCAGCCATGTACGTAAACAATGAAACAGGCATCATTTTTCCGGTCAGGGAAATAGCAAAATTGTGTAAGGAGAAAGAAATACTGTTCCATTGCGATGCAATCCAGGCTTATGGCAAGTTAGCAATTGATCTAAGTGATTTTTGTGTTGATATACTCTCATTCTCGGCGCATAAAATTTACGGCCCCAAAGGCGTTGGTGGCCTATTTATTAGAGACGGTGTTGCTTTAGAGCCATTATCATATGGCGGCGGACAAGAGGCCAATAAAAGGCCTGGAACAGAAAACCTATTAGGTATAATTGGACTTGGATCAGCCACCATTTTGATGCAACAGGAAAATGAACTGGTAAAAATGAAAGAAAATCAGCACTTGTTTGAAGAGTTGCTTCTGCAACAGGTAAATAATTGCATTGTCAATGGGGCTGGCGCTGATAGAAGTTCTTATATTTCCAATATCTCTTTTAGCGGAACAGATAATCAAAGTTTATTATTGAATCTCGATTTAAATGGGTTGTCTGTATCTGTTGGATCAGCTTGCAGTTCCGGTAGTATTAAACAATCCCATGTATTGCTGGCAATGCAACTGGAAAATAAGTTAATTTCTTCGGCGGTTCGTTTTAGTTTTGGCCGGGAAACCACAAATGATGAAATTGTCAAAGCTGTGGCAATTGTAAAAGAAACAGTCAAAAAATTAAGGGCACAGTAATTAATGCAAGATGATGAGTTAAGCGGTAAGGTTTATGATAGCGCTCTGTTAAAGCGCATGTTTATGTACACACGGCCATTTAAAAAAATTGTTATTTTTGCCGTTTTCCTGCTATTAATAGGTTCTTTCCTGCAATTAATAGCGCCTTATCTAACAAAAGAAGCTATTGATATTTATATAAGCGACGACAATCTTGACGGCTTATATACGATTGTCGGTTTTTACCTGCTGGTATTAATAGCTGTCTTTGCTGTTCAATATATTCAAACATACATTACGCAGCTTTTGGGTCAAAAACTCATGTACGACTTACGTTCTGATATTTTTGGGCACCTGCAAAAATTATCGCTTGGCTTTTTTGATAAAAACCCTGTAGGTCGCTTGATGACCAGGGTAACTTCTGACGTGGAATCGCTAAACCAAATGTTTACGCAGGGAGTTGTCAATATTTTTGGAAATATTTTTCTGCTTATTGGTATAATGGCTGTTATGATATCAATAAATGCGGAGCTGGCCTTCTGGACATTTATTGTGGTTCCTATGCTTGCTATTGTTACATGGATTTTTAAACGCAAAGTTCGTTTTGCTTTTAGTGAAATTCGCAAATGGTTGGCCCAGATCAACAGTTATCTGCAGGAAAATATTACAGGGATGAACCTTGTTCAGATATTTAACCGTCAACAAAAAAACTATGAGACTTTCAAGGGAATTAACCAAAAACACACAGCAGCGCATGTCAAAACCGTTTCTTATTATGCAATTTTCTACCCGGTTATTGAGGTTGTTGGCGCAATTGCATTAACAATTGTTTTGGTTCGCGGCGGGATATTAAAAATAGAACAAGCCGCCACATATGGAGCTCTTGTAGCTTTTATTCAATATGCTCAAATGTTTTTCAGACCTATAAGCGATCTTTCAGATAAAATTAATATTTTGCAGGGCGCAATTGCTTCAGCTGAAAGAATATTTAAACTTCTTGATACAAAACCGTTAATTCAAAACTCAAATAAAGCCACAAAATTAGCTAGTGTAAAAGGTGAGATCGAATTTAAAAATGTCAGTTTTGCATATACTGATCAACAATGGGTTCTACGGGATATTAATTTTTCCATTCCTGCCGGATCAAGCGTTGCTATTGTAGGTCATACAGGCGCTGGTAAAACAAGTCTAATAAATCTTCTGGGAAGACAGTATGAATTACAAAAAGGTGAGATACTGATCGACGGCAAAGAAATTAAACAAATAGATCTGGCTAATCTAAGACAATCCATGGCTATGGTTTTACAAGATGTATTTCTCTTTTCAGGAAGCATTTATGATAATGTCTCCTTAGGGAATCCATTAATTAATATGGATGATGTTATTGAAGCCTGTGAAAAAGTTAATGCTCATACCTTTATTGAAAAACTACCTCAAAAATATGAAACGATCCTTAATGAAAGAGGATCGACATTATCAATGGGACAGCGACAACTTCTTTCTTTTGCCCGGGCACTGGTAGTAAACCCCCAAATACTTATTCTCGATGAAGCCACCTCCAGCATTGATACTGAAACCGAGATTCTTATCCAAAATGCTTTGGATTTTATGATGCAGGATCGAACTTCAATTATTATTGCACACAGGTTATCTACAATTAAACATGTCGATAATATTCTTGTTTTTCATAAGGGGCATTTGAAAGAAACAGGAAATCATGCGCAGTTAATGTCAAAAAAAGGGTTGTATTATCAACTCTATGAGCTGCAATATAAAGATCAGGAAAAGATGGCTGTATAAAAAGAAAGGCAAGCCAATTAACGGCTTGCCTTGTGTGGGAGGTGTTAGAAGTTATTTAACTTTTACGTCGATCAATTTCGGTTTTGCTTCTTCTGCTTTTGGCAGTGTGATACTTAGAACTCCATCTTTAAATTGAGCATCGATTTTGTCAACGACTATGGAATTGGTAATTCTAAGTGATCTTGTAAATTTTCCATAGCTTCTTTCTACACGATGGTAGTTCTTGTCTTTATCTTCTTTTTCAAATTTCTTTTCACCACTTAAAGAAAGAATTCCATCCTGGAAATTAACTTTAACATCTTCTTTTGTTACACCAGGTAACTCAGCTGAAACAATCCACTCATTTTCATTTTCTTCCACGTTTAAGCGCGGGCTTATTTGAATTTCTTCTCTCTCAGCTAGGCGGTTGTCAAAGAAATCCTCAAAAAAAGTATTCAAATCGTTGTTAACGTTGAATAAATTTCTTACTGGGTTTTGCCATTTTACTAACATTGTAGTTCTCCTTTTTTGGTTAATATTGTTTTTAATAACTACGACCTATATAATATCAAATTGCATGCCAAGAAAAATATTGATATCTAAGTAATTGAAAAATAATAGTTTAAGATAAAAATGGAGTTTGTACGGAAGCTAGGGAGCTGATTTTAGTTTGTCATGCTATCTGCGTATTAGGCGTAAAAACGCGCCTATATGGCAGGAGTATGAAATTTTTACAAACAATGATTTATATTTTTTGAAGTTCTTCTTTGATTTTTTCAATGGCACTTGCAAATCCGTTCATGCGCCTGTTGGTAATTGATCCGCCAAGACCTAATTTATTCAAGACGTTTTGTTCATCAAGCATTAAGATTTCTTCTTTACTATGTCCATTGATTGATTCAGCTAAAAGATATAACATGCCTTTTACAATTTGGGCTTCTGAATCTGCCTCAATATAAATAGCATCCTGATCTTTTTTTACATGAACCCAGGTTTCGGACATGCAGCCATAAATCTTGCTAGATTCATTTTTCATGGAAGCAGGAAGTCCACTGGATTTTTTGGCCATATCGACCACGTATTCCATTTTTTCAAGACCTTCTAAGAAATCAATATTCTCACTTATTTCCTGCATTTTTTCATCAATAGTCAAAATTATTTCTCCCCAAAATCAATGACCCGATTAATTTTTAGATCATGGTCCAGATTTGCAACTTTTAATCCTACTGCTTTTATAAATTTGACGGTTCTTAATACCTTAGTAAGAATAATTTTGTCTGCTGTGTCTGTGTGTTTATGGTAATCTACCCTGTCCTTATCACCTAAACCAATAAAAGGAATATTCATTTTAGCAAAAGGCCAGTGATCACTTCTTTGGTATGGCCTGTCTTTATGATTAACATCGTCATAAGAAAAATTTAGATTTATGAGGGTTGGATAATTATTAACACCTGATACTATTTCCGCTACTTCATCACTCACACCTTTTGTTCCAATAATATATATTGAATCAGGAGCTCCACGACCTACCATATCAGCATTGATATGAAAGCCAATTTTGGAGGAGTCGTCCAAATTTTCTGCAAAATACTCTGAACCAATAAGTCCTTTTTCCTCTGCATCCCAAAAGCAAAACAGTATTGGTCGATCGACTCTTTTTTCCATACTAAACTGGCGAAGCACCTCTAACATTGCGGCAGTGCCGGAAGCATTATCATCGGCACCGTTAAAAATCTTACCACCTTTGATACCCTCGTGGTCGTAATGAGTGCCATAAAGTATTGCTTTGTTATTTACGGTTGGCTTCTTCCCTAAAAGTCCTATCACATTGCGGGCAATAACAATCTTTTGAATACTCTGGACGTCTATTGAAACCTTTGAGCTTATAATGGTACCTGGATTTAAAAAGCCGGCGTTTAGAGTATCACCTAATTCTTTATATTTTATATTCTCTAAATTGAAAACTTGTTTTGCTGTTGAAGTATCTATCCATGCCGCATTAAAACCAATTTTATTTGAATCGATCTTTGAAATACTGCCCCGATTAAGCCCGTCTTTAAATTCATCCCAACGATTAACCAGGTAATCTGATCCTAGTATTATTGCACCCTTTGCCCCTTTTTTAAAGGCGGTATTAGCTTTTTTACTGGATCTTCGCCAACGACTCCCATCCTTGAAAAACTCAGGGTCATCTTTTTTTGTTGGTACACCATACATTATAATTACAACTTTTCCGCTTACATCAATATCTTTATAATCATCATAGTTAAGTGAAGTATCCGAAATTCCGTGCCCTACATAAATAAGTTCGCTATCAATTGCTGGTTCTGCAGAATTAAAAGGTATATAATTTTCTCCAAATGCTAAATCTTTCCCAAAAAGAGAAAATTTTGAGTCAGGTAAAAAAGTAGTATGCTGCAAATTAAATTCTTGAAAAAATGAACCATTTTCTCCAGCAGGGGCAAGGCCATATTTTTTTAGGTTGCTAATTATATACTGCGCAGCTGCTCTCGAGCCCCGGGCAGTTGTAAGCCTTCCTTCCAGATCATCGCTGGCTAAAAATTCCAGGTTGGATTTGATGTGGGCCAGAGCTACTTCATCACTTATAGCTTTTTTTTTCATACTGATATTGCATGAAAATGAAAAAATGAGAACGAAAATTAAGGATATTATTCGCATTAAAAATTCTCCAATTCGCATTAGTGGAATCATACAATGTAACATTTTAAGTACGTATTTTAAAATTAATATTTGGAAAACGTTGCTGCTTATTTACGATGTGTACTTAGATAATTATGCCACAGAAGACGCGCAGCAACAGAACGCCACGGTTTCCAGTTTTCAGACATAAGCATTAGGTCATCATATGATGGGATACCTTTTAAATTAAACACTTCGTATGCAGAAACAGCCAAAGCGCGATCACCATGTGGCCAAACATTGGGCCTTAATAAAACCATTAATAAATAAATATCGGATGTCCAATGCCCAATTCCAATTATTGACATAAGCTTTTCTTTTACTTGCTGATCATTTTGTCTGGCAAGAATTTCCAAATCCAAACTTCCCGATAAAATTTCTTTGGCAATAATTCTTCCGTAACGTGTTTTTTGTCGGCTAAAACCAATAGTCTTTAGTTGTTTATCATTTAACGTCAAAAAAGATTCAGGTGTGATATCCTGCAATTCAGTTTGTAATTTTTCAAAAGTTGCTTTGGCAGAGGCTAAAGAAACCTGTTGTTCCAATACTATATATAATAGGGTTGAAAATCCCGCTGTTCTATCCCACAGGGGAGGAGCTCCAAATTTTTGAACTACTTTTTTAAACTCTGGTATTTTATCAGCCAGCTTGCGGGTAGCCAGGTCAAGAGAGAAATTATTTAATGCGGGATATTGTATCATGGAAATCTATCAAAAAAATTATGGTTAGCTAAATAGGTGAAAGAATAAAAAAAGTAATCATCAATTGCAAAGAACATTCATCAAGTGTTAACAGAGTTCACCAGAGCAACTCAATAATAATTGATTTTAATGGATATGACAGAACTTTTTCTAAAAAAGTTTAGTTGGAAAAAAATAAATTTCAAATGTATAGTATTTGATCGTTAAATTACATATTCAAAATAAAACAGAGAGTATATGAAACAAGTAACTATTAGTCGGACATTTGAATTTTCAGCGAGCCATCGTTATTGGCGCGATGAATGGAGTAATGAAAAAAATAAACAGGAATTCGGCAAGTGTGTCAGTCCTTATGGTCATGGCCATAATTATGAACTGCACGTTACAGTTGGTGGAAATATAAACCCAAAAACCGGGATGATTGTTAATTTGACTATATTAAAGGAACAGGTAAAGAAAATAGTTGACCAGTTTGATCATAAATATCTCAATCTTGATACGCCTTATTTTAAGAACAAAATCCCTACAACAGAAAATTTAGCTATAACGATTTTTGAATTAATTGAGAAAGAATTGGCGAAAGAAAAATATAGTCTACAAAAAATACGTTTATATGAACGGCAGGATTTATTTGTGGATATAGAGAAATAATTCATGAAAATAAAGCTTACAAAAAGATACCAGTTTAGCTCTGCTCACAGGTTAAATTCAGACTTGTTGAGTGAAAGCGCTAACATAGAAATTTATGATAAGTGCAATAATATCAATGGACACGGTCATGATTATACGTTATATGTCACTGTTGATGGTCTGCCGGATTCTGAAACAGGAATGATTATACCCATCGAAAAATTTGATATGGTAGTTGGTGAGACTTTAAACCAACTGGATTACAAGCATCTCGATAAAGAAGTACAATTTTTTAAAGAGGAGATATCAACAGCTGAAAATATCATTCAGTTTATCTGGAAAGGTCTTGCCGGCAAGTTTGGCAAAGTAAGGTTGGCCCATCTTGCACTTTGGGAAACAAATAATAATTATTTTGAGCTCGGAAGGGAGTAGAATTAATTGGAAAAATTAGAAAACGCTGTGAAAGAAATTTTGAAAGAAATTGGTGAAGATCCTGACAGACAAGGTCTGGAAAAAACACCAAATCGGGTTGCTAAGATGTACAAGGCAGTAACAGAAGGCTATCATAAAAATGCAAAAGATTTAATCAATAATGCGATTTTTGATGTAGAATATGATGAGATGGTTGTAGTAGCTAATATCGAATATTACAGCTTATGTGAACATCATATGCTGCCATTTTATGGGGTAGCTCATGTGGGTTACATTCCTGATGGAAAAGTAGTAGGACTGAGTAAAATTCCCCGTATTGTTGAAATGTTTGCCCGTCGTTTGCAGGTTCAGGAAAATATGACCCGTGAGATCGCCGATACGATCCAGGAGATGATTAACCCCAAAGGTGTAGGTGTTGTTGTGGAAGGTAAACATATGTGCATGATGATGCGTGGCGTACAAAAAGGACAAGCTAAAATGATGACGTCGACATTACTTGGTGAATTCCGCGATGATGATAAAACACGCAAGGAGTTTCTCTCATTAATTAGCAGTTCACGCGTTAATTCTTTTGACTAAAGAACTCTATAATCCCAAAAAGTAACAGGTCTTGAAAAAATCTAATAACAGTATTCTCATTTGGCTGACCATTGTATTGCTATCTATTATTGCACAGGTCATTTTAGGCGGGTATGTACGCCTGACGGATTCCGGACTCTCTATGTATGACTGGAATGTTGTAACCGGTGTTATTCCTCCCGTTACTCAAGATACCTGGGAACAAACATTTGCTAACTATAAAAAAACCCCTGAATACAAAAAGATAAATGTGGGCATGACGCTGGAAGAATATAAACTGATTTATTTGCGCGAATATAACCACAGGATTCTGGGTCGTTTAACGGGACTTCTATATGTTATCCCTTTATTTTTCTTTTTGTTTATGGGCCGTTTTAGGTGGCGACAATCCAAAGTTTATTTGTTGATCGGTTTGCTTTATGCCGGGCAAGGCATTATGGGTTGGTATATGGTGAAAAGCGGCCTTGTTGATCAACCCGACGTTAGTCATTACAGGCTGGCTGCTCATTTTATATTGGCTTTGCTGATCTATGCTTTAGTTTTGTGGAAGTTACTGGATACGGCTTGTGGTGACAAAATCTTTTCCTTTCAAAGAACAGCAAAACAATCCTTTCGGTTGCTGTTAGTCTTTTTAGTTCTTTTTACTTTCCAGGTTTTGTATGGTGCTTTTGCGGCAGGTCTAAAGGCCGGGTTTGTTTCAGATACATTTCCATTTATGTTCGGTTATCTTTTCCCACCAAATCTGTTTATAGCGGAGATTCCCGGGTTGTTGGACCTGTTCTCAAATGCAGTGACTATACACTTCATTCACCGCTGGTTTGCTTTTGTTTTATTGGGATTTTCTATTTACCTGTTTTTCAAAATAAAGAAGGAAGCTAAATTCTCTGTTCTGCTGCCGTTGGTTGTTTTAATGCAAATTCTTTTAGGATTAGCCGTTATTTTGTTGCATGTGCCTTTGAGTATAGCCCTTATCCACCAATTTGGCGGTCTTGTAATCTTAAGCGTAAGTGTTTACCTGCTTCACAATTGTATTCATACTTCGACAAGCTCAGTATAACGGACTAATCAATAATCGAATCAACTTTATCCAACAAATCATCCATCAGTTTAATTGTTCTTAGCACCGGTTCGGATGAATTCATATTCACACCGGCCTCAGTTAAAGTTTCCATTGGATATTTGCTGCGCCCGCTTTTTAAAAAGTCCAGATATTTTTTGCGGGCTGATTCGCCTTCCTCCAGTATTTTAGAAACCAATGTAGATGATGCTACAAAACTTGTGCTGTACTGGAATACGTAATAGTTGTAATAGAAATGCGGCACACGGCTCCATAAAGCTTCATTCTCCCTCAATACAGTAAACTCCTCACCGTAGTATTCCTGGTAGATGGAGCCAAACATTTCATCCAGCTTATCAGCGGTTAAAGCTTCCCCTTTTTCAATGACTTGATGACTTTTTAACTCAAACTCGGCGAACATAGCCTGGCGATAAAAAGTGCCATTATATTTTTCCAGAGCAGTATTCAATAAAGCCAGCTTCTCTTCTTCAGATTGGCAGTTTTCAATCAGCCAATTTTCCATTAAGGCTTCATTCGTTGTAGAAGCTACTTCTGCTAAAAAAATCGGATAATCTCCATATACAAAAGGCTGATTATTGATAGTATAAAAAGTGTGCAGTGCATGGCCCATTTCATGCGTTAATGTATAAATATCGTTAAGCGTGCCATTGTAATTCATTAGGACATAAGGATGAACACCATAAGTACCGGATGAATAAGCACCGCTTCGTTTACCCTTGTTTTCATAAACATCTATCCAGCGTTCATTAAAGCCTTTTTTGAGATTACTTATATAATCCTGCCCCAACTCCTCGGCACCCTTGATGACCATTTCGCATGCTTCCTGCCAACTGTATTCGCGTTGTTTGCTGCTGAATAGCGGCGCCCGCAGATCATAATCAAAGACACCATCCTTAAGTTTCAGGATTTTTTTGCGCAGAGCCACAAAACGATGTAAAGGTCCCAGATTTTCTTTTGCTGTTTTTATAAGTCTGTGATAAACGGTTTCAGGCACATTATTTGTATCCAAAGCAGCTACAACAGTGGATTCATAATTACGGGCACGGGCGTTAAAGATATGGCTTTTTATAATCGACGAATAGTTAGTGGCCAGTGTATTCCTATTGGCCAGATAAGGCTCGTATAGCGCCAGATATGCATCTTTTCTTAAACGCCTGTCAGGTGACTGCAGGTATTTACCATATAAAGCATTTGTCAGACGCACTTCTTCATTATTTTCACCTTTTATGATTGGAAAAACTATGTCTGCATTATCAAACATACTAAAAATATTTGCGGGAGCGTGGCGCACCTCTCCTGATAAAGCCATCAGCCTTTCTTCTTTTTCAGAAAGAGTATGAGACTTTACCCGTGTAAGATTATCCAAAAAATGGTGATAGATTTGCAAACCCGGCTCTTTTTTGTATTCTGTGAAAGTACTATCATCCATGGCTAAAATTTCAGGTTCAAAAAATGAAACAGCTTCATTATACTCTACAAGAAGACCACCCATGCGGTTATATTGTTCCTGGTACATTGTAACATTAGTGTCCTGGTCATTACGCATATGAGCATAGGAATATAGTTTACCAATTTTTTCTTCTACATGGTTCATTTGCTCGATAGCTTTTAATAAATTTTTTCCTGAAGTCATGCTGCCTTGCAGAGCTGCTAACTGCGGAATCTGCTTTTTCACAAACATAAACTCATTTTCCCAGTCAGAATCGCTTTTAAAAATATCTTCCAGTTGCCATTTATCTTTTTCTGCAAATTTATCTCGTGTTTTTTGTTCAGTAGACATCGTTCCTCGAATTAATTTGTAATAAAGCAGGAATTTATTAATTAAAGAGGGGAATTGAAATATTATATTTACATGAGAAACTATAGTTATCATCACGATCCCGATTTATTGGGAGAAGTGATTTTTTCTACGAAAATTACATCATAGATTGTTCGTTATTACTTTTCTCACAATGACTTGATTCTCAAGCTTGTCATCTTCACAGGTGCAGAGAGGAGATCTACATACTATCAATAATACCGTTAAAAGTATTGCTGGGCCGCATAACTTTGGAAGCTTTTTGCTCATCGGGCATAAAATATCCATCCAAATCAACGGGCTGACCCTGGATTTCTATAAGCTCTTTAGCAATGTCCTGTTCGTTTTGCTCTAAAGCGCCGGCTATAGTGGCAAAACGCTGCTGCATATCCATATCTTTAAGCTGACTCGCCATTGCGTGTGCCCAGTAAAGTGCCAGGTAAAAAGAACTACCGCGATTGTCTATCTCCCCAACTTTGCGTGACGGCAGACGACCATTCTCTAAATATCTGCCAATAGCGTCATCCAGTGTATTTGCCAAAACGGTAGCTTTGGCATTATTCGTCTTTTCAGCGATCATTTCCAAGGCCGGGACAAGTGCGCAATATTCACCCAGCGAATCCCAACGGATATGATTTTCTTTTAACAACTGCTCTACGTGTTTAGGTGCCGAGCCACCGGCGCCTGTTTCAAAAAGTCCGCCACCATTAAGAAGGGGCACTATAGATAACATACGGGCGCTGGTTCCCAGTTCCAGAATGGGGAAGAGGTCTGTTAAATAATCACGCAGAACATTACCGGTTACGGAAATGGTATTTTTCCCCTGACGAACCCGTTGCAGTGTCAATTTCATTGCATCAACCGGTTTTTTTATCTGGATATCCAGACCGGATGTATCATACAGTGGCAAATAATCATTTACTTTTTTGATGATTTCAACGTCATGGCCGCGCTTTTCATCCAGCCAGAAAATTGCCGGGGTTTCAGAAGTTCTTGCCCGTCGCACAGCCAGTTTCACCCAGTCTTTAATGGCTTCATCTTTTGTCTGGCAGGCACGGAAGATATCGCCTGTTTCGACTGGCTGTTCCAGAATAACTTCTGCTGATTTATTGTCAATAATCTGTATGACACCCTTATCAGGAGCTTCAAATGTTTTATCATGCGAGCCGTATTCTTCAGCTTTTTTGGCCATCAGGCCCACATTGGCAACACTACCCATGGTCGACGGATCGAACTGACCGTTCTTTTTGGCATCTTCCAGGATCTCAGCATACATTGTGGCATAACAGCGGTCGGGAACCATGGCAATGGTATCCTGCAACTGATCATCTTTATTCCACATTTTGCCGCCATCACGCACTACGTTAGGCATCGAAGCATCGACAATAATGTCATTGGGAACATGCAGGTTTGTTTTGCCCTTGCGCGAATCAACCATAGCCAGTTGTGGTTGTTTGCTGTAGACCTTAGCAATATCTTTTTCAATAGCGCTTTTTTTGTCTTTGGGAAGTTTGTTCAGTTTATCCAATACATCGGAAAGGCCATAATTTACATTTGCGCCAATTTCGGCCAAAACAGTGGCGTGTTTATCCAGCGCTTCTTTATAATAAACAGACACGCAATGGCCGAACATGATTGGATCGGATATTTTCATCATCGTTGCTTTAAGGTGCAAAGAGAGAAGTACTTTATCTTTTTTAGCGGAGGCCATCTGTGCCTCATAAAAAGCGCGCAAAGCAATTACATTCATGACAGAGCTATCGATAACTTCGCCCGCTAGCAATGGAATATTTGCTTTGAGAACCTTTTCGTTTCCATTACTGTCTTTAAAGGCAATACGTACGTCACAAGCACTTTTCATGATGGCTGATTTTTCACTAGCATAAAAGTCCTTTTCCATCATATGTGCCACACGGGCTTTGGAACCCGATTTCGGCCAAGGCTTCATCATTTTATGAGGAAACTTTTGGGCGAAGTTTTTTACAGAAGTGGCAGCACGGCGATCAGAGTTTCCTTCACGCAAAACGGGATTTACAGCAGAGCCAAGAACCTTGGCAAAACGTGACTGTAATTCTTTTTCGTCATCATTTTTTGGCTCTTCGGGATAGTCGGGAATATTATAGCCTTTTTGCTGCAATTCCTTTATGGCGCTTTGCAGTTGCGGGATGGAAGCACTGATGTTAGGCAGTTTGATAATAATACCCTCGGGGTTTTTAGCCAGCTCACCAAGTTGCGTAAGATAGTCTGGTATTCTTTGATCTTCTGTGAGTTTATCGGGGAAGTTAGCAATAATCCGTCCGGCTAGGGAGATATCACGAGTTTCGATTTCTATGCCTGTTCCTTTGGTAAAGCCTTTTACGATAGGCAGAAAACAATGTGTTGCCAGGGCCGGTGCCTCGTCTATTTTTGTCCAAATTATTTTTGCTGAGCTCATGAGTGTTATCCTGTAAATAATAGTTTTGGTTTAAATCTTTGGGGGAATCAAATATAATCGATTTTACGGTTGGGATAAAGAGGAATTTATGCAAATCTTATAAAGACTATTCCAAGATTTCTTTTTTATCAGTTTTTCAAAATAGGCGCTTTTTCAAGAACTATTGTCCGGGGAATATTTTTCAGAACGGTAATTAAAGACATCCCGGATTTTAATTCTTTTTCTTCCTTTATCTTTCACGCGGTTTTGCTGTTTTAAGATCGATAAAGTCTAGTGTTGGTCCGGAATATGTACCTGCTAAAAAGGAAACGACCTGCACACCATATTTTTTAAACCAAAAATCACCTAATTCTTTGAGCCGTTTTATGTTTTGACGGCTAACATCATCCATAGCATCATCAGGCGCTTTGGGTAAATCAGGCGGATGGGGTTTGAGTTGGGCGTTTACACGAATATAATTGCCGGGTTCGCATATAGTTCGGGCCTGGTATTCAACAACTTTTTCATCGGACAGCAGATCAATGAGATAACCTTGAGTTACCCATTGTAAGGCGCCCCATTTTTTAGAAGCGGGACCGTTAATTTTACGGGTGCGGTAGCCGGTGCCGATGGAAAGTACTTTCAAATCACTTATCGTCAGCTGCCATTCCCGCCGTGCTTCAGAAATAGCGCACATAGCAGGGTTATTGGCAATAATTCCTCATTGCTCGAGATATTCCGTACCTGATCGACAAGGCACCGCAAGCGCTCAAGGCCTCGCGAAGACTCGAAACCGAGTTTTTACCACGACAACAGCGCCTCGGCTTGCTGAAGGAAGATCTCAAGGAAATCCGCCGGCGAATAGATATTGAAGGCGTCGAACTCAGCATGTTGGATCGTAAGGACCTGGAACGCGAAGCGCAAAAACGTGAACGCCAGATTAAACGCGACGAAATGGAGTTCCGTGAGCAACTTAATATTCGCAAAAACAGCGAGTTCAAAAAAATACGTCTTATCGTGTTGGAAGCCATCTCAAAGTTCGCAAAGGTCAATAACTATGATCTGATCGTCAGCGATGGTGTGCTCTACGCAACCGATACCGTCGATGTTACAGACCGTATTCTGCAACAATTGCATCGCCTCGAAAATGCTGGCACGGGCGATCCCTGACGCGTGAAATTGTGACCATAGAATTTACTCTCGAGTACCTGGCCGATACCCTGCAGCTTCCCTACGCGGGAGACCCTGCTACTATCGTCGAGAGCATCGCGCCTATTCACAGCGCGACGGCCCGGCAGTTGAGTTTCGTGGTCAGCAAGAAATATCTCGACGCACTCAAGGCCAGCCGCGCCGGCGTGGTGATCGTTCCGGCGGCGCTCGAGGCCGACGCGTCCGGCAATTACATTGTGTCACCTGATCCCTACCTGAGTTATGCAAAGCTCTCGCACCTGATGACTCCGTCGGCCAGCGTACCTCGCGGAATACATCCATCGGCGGTAGTCCATGATGGGGCTGATGTACATCCCGAAGCCAGTATCGGCGCCAATGCAATAATCGAGCAGGGTGCCAGGGTCGGCGCCGCTTGCGAAATCGGCGCCGGCTGTTTTATCGGCAGCGACACCGTCATCGGCGAGCGCAGCAAGCTGTTTGCCAACGTCACTGTTTATCATAGCTGTAAATTAGGCACTGATTGCCGGGTGCAATCCGGCGCGGTTATAGGCAGTGATGGGTTCGGCTTCGCACGCGATGAGGACGGCTGGCAACGGATAAACCAGGTCGGTGGTGTGCGGATCGGCAATCGTGTCGAAATCGGCGCAAATACTGCGGTCGATCGCGGTGCAATAGGTGACACCATAATCGAAGATGGTGTGATTCTCGATAACCTGATCCAGATTGCCCACAATGTACGGATCGGCCGCAATACGGCGATCGCCGGTTGTACCGGTATCGCTGGAAGCACCAATATCGGAGCCAACTGTACGATTGCCGGGGCGGTGAATATAACGGGCCACCTGGTCATAGTCGACGATGTCCATCTTACGGCCACGAGCTTCGTGATGCGCTCGATAAACGAACCAGGCAGTTACAGCTCAGGCATGCCCCTGGAGAAAAACCGTAAATGGCATCGCACCTTCGCAAGGCTCGTGCAACTTGATTCCCTGGCGGCGAAGATTAATCGCAAATCCTGATCGTCGTGCCGATTTTTGTTATTTCTGCTTGCGAAAACTAAACTTGATAAGCCCGTACGTGGTCTGGACAATGGTAAGTTGCTTCAACAGGTGATAATTTTGCTATCTATCGGCTGCTGCATTTCTCGTAACTGCGACCTGACGCACCGGATTTGATCTTTCGGCGTCCTTCACTATCTTTACTTAGGGGATCGTCATTTTCCTTGCAATTATAAAACCGGGGCATTTCCTTGGAAGAACTTAATATACACGACGTGTTGAACTATCTCCCGCATCGCTATCCGTTCCTGATGATTGACAGGGTAACGGAATTTGTTGAAGGCGAGAGAATAAAGGCGCTGAAAAACGTCACGTATAACGAACCGGTTTTCACTGGTCATTTTCCTCACCATCCGATATTTCCGGGCGTTCTGATTCTCGAGGCGATGGCGCAGGCGGCGGCGATACTGGCGTTTCGTTCCGTCGGCGTAGCGCCAAGTGACGATACGCTGTACTTGTTTGTCGGCATCGACAAGGCTCGCTTCAAGAAACCTGTCAGTCCAGGGGACCAGATGATTTTTGATGTCAAGGTGGTGCGCAACCGGCGAGGTATCTGGCAGTTCGACGCAATCTGTTCAGTCGACAGTAAAATCGCCTGCGCGGCCAGCATTCTGATTACCAGCAGTGAAATAAAGCCTTGATACATCAAACGACTATTATCGACGCGTCGGCAAGGATTGCGGATGATTGTGAAGTTGGTCCTTACACCATAATCGGTACCGACGTCGAGATTGGCTCAGGTTGCTGGATAGGGCCTCATGTGCTAATCAATGGTCCAACCAAAATCGGCAGCGGCAACCGGATTTACCAGTTCGCATCTCTGGGAGAGGCGCCGCAGGATCTCAAGTATGCCGGTGAGCCGACCCGTCTGGAAGTTGGCGACAACAATATTATTCGCGAATACGTGACCATGAATCGCGGCACCGTCGATGGCGGCGGCTTGACTAAAATCGGCAACGACAATCTATTTATGGGTTATGTGCATATCGCCCACGATTGCCGGATCGCCAACAAGACGATTTTCTCCAATGGCGCATCGCTGGCCGGTCACGTTCATGTGGGCGACTACGCGATCCTTGGTGGATTTACACTGGTTCACCAATTCAGCGAAATTGGTGCACACGCCTTTACCGGGATGGGCGCCGCCGTCAATCGTGACGTGCCACCTTTCGTCATGGCTACGGGAAATCACGCTAACGCGGTTGGAATCAATAAAAACGGCCTGAAACGCCGCGGTTTTAGCGAAGACGCAATCGCTGCGCTGCACAAGTCATTTTTGCTGCTGATAAAGCAGCGTGGAAGTCGCGAACTTGCGCTGGAGCAAACTCGCGAGCTTGCCGAAAAATTTCCTGAAGTAAAGCTGTTCGTGGATTTTATTCTTGGCAGTAAGCGTGGAGTTGTGCGTT
>CAVRRG010000029.1:0-34059 GCA_963723365.1 Calditrichota bacterium | reverse complement strand
GGATTGGGAAGCCAATTATTTTGGATGTGGAAGGAGCCAATAATTCTGAAAGCTTTGGTCTCAATGTTGAACTCAATTATATAGATAGTATACCGCAGGAAAAGGTAAATTCGTTTTACAATGGTCTGGCGATTGATGGTACTCCGCTATCCGAATCCAGCCTTTTCCCCTCGGCCATCAGCAAAGGTAGTGCTGATGTAGATCTTAAATTCAATATTGTGGGTGGCATTTTTAAAGGCAAGGTAAAAGTTAATGCCCGCAATGTGAGTTATGAATATGGAGAGAAAAAATCTTCGGGCAAGCTTGGGAAAATTATCCGCGATGTTTTTAATCAAACGACCGACCTTAAAATATCGGCAAAAATAGAGGGCAGGCCCAATAACCCGGTAATTGCTTTGCAATCTAATCTGGATGACAAAATATCCAATGCTTTCAAAACTACTGCAAATAAAGAAATTGAGCAGGCACGGGCAAAAATCAGGAAAAAAATTGACAGCCAGGTGGCATCCCGCAAAGCCGAATTAGAAAAAACAATTAAAGAGAATCAGGCAAAGATTGATGCACAAATGGCAAAATATCAATCGCAAATTGATGAACAGACAAAACTTTTAAACAGCAAAAAGAAAGATCTGGATAAACAAAAGAAAAAGTTGGGAACAAGCTTAAAAAATCTTTTCTAATATTCAAATAGGATTTGGCATATGGAATTTAATGAAGTAATTGGCATCATAAACAAGGTAATGGATTTTACAATCTTTGAATTAAATCAGACACCGGTCACAGTATCATCCCTGGTGATGTTTGTACTTGTTCTTGCCCTTTTCTCAATAGCTTCGAGAATCCTCAAAAGATTTATTCTTGAAAAAATATTAAACCGAATGGATATTGATCAGGGTACGCAGTTTACTATGACCCGAGTCACGCATTACGCCATAATGGTTGTTGGTTCCATTGTCTCTTTTCAGTTCATCGGGATTGATCTTAGTGGACTGGCAGTCATTTTTGGTTTGCTTTCGGTGGGTATTGGTTTTGGATTACAAAACATCACATCCAATTTTATTTCAGGCTTAATTTTGCTCTTTGAAAGACCAATCATGGTTGGTGATAGAATAACAGTCGGTGATATAGAAGGCGATGTAGAAGCCATAAATATGAGGGCGACCGTTTTACGCTCCCTGAATAATATTTCTGTTATTGTTCCAAATTCTGAATTCGTCTCGGAAAGGGTTATTAACTGGACGCATGGTGATCCGCGCATTCGCGTGGACATTGATGTTGGTGTCTCTTATAACTCTGTACTGGAAGATGTAATGAAAGCACTGCACCAGGTAGCGGATGAAAACCCCGATGTTTTAAAATCTCCTCTGCACGATGTGCTTTTAAAGAGTTTTGGTGATTCCGCATGGGATATGCAGCTGCGCATATGGATAAAAAACCCTCAACAACACAGGATTATCCGCTCTGAGATAAATAAGGCAATTGTTGATAAATTCAGGAAAATGAACGTCGAAATACCCTTCCCGCAAAGAGATTTACATATTAAATCAGGTGGGAAAAATCTAGATCAATCAAGATAATACGATCCCGCCAATGTCAATATTATGCCGGCGCCATCCATTGTGTCGGGATACACCGCGTCTCTAAAGCTTTGAAACGGACCAGTGCCATTGAACTCTTCCTCCGTATTGTATTCAGTTTGAATAAGAGGAGCAAACTCTAAAGACAGTTCCAGGTTTTCTGAAACAATATATTCGACACCAATTTTTAACTTTAATGCCAAAGAAACATAGCTAAAACTATCCTCTTCGGGATCCTGGGTAATATCTGCTCTTGCAACCTGCCGCTCAGACTTTGAAACCATGCTGCTAAATCCCAGATCTGACCCAAGATACATTCTGAAAGAATCACCTAACGGGATTTTATAATCAACACCGGTATAAATATAAGAAAGTGTGAAATTTCGGGTAATTGAAAGGTTTGAATAGCTTACCGCATTAACGACAATGGCTCCGTCATTTTCATACACCCATTCATTAGCTAAGGTTGATACCTCTACACCAAAATTAAAACGCCAGTCAGAATTACGATCCCAAATGATTTCCAAACCAAAATTCCTGAATTGTGAAACTTCATCCATTGCGGAAAAGTCCGCCGCTGCATTGAAATCGTCAATTGCCGTGTTAAAGTCTGCAATAAATGTATGGGAGGCTAATCCAAACCTGAGTTGTCCGCCCCAGCGGCTTGTGCTAGCCTGCAACATGCTACCCTGTTGCGGATCTTTTTTTTCTATATCCGATAATTCTTCCGCTATTTCAGGTATAACTTCTGTTAACATTTCACTTAGACTGCCTCGAAAATCTCGTTTGGCAGTTTTAATGATAGCTCCGGTCTCGACGTTAATAAGACGTAATGTTATTGAATATACATTTTCAATTCTGCCGATACTGCCTGCTATCATTTGCTGCACATTTAGTAACTGACCAATTTCAACAGCACATTCCAGGCTGGAACAACCGCTGATTTGAAAACCCTGTTCCTGCAAAATTGTATTCATTTTGTCCCGTTCCACTACATTAAAAGCACCACCATCGAAAAGCTCGATTCTTAAACGGTCTGAAAGAAATTTAGCGTCATCAACTTCTATATTTGTGGGATCGAGATCCAGAATGGCCACATTTAGCTTTCCATTTTGGGCCATCAGCGATATATGGCAAAAGATCATTAAACTAAAAATGAGTATTTTCACTATAAAATCCTGTCTATTATACTTAAACTATAAGGTAACTTTCTAAGCAACTATCGTATCACTCTTCAAGAAATTGAGGTATTGTCTTTAAATTAAATCGACCGGATTGCTTAAAATCTGTGCTGTCTAACATATCCTGTTGATTAAAAAATTGTTTTCTTAAATAAATAAAATTGTTTCTGAAATAATTAATATCATCCTCAGATGCTGCTGTTATAGCGCTAGCCGCTGCAAAGCGGCGTGTAAAATTAATAATGCTTGCCGCCGAGCTGCGCTGCTTGGAAAGTATATTTATTATTTTTTCTTTTGAATCAAGCTCTTTTTGTAATCCTGCACGATCACTATTTGCTGATGCATTTAATTTGTTTATTTGTCTGTGTAAACTATCTATTTGTGTGGTTAAGTCATTTTTTTCCAGCGCAAATTGTGCAAGAGAAAAGAGGTATAAAAAAATGCCGCCAATTATAAAGCCTATAATCAATGTTATACCAGGCCAAATATAGCGCATATTTTCCTTCGTTTTTATCTTTCGTAAGGCTGATTTTTTCATTTCGCTTTCTTCTGCTGTATCGAAAACCTGTGCCAGAACCTCTAAATCCAGCATTCGTTTACAGTTGTGACATGTCTTAGCCTTTTCTGAAACGGGTTCAGAACAATAGGGGCAATAATGCATTACCTAACTCCTCGAAATTATAAATGCAGAAATATTTTAATATATAATTTGGTTATGTTATTTTCATAGAATAAACACTTAATAAATATAAAACAGGTGCAAATATTATGCTAAAACTATCAGGATTATTTATTCTCATTTTTTTTGTTACACATCTTTTTGCAGGAGGAACATTGCAAAAAGGAGATAGC
Organism: Calditrichota bacterium; assembly: GCA_963723365.1. GTDB lineage: Bacteria > Calditrichota > Calditrichia > Calditrichales > J004 > CAVRRG01. Next base: position 30,449 of record CAVRRG010000029.1, on the reverse strand, counting down.
GCCCCAAATTTCGAACTTAAAGACTATAAAGGCAAGCTTCATAAGCTTTCGGATTACAAAGGTAAAATTGTGGCACTTTATTTTTATCCTAAAGACGGCACCCGAGGATGTACCGAGGAAGCCTGTAATTTAAGGGATAACTTTTCAATCTTAACAAAGAAAAACATCGTTGTTTTGGGAGTTAGTTACGATGATTCTGTATCTCACCAAAAATTTATTGAGGAATACGAACTACCCTTTCCACTGCTAAGTGATACGGAAAAGATAGTCGCGAAAGCATATGGTGCTTTCCGGGAAGGATATAGCACGCCTTCCAGGATTACAATTATTATAGCTGAAAACGGTAAAATTATGCACACAATAACGGATGTAAGTACAGCAAATCATTCATCTCAGATCTTAGCTGTTGTAAACAAGAAAGACAAAGTTCCGCAGCCGCCCCGACTATTGCAAGATTAACAAAAGACAATCTATACCATCCAGTGCGATGTGAATTAGCAGTCCAATAGCTAATAGCCGCGTTTTGGGAAAAAATAATAATAGCCCATATAGCAAAATGGCTAAATAGCTGTGTAGCGGGTGGAAATTTATACTGCAGCGCATTGGATCATATATGGGATCTGCAAGTAAATGATCTATATCTATCAGCATGCTAAGTATCAAAATAAGCCAAATATGAAAATATTTTTCTTTATTTATCATCCTGGCAATGACGAGTGGAACAATAAAATGTAAAATGATGTGCAGCAAGGAATTACCCCCGTTAGGATATAAAATATTATTTTAAAATCTTTTATTTACAAAGGCAATTATCAACTTGCCTGTTTGAATAGGATAAAGTAACTTATTTGTCCCCGTAACTTAACAAGAAGGAGGAAAAATGGCTGACCAACCATTTGATTTAAAAGATTTCAAGCCACCGAATATCTCAAAAAAAACACTGGCGTTCATTGTAACAGGTGCGTTAATAGTATTTTTTTTAGCGTCAACAGTTTTTACAATCAGTGCTGAAGAAGTGGGTATAATCCAGACATTTGGAAAATACACACGGACCGTCAACCCGGGACTTAATTTTAAATTGCCGTTTGGTATAGAAACATTAACAAAAGTTCCTGTTGAAAGACAGCTTAAAGAAGAATTTGGATTCAGGACTGCCGCAGCAAATGTGCGTACAAGTTATGAACGTGGCAATTATAAAGGCGAATCTCTCATGTTAACCGGGGATTTAAATGCCGCTCAGGTAGAATGGATAATTCAATATAGAATAAGTGATCCGTATCTTTTTCTTTTCAAAGTTCGTAACGCACGACAGACTTTACGCGATGTTACGGAAGCTATAATGCGTCAGGTTGTAGGTGACAGAACTGTAAATGAAATAATTACAATCGGTCGCCAGGAAATTGAAGTGTCTGTACTGCAGGCATTGCAAGAAGTACTCACACAATATGAAACCGGTATTAAAATTGACCAGGTTATTTTGCAGGATGTAAATCCCCCTGATGAAGTTAAAGCCTCTTTTAATGAAGTAAACGAAGCTGAACAAGAGAGAGAAAGTCTTATCAACCAGGCCAAATCGGAATACAACAAAGTAGTTCCAAAGGCTAAAGGGCAGGCTCAACAGCAGATAGAAGAAGCACGTGGTTATGCCGTTGAACGTGTCAATAATTCACGCGGTGAGGCCAATCGCTTTAATGCTTTATACAAGGAATACTCAAAGGCGCGCGAAGTTACACGGCAGCGTATGTATTTAGAAACCATGGAATCAGTATTATCAAAGGTGGGCAAGAAAATAATAACGAATGACAATGCCTCAGGTATTTTGCCACTTTTCAACTACCAGGAGGGCCTTAAAAATGCAAAATAAAAAAACCATCGGTCTATTATTAGCAGGCTTTTTTGCAATTATTATTCTGTTCTCATTCGCATTTACTGTAGATGAGACGCAACAAGTTATTATTACCCAACTGGGAAAGCCTGTGGGCGATCCTATTACAGATCCGGGAATTCATTTTAAAGTTCCTTTCTTCCAGGAAGCTAATTATTTTGACAAGCGCTTTCTTGAATGGGATGGAGATCCTAATCAATTGCCAACCCGTGATAAAAGATATATTTATGTAGATACTTATGCCCGTTGGCGTATATCTGATCCGCTTCTTTTCTTTGAGCGCGTGCGTGATGAAATGAGAGCTCAAACCCGTCTGGATGATATTTTGGATGGGGAAACCAGAAACGCAGTAGCTAATCATGATCTTGTTGAGCTTGTTCGCAATTCAAATCGAACTCCCGTTCGGGTTGACTCTCTTCTTGAAAGCGAAGATTCTTCCGTCTTTCCAACCATAGAAACAGGTCGTTCAAAAATTAGTACTGATATTCTGACAGCTGCTTCCGAAAGAACAAAGGAATTGGGCATACAACTGCTCGATCTTAAGTTTAAAAGAATCAATTATATCGAAGAAGTGCGCCTGAAGGTGTATGACCGGATGATCACTGAACGTAGAAGAATTGCTGACAAGTTTCGCTCTGAAGGCCAGGGTGAAGCTTCAAAAATTTTAGGAGATAAAGAACGTGAATTAAAAAGGATTCAATCAGAAGCCTATCGCCAGTCTCAGGAAATTGTTGGTAAGGCTGATGCCCAGGCCACAGCTATTTATGCCCGCGCTTATAATCAGAGTACCGATGCTCGCGAATTCTATCGTTTTATCCAAACTCTGGAAACCTACGAAAAAACTTTTACCAAAGAAGATGTATTGATACTATCAACAGATAGTGAATATTACAAGTTCCTGGAAAAGTCTTCAGGGAGATAAGTATTATCATAGGCCATTCCTTCCTGGAATGGCCTTTTTTATTTTTACTTTTTGGCACTTCTTTTTTTTTAACATTGCACGAATTAATTACTTAAATTTAGCGTTCTATTTATGTACTTAGAAAAGCGAATTAATTGATTAAAAGGAGCACAAAAATGGTTTTCAATCTCGATATGATAAAAAAGGTTTATGAACGTTACCCTGAGCGCGTTGCTGCAGCCCGTAAAGTTCTGAATAGACCACTTACTTTCACAGAAAAAATTCTTTATTCACACATTTGGGATGGTAATGCCAACAGGCAATTTAAGCGCGGTGATGATTATGTTAATTTCGCGCCGGACCGAACCTGTATGCAGGATGCAACCGCTCAAATGGTGCTTTTACAATTTATGCACTCCGGCAAGAAGAAAGCTGCTGTTCCATCTTCTATTCATGCAGATCATTTAATACAGGCCGAAGTTGGCGCCGCAACGGACCTTAAACACGCACTCTCATTTAACAGGGAGGTTTATGATTTTATGGCCAGCGGTGCAAGTAAATACGGCATCGATTTCTGGAAAGCCGGGGCCGGAATAATCCACCAGGTAGTTTTAGAGAACTACGCCTTTCCCGGCGGCTTGATGATCGGCTCTGACTCACATACAGTAAATGCGGGTGGATTAGGCATGATTGCTGTTGGTGTAGGCGGCGCAGATGTAGTTGATGTAATTACTGATTCGGCATGGGAAGTAAAAATGCCAAAACTAATTGGTATTAAGCTTACCGGGAAACTAAGCGGCTGGAGCAGTTCAAAAGATGTGATCTTGAAAGTAGCTGGTATCTTAACCGTAAAAGGCGGAACAGGATGCGTTGTAGAGTATTTCGGTGAAGGAGCAAAATCAATATCCTGCACCGGAAAAGGAACTATCTGTAATATGGGTGCTGAGATAGGAGCTACTACCTCTACTTTTGGTTATGATGATAGTATGTCTGTTTACCTGCGTGGGACGGGTAGAACAGAAATTGCTGATCTTGCTGACAAAATAAAAGAACATTTAACAGGTGACGCTGAGGTATATGCAAATCCTGAGCAGTATTTTGACCAGGTAATTGAAATTGATTTATCAAAACTTGAACCACATATCAATGGACCTTTTACCCCGGACAGGGCCACACCTATTTCCGAATTTGCAAAAGCGCTTAAAGAAAATGACTGGCCGCAAAAATTAGAAGTTGGGCTAATAGGATCCTGCACAAACTCTTCTTACGAAGATATTTCCCGTGCTGCTTCTATAGCCAGGCAGGCTGTTGACAAGGATTTAAAAGTAAAGACAGAATTCACAATTACACCAGGTTCTGAGCAGGTGCGTTATACAACGGAACGTGACGGTTTTTTGGCAGACTTTGACAAAATTGGCGGTGTTGTTTTAGCCAATGCCTGCGGACCTTGTATTGGTCAATGGAAACGCCATGGTTCAGAAAAAAAAGAAAAGAATTCCATCATTACTTCTTTCAACAGAAATTTTTCAAAACGCAATGATGGCAATCCAAATACACACAGTTTTGTAGCATCTCCCGAACTTGTTACAGCAATGACCATTGCCGGTGACCTGACTTTTAATCCTATGACAGATACTCTGACCAACAGCAAAGGCGAACAGGTAAAACTTGATGAACCGACTGGTTTTGAAATGCCGGCAAAGGGTTTTGCTGTTGAAGATGCCGGTTACCAGGCTCCTGCTGAAGACAGCAGTAATGTTGAAATCATAATACCTCCGGACTCCAAACGACTGCAATTATTTGATCCTTTTGATGAATGGGATGGCAAAAATATTTCAGGAATAAAGCTGCTTATTAAAGCGTTTGGTAAATGCACAACAGATCATATTTCTCCTGCCGGTCACTGGTTGTTTTATCGCGGCCATTTGGAAAACCTTTCAGAAAATACTTTAACGGGTGCTGTAAATGCCTTTAATAAGGAAACAGATAAAGTTAAAAATCAACTCACCTCAAAATATGATGTTGTACCAAAGGTTCAGCGCGCCTACCAGGCGGCTGGGGTTCCAACAATCGTAGTTGGTGATGAAAACTATGGGGAAGGCTCTTCAAGAGAACATGCTGCTATGCAGCCCCGCTACCTGGGTGTTAAAATTGTCCTTGTTCGTTCTTTTGCGCGCATACATGAAACAAATTTAAAGAAACAGGGCATGATAGCATTAACATTCGCCAATCCCGCTGATTATGATAAGATTCAGGAAGATGATACAATAGATTTGATTGATTTAACCGAATTTGCACCGGAGTAAGCCATTAACACTTATTCTGCACCACACAGACGGCAGTGAGGACACAATAAAAACAAACCATTCCTATAATGAACAGCAGATTGAGTGGTTCAAAGCTGGCTCCGCATTGAATCTGATCCGCAAACAAAACAATTAGTTTTTCACAAATGTGTTTATAATCAGGGCATTCAGGAGAATGCCCTTTTATATTAGATACAATAATCTTTATACATTTAAGGCAGGAAGTTTTAAATACTCGGGTAAAAGAAGAATTCCTGTCTCATAAATGGATTTCATTTAAATCAACAAACGATATGAGAATACATTTTTTTATCATTTTTCTAATATTATCATTTGCTATACAATTGCGAGGCCAGACCAGAACTAATATTAATTCTTTAAACACTTTTATAAACAAAAAACAAAACGACTTCCTGTTAATGAGACAACAGGTTGAAACTTTTGCCCGCTTAAATAATATTCCAATCCGACGGGAATTGCAGGATGGAACTATTATAGAGATGCAAGCAGTTTATAATAACATACCGTATTACTATAAAACTGAAAACATCAATGCTGCTATTACTGCGCGCACAGATTCGTTGTGGTCTGTTGCTGGCCTTTCTTTAAATCTTTCTGGTTACGGATATTCGAATCTTGGCGAATGGGATGGTGGTGCTATTTTACTAACTCACCAGGAATTTGGCAGCAGGGTTACCCAGGGAGATACACCTTCTCTCACAAGCAGTCATTCTACACACGTAGCAGGAACAATGATAGCTGAAGGAATAGATGCCGCTGCCAAAGGTATGGCTTACGAAGCTGATCTAACAGCCTACGACTGGAATAACGATAAAGCTGAGATGGCTGCCGAAGCCTTAACAGGAATGGAAATCTCCTGCCATAGCTATGGATTTATTACTGGCTGGCATAACGATGGCGCTTGGCATTGGTTTGGGGATATAAATGTAGATCAGAACGAGTCTTTCTATTTTGGATTTTATGATAATGAGGCCGCTGATTGGGACCAAATCGCTTATGATGCACCCAACTATCTTATGGTTAAATCTGCCGGGAATGACAACCAGGACCCGGCACCCGCGGCAGGTACAGCTCATTCCCATAACGGTATAGGTTCCTTTACCGATAATCATAACGATGATGGTTTTGATGGCGAAGGATGGGATTTACTGCGCTCAGCCGGAGTTGCAAAAAATGTTCTCACAGTTGCAGCTGTAGGTGATGTAGCAAGTTACTACGATGAATCGAGTGTTATCATCGAAAGCTATAGTTCCCGCGGTCCTACAGATGATGGACGGATAAAACCTGACATTTCTGCTAATGGTGCTTCATTATATTCAACAGATAATACTGGTAATGCCAACTATACTTATAAAAGTGGTACATCAATGGCAACACCAAGTAGCGCAGGAACCATGGTTCTGCTTCAAGAGCATTTTCAAAGTATAAATTTAGGAACAGTTTTGCGATCAGCCACTTTGAAAGGTCTTGTTATCCATACCGCCAGTGAAGCTGGTAACTTTGACGGTCCAGATTATACTTTTGGATGGGGATTAATAAATGCCCTTGCAGCAGCAAAAAAAATCAACGAAGATACTCTGCAAAATGTAATAGATGAACAATCCCTGGCCGATGGTGGCAGCTATAGCCGTTCTGTAACAGCTTCAGGATCTGAACCATTGAAAGTTACTATAGTCTGGACTGACCCTGCAGGAACGCCTGTTTCAGACGCTTTGGATCCATCGTCAGCGATGCTTGTTAATGATCTGGATCTGCGTTTAAGCAGAAATTCAGTTACGTATTATCCATGGCAGTTAAATGTGTCAAGTCCTTCATCCGCGGCAAGCAATGAAACTGAAAATAACATTGACAATGTTGAACAGGTATATATTGCGTATCCTGTTGGCGGGGGATCCTATACAATTACGGTTGACCATGATGGCAGTTTAAATGGAGGAACACAAGCCTTTTCGATGATCATTAGTGGTATAGATGAATATGCATCAGTACCACTATCCTGCTCAAATAATTTACTTGTACCAAATCATGGAGCAATAGATGTTTCTTTAGCGACAACCTTAGCCTGGGAAGCTGTTGATGACGCCGCATCGTATGATTTATATTTTGGAACAGATGGAGGAGGTATTTCCACTCCAACAAATATTGAAAACGGAACAAATTTTGGAGTTGCCAGCTATGGGCCAGCACTGCAATCCAACACCACCTATTACCTGCAGGTAGTTCCAAGAAATAACCAGGGCCCCGCCGCCGGTTGCAATACCATTTGGTCTTTTACAACTGAGACTATTTCAATCGTAAACAGCTTTCCATTCACTGAAGATTTTGAAGGAGGATTTGCAATAGGCACTGGAAATGATTGGTTGAACGATACTGATGATGATGATGACTGGACAAACAATTCCGGGGCAACAGGCTCATCCGGAACCGGACCAAATATAGATCACACAGTTGGCAATACCTCAGGGACATATCTTTATGTTGAAGCAAGTCTGCCAAATTATCCTAATAAAATTTTTAATTTATTATGCCCTGCTTTTGATTTCAGCAACTTAAATAACCCGCATATGGAGTTTTGGTATCATATGTACGGAAGTTTAATGGGCGATCTGTTCATAGATGTTTATGACAACGGCTATTGGAACACAGGAACACTTTCCATAACAGGGGAACAAAGTTCAGATGAAACGGATTGGAAACTCGCAACAGTGGACCTGTCCTCTTTTAAAACGGGAACGATTCAAAAAATACGTTTCAGGGGTATTACCGGAGAAAACTGGGATAGTGATATAGCTATTGATGATGTTTCCATCCGTGGGGAAGCTTATCGCACAATTATAGCCGGATCTTCAGAATTACATACTTTTGCCAACACCGGAATTTCAATTGAATTTACAAATCCCAATAGCGGTGAAATTATAATGCAAGCGAGTACCTTTAATGAAAACGCTGGAATAATTGGTTCTTTGCCAAATCCAGTTGTAAATATTTCCAGTGAGCGCTATTGGGAAATAAATCTTTTAAATGGCTCGGTCGACGGCACATACAGTATTACTTTAGACCTTGTTGGTATTAGCGGTATTTCAGTTTACTCAACGCTTTCCTTGCTGAAACGCTCTGATAACATGAGCTCCTGGGAAATAGCCGGTAGTAATAATTATATCGGAAGCGGAAGTTTAGTTGAATGGACGGGTGTCTCAGATGGCTTCTCGCAGTTTGCAATTGGTGGTGAAGGGGACAACGCTCTTCCCATAGAATTGTTGTCATTTGATGGACAGTCTACAGACAACGGTATAAAGTTAGCATGGCAAACCGCAAGCGAAATAAATAATCTTGGATTTATCGTTTTAAGAAAAGCAGAAGATGAAACATTTTGGCAGGAAATTAGCAGTTACAATTCCGACGAGAATTTAAAAGGTGCCGGAACAATTGCAACAGGCACAGATTATTATTTTGTTGACAATAACGTAGAGGCGCAAACCACTTATTTTTACAAAATAGCGGATGTTGATTACAGCGGGAACAGGCAATATTCCTTTGAAATCAAAGTTCAAAGCGCAAATCTGCAAATAGAAATACCTGATAAATTTGTTTTAAAAAATGCCTATCCCAATCCATTTAATCCACAGATCACCCTATATTATGGACTTCCTGAAGCGGCGCGGGTTAAAATTGAAATTTATGATATTAGCGCTAATAAAGTTTTAACATTGATAAACAGGCAAATGAATGCCGGGTGGCATAGAACAAAATGGAACGGTAGAAATAGATTTGATCAGCAAATAGCAAGTGGTGTATATTTTTACATCTTTAAAACAGGAAATATTTCGGAAACCAGAAAAATTATAATGATAAAATAATGTCATATGACCAGCAGTTATAAAGTATCTGACAGGATTAACAGGATAAAACATATAATGTATAAACATTAATAAAGCATCTTAAAATTAGGCTTAACCAATTGAAATATTAAAACTTAATGGTACAAACTTTAAATGAGGCTAAAACTATGAGTAATCTTAAGAAAATAGTAATACCCACCGTAGCACTGTATATAATATATGTGATCATCATTTCTCAGCCTACAAAAGAGTTGGGTTCTTTTGATGTGATTCGATCCAGCGGGGAGATAAATCAGACGCTACTGGCAGAACTGGTAAAAACTGAAGGATTTTCCAGAAATGCTCAAAACCAAATTATATCATTTATTGTAAAAGACAAAAATGGTGCTTTTGCAACAGTCCAGCTAAAGAAGCCCGTACCCGAAGAGATTACTTATGCTAAAGTTGTTGAGCTTTTTGGCCACATGCATCAGGATACATTTGTGGCAACCAGTGTTACTATTGTTAAAGATGATTAATTAAATATCATATCTGTAGACATTCGTTTCACGCTGCACGAAACCCATTTTTTGATATAAGGCATTTGCCGCTTCACGCCTTGGATTGGATGTCAGGTTAACCGATGTTGCTCCTTTTTCTTTTGCTTTCTCAATAGCCGCCTGCATCAGATGCTGTCCAATACCCTTTCCACGGGCGGTTCTATCAACAACAACATCTTCTACAACAACTCTCAAATCAGTAGGAATTGGATACATAACAAGAGTCAAAGAACCAAGTACTTTTTGATCCTCTTCTGCGATAAACAGATGCACATCTTTGTCGCTAATTATTTGTCTGAATAACTTTTCAGTTACTTCTTTTCTTGAAGCACTTAGTTGCGGGATTAATAAATTTAAACTCTTTAATATTCGCGCAGAGTATTTAGTAACTTCTTCAATGTTCATTTTGTTAACACCTGTTTAAATTTTTCAATAATTTCAGGATTTGCTAAATCCTTTTTTTCAGTGATTAGTAATTCAAAGTTTGAGGCCATTATTTCTTCGGGATGTATTATATAGTTGGTGTTCTTACCAATTTTATTCCAATAGTCTTCAAGTTCTGAAGGTTTATATAAAACAGGATTTCCCTCGCTAAATACGACTTGCCATAATCCGTTTTTTTCCTCAACAAGCATTAGCCGAAATAGCATCGATTGAAATATTCCACCAGCTTTTGCGGTATCATAAAGTGTATTGCTGGCATAAATTAATGGTGTTAACGTTTTTATTTCATTTCCGATTTTTAAATCAATAATCGTATTTAAAGCCGGAGCATCAGGATTTGTTATCCTTCTTTCGTACCACTCTTTCGGCAACTGGATTTCATTGGATTGACGAAAACCAATGATAGCATAAAGTTTATTTCTGATTTCAGGATTATGCCTTGAAAAAACATGAAATATCTCATGCAAAAAAGTATTATATAATTTCTTAGAACTAAGAATTTTGTCAGTAAACATAATCGCATTCTGACGTGTATAGGCTGTATTAACACCGCCAAATTCTTGGGAAGTGGTCTTTATTAAAATTATTTCTTCAGGTAAATTAAGGCTGTACTCCTGCAGGTCGGCAGCTGCTTTTTTAATAAAAGATGAAAATATCTTTACTTCTTTTTTATCCCATTTCTTTACGTTCTTAGCTAAATGAGTTCTATAATCTTCAGAAGATACCGGTTTAGCGGTTTTCATCCCTGCAGATCTTTCATAAGCGCTTACTAAACGTGTATAATCATCATCCGCGGTTACGACTTCAACAGCCAGCAGCGAGTCGGCAAAAACTATTTTTGTATTTCGCGTAAAAGTTTCAGCTTGATAACTTTGCCCAAAGATAATAGAAAAGGTAAAGTAAAGCCCGACAGAGATTTTTAACATACTTACAAACCACTTATATTATTTTGAAAAAATTAAATGTATCCGAATCTTTTAATTAACTTATACCGTCTAAAAAAAGTAGATATTAAAAAATTATAATCCAGACTAATTAATATGAACAATAAATTAATACAACGTGTAATTATTTTTAGTATTGCAGCAATTTTTTCAATATATGTGGGGATTACCCTCTCCCCAAAAGTCAATCCATCCATACACGGTTTATCTAAAATCACAGATGACCAGGCTGAGGAAATAGCGCGCGCTTTTTTATCTTCAAAAGGTATTGAATTTCAAAAATATAATGAATATTCATATTTTGCGACAGATGAACAAAGCAGCAATTTTATAATCAATCAACTTGGGAAAGATAAATTTCAGGAGATTATCAATGAAGAACAACTTCCTCTCTCTTTCTGGACCGTTAATTATTTGATTAATGTGCCGCGCAATTCAGAGGAAGAACGATTCAGGTTTAATATCAGCCCTACAGGAAAAATTTTAACTTACCAGCATTTTTTACCGGATTCTGTTTCTGCCAAAGATATTGACTCTCTCGAAGCAAAAAATATAGCTGAATATTATTTGCAGACATGGACCGGAAAAAATCTGGCAGGATTTAAATTAGATAGTCATAGTAAGAATAAACGAACAAATCGCACAGATAATCAATTTGTTTTTACGAAGTCTTTCCCGGGCCTTGATAAAGGGGAGGAAAGGGTAAGAATTGATTTAGCCGGTAAGAACCTGACCGCCTTGAGTAATTATTTTGCAGAGCCCGCAGAAGCCAACGTGCAAAGTGTGGGGATTGCCAATATTTTCTTTCACTCCGCTTCCATTCTGATATATCTCATTGTTACCATAACTGGAATCATTCTATTTCTTAAACTATATCATGATGGTCAAATAGGTGTGCGCACAGCTTTGTATGCAGGTGCAATACTTTATGCAGTGCAGGCCGTTATCCTTCTAAATGCCTGGGACGCTTTCGCCGAAGGAACAGGAATGGGCAATATTTCCAGATTGAATACAAAATGGATTATCCTTGGAATTCAGATGACCATCTCCTATGTATACCTTTTCATTAATTCATTTACTGCTTGGGCTGTCGGAGATTATTATTTACGAACTGAGAAACCCGGACTATTAAATGGAACCGATGCTTTGTTTAACAAAAAATTCTTTTCAAAGAATATCGGCAAAGAGCTACCCCTTGGCTTTGCCTATGGGGCAATTCTCTTCGGTATCATTCATTTAGTAAACTTCATTTTAATTGAATTTGCCTCTATCAGACCTATAGCGGAAAGCGGGCTGTTGGTTAGTGAAAGTCCCTTAATTAGCATGGTTTTTGGTGCATTGGCAATAGCTTTCTTTGATGAAGTAGTCTTTCGAAAGTTTTTAGTGACCTACCTGAAGGTGAAATCAAAATCAATTCTGTTTGCAATTTTCATTTCCGCATTTTGCTTTGCTTTTTATAGTATATTTTTTGGTGAACTTTTTTCTTTTTGGCCCGGATATTACACCTTGTTTCCATACTTTTTTTATGGTTTAATTCAAGGATGGATTTTTTGGAAATACGGCCTGTTGGCCAGCATGTCATCCGCTGTTATGTTCTTCGGTTTGTTCGCCGTAAATTATTTCTTTTATGCAGATAACCCTTTCTATATAAACCAGGCGTTAATTTATATAATATTATTAGCAGGCATTTTTATCTGGGGAGTAACGGCCTGGTTTAAAGGGAAGTATTTTGAATATAATCCAAAGTCTGAGCCGGAACATATCCGCAGGATAAAAGAACGATTACGTATGCAGCAGGAATTAGATATTGCCAAGAAAGTTCAACTTGGTCTTTTACCAAAGGAACAACCTTCTTTGGAAGGATTTGATATTGCCGGAATGTGTAAACCTGCCCTGGAAGTTGGTGGTGATTATTTTGATTTTATAAAACTGAAAGATAACCGAATAGCCCTGGCAATTGCCGATGTTTCAGGAAAAGGAGTACCTGCTGCTATTTACATGACATTGACAAAGGGAATCCTGCAATCACACGCAGAATCTGATATTTCTCCGAAAATTGTTCTTTCCAAAGTGAATAGCCTGATGTATAGAACTATTGAGAAATCATGGTATGTAAGTATGTTTTACGCCGTTCTTGATCCAGCTAACAAAAAACTTACTTTCTCCAGGGCCGGGCATAATCCGGCCATAGTATTAAACAAAGAGAAAAGCACACCTCAAATTTTGCAGCCTGCCGGCATTGGTTTAGGATTGGAAATGGGTGAAATATTTACGAAAACTCTTGTTGAAGGAGAGCTACAGCTTGAATCCGGTAATACCCTCATTTTTTATACAGATGGTTTTACAGAAGCCATGAATGAGGCGGGTGAAGAATATGGTGAGGAAAGGTTTCTGGATTTTCTGAATAAAAATGATAAAGGCAATTCAAGTCAACTACTTAAAAAAGCTATCGATGAAATTAACTCGTTTGCGGGGTATACACCTCAGCATGACGATATGACCATGGTTATACTAAAAGTACATTAAATATGATTGTTTTTTATAAACACAAAAAAGATTGTTTAAAATGCTACGAGGCAGAAGATATGTTAAAAAAACTTGTCGTAGCTCATCAGATATTTTTTTTAGAAGATAATCCTTCCCATTCTGCTCCCGTTATTCTTGAAAGCAGCAAAAAAACGTTGGGCCATTCAGCTATTAAAGCCTTTATAGATGAGCTGCAAAAAACAATGGAACTATGGAATCAATTCCAGGGTGATTCCTGCTATATAGATAAGAATGGAAAAACATGTTAATGATATTAATTCAACTTATATTATGTAACTCTTTCTGCATACTTTATCATAAATCAATTACCCTTTCAACCAGGAGGATTTATGGATACCTTTAATGAATTATTAAAACCCGAAATTATCTGGTTTATAATAGGTCTTGTCTTTTTATTGATAGAATTTGCCGCTCCGGGATTAATTATCGCTTTTTTTGGAATAGGTGCCTGGATAGTAGCAGGCATTTGTTTATTTACAGACATCGAAATAACGGCACAGCTACTGATATTTCTTCTCTCATCAATAATTCTTTTGGCTCTGTTTCGTAGATATTTCAAAAAAGTATTCAAATTGGATTCTATTATTAATCTGGATAATGATGATGAGTTTATCGGACATAAAGCCATCTGTACAAAGAGTATAAGCAACAATAAACCTGGAAAAGTAGAATTAAAGGGCGCAGCCTGGAAGGCTGAATCTTCTGTTGAAATAAATGAAGGCGATACGGTAAAGATAATTGACAGAAGAAGCATTACCCTTATTGTAGAACCACTTTAAAGGAGATAAAAATGAATGCTACAACTTTAATTTTAATAGGTCTGATCATTTTTGCTTTAATATTATTTGTTAAAACAATAACTATTGTTCCTCAAAAATCCGCTTTTATTTTAGAGCGTCTCGGTAAATATCGTGGTACACTGGAAGCTGGTTTTCATATTTTGGTTCCCTTTTTGGATAATATATCCTATAAACACTCATTAAAAGAACGTGCAGTAGATGTTCCACCACAAGTCTGTATTACCAGAGATAATATTTCCGTTGAAGTAGATGGTATTTTATATCTGCAAGTTGTAGATCCTCAAAAAGCCAGTTATGGAATAAATGACTTTCAATTCGCTTCAACACAACTTGCTCAAACAACAATGCGCAGCGTTATCGGAAAATTGGAATTAGATAAAACGTTTGAAGAGCGTGAAACAATAAACATGGCTATTGTTGATGCGGTAGATAAAGCATCTGACCCATGGGGTGTAAAGGTGACCCGCTATGAAGTCCGCAACATTGTTCCACCACAAAGTATAAAAGATGCCATGGAAAAACATATGCGCGCCGAAAGAGAAAAACGAGCGCTTATCGCGGAATCTGAAGGTGACAGGCAGGCCAAAATTAATCGTGCTGAAGGCGACAGGCAGGAGCTGATTGCACGTTCGGAAGGTGAAAAGCAGAAACGCATTAATGAGGCTCAAGGTCAAGCATCAGAAATTGAAGCAGTAGCCTTTGCTACAGCTACTGGTATCCGGGAAATTGCATCAGCAATAAATCAAAAAGGTGGAATGAATGCGGTAAATTTAAGGGTAGCAGAACAGTATTTACAGGAATTTGGAAAATTAGCAAAAACCAATAACTCTTTGATAATTCCATCCAACCTTTCGTGATATAGGCGGTATGATTGCCACGGCAATGGAAGTCATAAAAGATAAATCAGAGAAGCCCCTTAAATAATGTTTTATAACTCTCCGGGAATTTTTCCCGGAGGGTTGTTAAAATAAACCTTTCTGCCCTATTTCTATCCACTTTTTTTTTGCTTAACTTTGTCTCTTAAATCTTAGTTTTTAATAATTGAAATTTGACATTTGAGGAGAGAAAATGGCCAAGTATAAAATTGCATGGCTACCCGGTGACGGAGTGGGTAATGACGTAATGGAAGCAACACGCATTGTTTTAGATGCACTAAAATTTGATGCTGAATATATCCATGGTGATATCGGCTGGGAATTTTGGAAACATGAAGGGGAACCCCTGCCGCAGCGCACCGTTGATATGATGAAAAAAACCGACTGCGCTCTGTTTGGAGCTATTACATCTAAACCGAAAGAAGAAGCAGCAGAAGAACTGGATGAAAACTTGCAAGATAAAGGTCTGGTATATTTTTCGCCCGATTGTGCGCCTGAGACAACAATTTAACCTGCATACAAACCTGCGTCCTTGTAAAGCTTATCCGGGTAATCCTCTTAATTTAAAGGAAGGTATTGATCTAGTTGTTTTTCGTGAAAATACAGAAGGAATGTATGGAGGGATTGAGTTTCATCCTATTCCCCAGGAAGTATTTGACGTATTAGATAAAAATCATCCTAAAATGAAAAAATTTGCAGAGTATGGGCTTGGACAACCTGGCACTTATCCACACGTATAATGAGCAGACAAAAATGTCGTAATATAGTTACACAAGCTTTTGACATATGCTAAAAAATATGGCTATAAATCAGTAACCGTGTGTTGACAAACCAAATGTACTCAGCGAAACCGGTGGCCTAATGATCCGCACGGCACGTGAAGTTGCAAAAGAATTATCCGGGTATTGATCTGTGGGAAACCAATATTGATGCACAAACCATGTGGCTGGTAAAAAATCCGATGGACTACGGCGTGATGGTTGCCGAAAATATGTTTGGTGATATTTTATCTGATTTAGCAGCGCAACTTGTGGGTGGACTTGGATTTGCGTCAAGCGGAAATATTGGTGATGACATATGCCGTTTTTGAACCAACACATGGTTCCGCGCCAAAGTACGCCGGTAAATATAAAGTAAACCCGATGGCTATGTTTTTAACAGCTAAACTAATGCTGGATTGGCTGGGTGAGAAAGAAAGCGCTGTGCGACTGGAAAATGCAATTGCAGAAGTAATAAAAGAAGGACAGGTTAAAACATATGACATGGGTGGAAATAATACATCGTTAGAGGTAGCTAAAGAAGTAGCCGCTAAATTGTAAAACAGTACTAAATAATCAGGAACTTGATGTTAATCCAGAAAATTTTTGAAAATAACCGTAAATGGGTTCGCGATAAATTAGCGCTGGATAAAAATTATTTTAAAGAGCTTTCCAAAGGCCAGGCCCCCGAAGTATTATATATCGGCTGTTCAGATAGCAGGGTAAGCAGCGAAGAACTTATGGGTGCTGAACCAGGTGAAGTTTTTGTGCACAGAAATATTGCCAACTTGGTACCCATAAATGATCTTAACGTTAATTCGGTTATAAATTTCGCTGTTCAATATTTAAAGGTAAAAAGCATAGTGGTATGCGGACATTATTTCTGCGGTGGCGTAAAAGCAGCCATGGAGGATACTAATTTCGGTGTTCTTGAGCCCTGGCTAAAAAATATCCGCGATGTTATAAAAAAGTATGATGAAAATTTAAATTCTATCGAAAATGAGGATGAAAGATACAAAAAACTGGTAGAATTTAATGTCTACGAACAGTGTTTAAATATTTTTAACAATAAGGATGTTCATAAATTATATCTTAAAAAAGAAATACATATCCATGGCTGGGTTTTTGATATCCGTAATGGGAAATTAATTGATCTTAATATTGATTTGCCTTGATAAAAATGAGAAATAGAATGAAGACCATATTAATTCATGAGGTTGGTCCGCGTGACGGATTGCAAATGGAAGAAAAGACCGTACCAACTAATATTAAAATTAACTGGATCAATAAACTTGTTCAGTCCGGTGTGGATATTGTACAGGTTGGATCATTCGTTCATCCTAAATATGTCCCGCAGATGGCGGATACAGATGAACTTTTTAAACAATTGAAATCTTCAATTTATAGCAAGGTGACTCTTTCCGGACTTGTATTAAACGAAAGGGGTTTTGAAAGGGCTGTGGCCTGTGGAGTAGATATGATCTGCCTCGGCGTTTCAGCAAGCGAAACACACAGCATGAAAAACACAAAGATGGGTGTAGATGAAGCATTAACCCGCATTTTACTCATCGCCAAAGAAGCACATTCTGCAGGGAAAAAAGTACAGTTGTCCGTCCAATCTGCCTTTGGTTGCGGTTATGAAGGCCCGATAAAAGAAGAGCAGGTTTTACGAATCATAAAAGAGTATCTGGACGCTGGTTTTAAAAATCTAAGCCTGGCCGATACAGCGGGGCATGCAACGCCGGATCATGTAAAACGTTTGTTCAATAGCGTCTATCAAATTGATAAAACATTAGAAATGACCGGACATTTTCACAACACCTATGGCATGGCTATTGCAAATTGTTTTGCCGCTATGGAGGTTGGTATTAATTCTTTAGAGTCCTCTTTCGCCGGATTGGGGGGCTGTCCATTCACATCAATAGCCGGGGGCAATGTTAGCACGGAAGACCTGGTGCATATGCTGCATAAAATGGGCTTAAGAAGGGATATATCTTTGCTGCCTATAATTGAAGTAGCCCAAGAAGCCGAAATTTTTTTTAAAAGAGAACTACCAGGAATGGTTTATAAGACCGGTGGAATAAAAATCGAATAAGGATTATATCAATGAAATTACTGGAAAATATTAGGGTGCTTGATTTAACAAATGTTCTCTCCGGGCCATTCGCTACACTTCATCTTTCTCTCGCCGGAGCAGAAGTTATTAAAATTGAAAATCCCAATGGTGGGGATCTTGCCCGTAAATTGGGGAATAAACCTGAGTATAATCAGCAACTGATGGGTACAAGCTTCCTTGCCCAGAATGCGAATAAAAAGTCTATTACTCTAAATCTTAAAGCCGAGGAAGGAAAAGAAATCTTTCGCAAATTGGCAAAGACGGCTGACGTAGTCGTTGAGAACTTTCGACCGGGTGTTATGAAAAGACTCGGATTCTCTTACGAAGAACTTTCTAAAATTAATGCTAAAATTATTTATTGTGCCATTTCCGGTTTTGGCCAGGAAGGTCCAGATGCATTAAAACCAGCTTACGATCAGATTGTACAAGGTTTAAGCGGGGTAATGGCCATAAATGGCGATGAATCATTTAATCCTCTGCGTGCAGGCTTTCCGGTATGCGACACGGTGGCTGGACTGAATGCGGCTTTCGCAATTATGGGTGCTTTGTTTCACAGGGAACGGACTGGCGAGGGACAATTCATTGATGTGGCTTTATTGGATTCCATTATGCCGCTCATGGGCTGGGTTGCAGCCAATTGGCTTATTGGTGGTAAACCTCCAACCTTGTTGGGAAATGATAATTTCACAGCAGCCCCCTCGGGAACCTTTAGCACAAAAGATGGCTACATAAATATTGCAGCCAATAAACAGGAACAATGGCACAACGTTTGTGATATCCTGAAAGTTCATGATTTAAAGAGTGATCCGCGTTTTGAGGAAAGAGATAATCGTAAGGCAAACAGGAAAGCTCTAACTCCTTTACTGGAAGAAAAACTTAAACAACATAACACGGATTATTGGGTTGATGTTCTTAACAAAGAAGGTGTCCCATCGGGACCTATTCTTTCAATGCAGGAGGCATTAATAACAGATCAAATAAAATTCCGGGAAACTATTGAAACAATAGATGAAACAGAAATCGGTAAACTACAGCTATTTAATCTGACTGCTAAATTTAGCAAAACACCGGGGAAAGTAGAATCTCCGCCGCCAAGATTATCTTCTCACACCAATGAAATACTGAATGAGATAGGCTATACTAAAGAAGAGATAAAAAATCTTAAAGAGCAGGAAATTATTTAATTGTAAGCACCTTTATTATCTCTGTAATATTATCAAGCCTGTCCCTCACAGAAATTCTGAGTTGGTGCTCGCCCTGTGTTGGGGTAAAATGAACAGTGCCTTTAACTAAATCTCGTTCAGGATCCCATTCCGAAACGATATATTGATCGTCAAAATAGATTTGAATGTTATCAGCATCACCAATACCGGATTCATGATCTTCAACTTTGAAGCTAATCTCGGGTAGTAATTCGTAAACCGTTTTTTGGGGAGAATAAATTTCTACTTTGGGAGCAATTGTATCTGCAGCAAGCAGGAAAGTATCGAAACTCCTGATTCGCTTGGAAATGTATCCGTTAGCAGGATTGTAAACTCCTCCCTCATATTCCAGTTCTCCATCATTAAGGCTGAAGATCGAAGTTTTGTTTAAAGGAGACAAATTAGAATCAGGTCGTATTGAAATATTTATACTCCGATTCAATGGATAGCCACCGCCATCGATTAAAAAACGCCTGCTTTGAAAATGGAAGTCCGAAATTTTCAGTAAAAAGATCAACGGATTTAACATCAAAAAACAAAGCTTCATATGGACTATCCTTCCGCGTTTCAATTTTAACAGAGTTATTAAAGAAGGAGAACTCCTGGTTTTTTATAGGATCCATTTTATTAACCCGCATGGAAGTATCAATATAAACCGTGTTATAATTCTTTATTACAATCCCAAGAGAGTCTGCCTTTATTTCATCTTCATCCAGAACTAATTCTGCTGCACCGGTCAAAGTATTTAAATTTGTTTTGTATAGTTTCCCATTATTTTTTATCTCTACATTTAAATTCTCATGTCCGGTTAATTCAGGAAATGAAAAATATAGATGTTTACCCATAACCCAGGAATCAAATTGAATTTTTTGCTCAATTAAATTATTAATTCTTATTTGCGTAGAACGCACTTCTCTCTTTTTATTTTCAACATCTGCGTAAAGCATTGAAATTCCTTTCTCCGGCAAACGCACTTTAACAAGAGCCTGAGAGCCCCCATCCATTGGGTGGCGATTTACTATCTCAAAATACTTTATTTTTGTTTTTTCATCTTTTTGGTCATTACTAAAGATCTCAATGGATTTAACACTATCGGGGATAAATAATTTTATAAAGGCAGATCCGTCATACGAGTTGGCCTGTGCCGGCTTTATCGGTTGTTGGGGATAAGGCAGGAGCACGCCTTTTATGATACTTATGTTTCCAAAAAAATCCGTTACTTCTATTTCAAAAGAAGTTTTTTCGCTATGCAAGGAAATCAGTCCAGAGCCTAATGTTCTGTCATATAAACTAAGTTTATTAAATGGTTCTAAAAATAGTTTATTATAACGAATTCCTGTTTTTACTTTTTCAGGATAAAAGATATCAATATCGACAAAACGGGTTTGCTTGAAACTGATTTCATCATAGGCATATTGAAAAATTTTTTTTCCTTCTACACTCATTTTTGTTGAATAAAAACCTAATTTATTACTAACATCGTTTGCCTGGTCATACCCACTAACAGCTAAACCAAGAAGACCTTCTGCATAGATAGGGTCATCTATTATGAATACACCATTACGTATATACGACAGAGAATAACTGCGAGGAAGGAAAGAGCCGTTTACTGTGCTGTTCTTATTCTGAGGGATAACCAAAATGTTCTTTAACTGAGGCCGAATCTGATCCTTTACATCGTTGAAAAAGGGTATCGGATTTATGGGAATATTTGATGCACTGCGAATTTCGAAATGAAGGTGTGGAACACCAATGCCCGTTTGTCCGGTATAAGCGATTAATTCACCTTTTTGAACAAACCAGTCCTTAGGATACCATTCAACAGAATACTTTTTTTTCCGAATTTGAAGTTTACGGAGCTCTTCTTCAATTTTATCAGGAAACTTCTGAAGATGAAAATAAACAGCAAAACGACCATCCTTTAATTTTAAATAGAGAGCTTTCCCCGCTCCATGCACTGATAAATTAATGCGGTGTATTTTGGCATCTTCTACGGCATAACATTCATAGCCTTCCGAGTTCCAGGTTTTTATATCTATAGCCGCATGATAATGGCCAGGCCTGTATTCACAAAAACTAGATGCCAGATACTTACTGGAATTGGTTGGCCATAAATAGGTTTGAGCAAAAACAGCAGTTGAAAGCACAGTGAGTAGAAAGATTTTTCTTAGAATCAAGGACATCCTTTATCAGTCTCTAGGTAATTTATTTTTGGGGGTTTTTGAAATAAATTGAATGGCATTCCGGAAATAATTAATTCATATAATCATTAACAGTGTTCAAAAAGGTCCTTAAATCGAGCGGTTTGCCAATTACCTCTTTTACACCCAAAGAAAGGATTTCATTAAGATTGTATTTCTTGATATGACCGGTGATCATAACAATCGGAAAGGCTGGTTTATCTGAAAGAACTTTTTTTGAAAACTCAATTCCGTCCATTACAGCCATTTGAATATCAACAATTGCTAAATCTGGTTTAAAATTATTTAAAATTTCCAGGGCTTCTTCTCCATTTGCCGCAGTTTTAACTTTAATATTATTTGAAACAAGAAATTCTTTTAAAAGATCTCTGATATTAAACTCATCATCAACAACTAAAACCTTTTTCATCTGTCCTTTCAGGTCTTAAACTTATTTATTACATATTGGATGATGTAAAATTAACACGAATTAAAAGTTCTGTTTTAATTCTCGTCAATTATTTCATCAATACGCTTGTTATCTTCAATGCCCTCTTTATTTACTTTATCGTAATTTCTTCCGTAACCTTTATCCTGACGAATGTTATTGAGCTTATTTTTCTTCATATAAAGTTCAGTGAGGCTATCCGGATCTAATCCGACAAGCTGGCATTTACTAACCCAAAAATGTAATTCATCAATTAGTTCCATTCTTACATGATCCCAATCAATGCTATCCTTGTCTTTCCACCATTTCCATGGCAGGTCATCTTCCATTTCTATTGACTCATGTATTTGAGCCCGGTTATAATTTAACAGCCAATCGACTCTTTGTTTAACAGTTACCTTATCCTGGTTTTCCTGGTTGCATATTTCATCATAGTCCTGTTGATGACGTTCTTTCAAGATTCTTTGATTTAGTTCGTGCTGCTTTGCAAAAATTACTTTCAGAAAATCCATAACCCTCCTCGTTAGTTAAAATTAGTTCTTATAAAAAGAAATCGAGTCTCAGATCTTCTTTTAATAAAGAAACTTATATACTCAGGCTTTTCCATTTCAAAATCCTGCAATAAATCTTTTAGCTGATTTAAATCCTGCAAGTCTTTGCTGTTTACTTTTAATAACAAATCGCCAACGTTTAAACCGGAAAGATCTGCCCATCCGGCGCGTTCAACGCGGCTTATCCAAACTCCATTTACGTCAAAACTCAGTTTTTTTGCCAGAATAATATCCTTTGTTAATTCCTTTGCACTAAAGCCAAGTAGCTCGTTTGAAACCTCATCAGCCAGATATTGACTTATGGGCACTTCAGCCAACTCCACCTTTAGGTGCAATATTTTCCCGGCACGCCAAATTTTTACAGATGCCCTATCGCCGACAAATTCACGCACTGTATTTCTAAATACTTGCATATCTGTATTAGCTTCTGCTGCTATTTTAATCCCGTTGATCTCAATAATTACATCACCAATTTTGATTCCAGCCTTTTTTGCCGGTGACTCATCCAATACAGTGTTAATTAAAATACCTTCAACATCCCCAACATTAAAATACTTAGCTAATTCCCTTGTGAACGGCTGCATATTTACACCTAACCACTTTTTGCGGCTTGTATTTTTCTTTTCATATTTGGGAGGATCTTTTATTAAATCGTTGAAAGACTCTGCCAGCATAATTTCCACAAATGTTGGTAATGATGGATTGTAATCAAAGGAATAATGCGCACCCTGCTCATAAAAAATACCGATAGGTGAACCTTCACTATTGCAGGCAACACCGAATTTATTTTGTGATAACTGAGCATCCGAAAGAATTGTTTTTGGTGGTCCATAGATGATACTGTTAATTGTTTTCTTTAGGACCATCAAGGAGTATTTATGTTGTTCAGCAAGTTGAAAAACCATAAATATATCCTGACCAACTTTATAATCAGAATTTCCTTCAAAACTCAGCTTGCTGGTTTCAACAGGTTCATTAATTCGTATAAATGCGACATGTTTATCATCGTCCTTACCAACAAAACTAGCGTCGGATATCTTTCCGGATTGAAAACGCACTGTTATATCTGTTGGAACTGTTGTGCTGCCAAATTGCGGTCCGCCGGAAAAGCCTAATGTAGCTTTATAAATGGATGAGGCTGTCATTATCAGGCCGCTGGAATCAACAAGCACCCCATTCAGTTTGCGTTTAATTTTATTACCATTCGTTGTTGATGCAGAAGAATTGACCTCTTCATAATATTCAATACTTACAAAATTTTTTCCCAGCTCTTCTATAATTTTATTCCAGGTGTTTTGAGATTGAGCAGAAACAGAAGTAAAAACCAAAAAAACAGAGATACAAGCGAATCTAAAAACCATTTGTTTTATCTCCTTCAATTAAAGCAAATTGATTGTTCTGTCCATATTGAAGGAATAATAAGAATGACTTTTCCGTCTGTTTCTTGTATTTTTCATACCTGGTTTTAAAATCTTCTAAATTCACAATTTCAATTCCATCAACCTTGCGCAGAATTTGTCCCGGCCTTACTTCTGCTTTCGATCCTTTACTTCCAGCTTTAATGCTTGAAATGAGAATTCCTTTATCAGATTTTAGCTGGAAATTTTTTACAATGCGCGGGGTAATCTCCTGTACCGATAAGCCCCACTCCTCACATATAAACTCATTACCTCGAAATTTACTCTGCTTATCACTTTTAATAACTATTTGTTGCGATTTGCCATTCCGTAGAACGGTTAAATGAATTTTTGATTTTACGGGCAGATTAGCAATAAAGAGTCTTATTTTCGGAAGCTCCTCTAAATGAATAGCGAACATATTATTACCATTAATTTGGGTAACAATATCCCCTGCCTTCAATCCGGCTAAATCTGCGGGTGAAGCTTCTTCCACACCAGCTACTAATACACCTGCTAAATCCGGTTGTTTTAATGACTCCCGATACTCTTTAATTTCCTGCCACTCTACACCAATATTAGAACGCTCGACTTCTCCGTTCTGAATTATCTGATTAACAACATATTTAACAATATTTGCAGGTATCGCAAATCCAAGGTTTTCACCAAAAACGACAGCCCGTGCATTGATACCAATTATATCACCATTGAGGTTTATCAATGGTCCGCCACTATTGCCGGGATTAATTGCTGCATCTGTTTGAATCCATAAATTAAAGGGAGAAATCATCTCACCTTCATCATTAAAGTACCGGTCAACGGAACTTATAACTCCAAGAGACAAAGAACGCGCTAATCCTAATGGAGATCCCAAGGCAATTGCAATTTGACCTACTTCGATTTGATCACTATCCCCAAATCCGGCAAATGGCAACGAATCGATATTTGCTTCCTGCAGATTTAATTTTAGAACCGCCAAATCAGTCCAGGGATCCAGACCGACTACCTTTGCAGTTATTTCAATTTTAGAAGAAAGCATACATTTTACAAAATTTGCTTTCTCAGCTACATGATTGTTTGTAACAACATAGCCATCCGAACTTATAACAACACCGCTTCCTGTAACCTGCACTTTTTGTTTTTCTCCTTCTGAGAAAAATTCTTTCACGGGTTGAATATGAACAAGGGCCGGGAAGACTTTATTTTTAGCCTCCAGGATTTTTGTCTGAAAATTTTCCTGAGCCCAAACAGGGATGGTAATTAGAATAATTAGATAAAAATATCTCATAAAAATCAATTTTTCTTTTTTGAATTTAATCTTACATCAACCAGAATGTGAATCGCCCGGAACATTATTACCATATAAACAATCATAGCAATAATCATTGATCCCATTCTCAAGGAAGCTGAGACCAGTCTAAACCAGTTTAAAAGACCAATTACAAAAATCAATACAAAAGCAAAAGTTAAAATACCTGTATAGAAATTTGTTTTGGTAAGGCTTTCATTATTTACCGTATAATCTTCCTTTAAAAAATGAATTTCCACCATATAGGCCAGCAGACTAAATAGAGCTGCAATAACAAAATTGGTCGCTTCCTGAAAATCAAGCAGGTGAATAAGGAAATAACTTAAAACAAAAGTAATAATCGGAGAATAATCGGCTACAGAGATTTTACTGTTTTTTTCTAACATTATCCATGATTTTATTGAATGACTTTTTAAAACTACAAAAACATAAAATTAAGATTTAAACTAAATTATAGTGTTTCACACTTTTATATATTTCAATTGTAACAACTTTTAAAATTCCTGTTACTGGTATTGCTACCAGCATTCCTACAATACCGAAAAATTGACTCATAGTAATAATAGCAAAAATTATTATCAAAGGATGGAGATTAACGCTCTTAGCAAGCACCGCCGGTTGAACCACTACATTATCAATTAACTGAATAATTCCAAATGCTCCCAGAACCCAGATGATATCTTCCCCGCTGCCATTATTAATTAAAACAACAGAACCAGCGGCAATCATACCCGCCATCGGACCAACATAGGGAATCATATTAGCTAATCCGGCAAAAAGACCGATAAGAACAAAATATTTAACATCTAGTATCATCAAAGCAATTATTGAAAGAAGACCAATAATTAAAGAATCGAGAAATTGACCTCTCAGATAGCCTCCTAATTGCCTGTCTACTTTATCAAATAAATTAAGTGACATTTCAAAATATTTGTTGGGGACCGTGTTGAAGAAACTTTTTTTCATTTTGCGACCGTCCTTCAATAAAAAGAAAACTGTAAACGGAACTATCACAGCAGTTGATACCAGCGAAACCAAGTCAACTAATATAAGAAAAAAAGAATCTGTTGTATTTTTTAGAAAATCCTGCAGATGGCCATAAAGCCCAAAATTTTGCCCTTTTAGCATTGGAATGACCGACTGAATATTTTCTTCAAATTTATTTAGTAATTCTGAAGCTTTTGAGCCGCCAAAACCTTCCTGTAAGTAAGTAAGTTCATTAATTAAAGAAGGAACAAGTAAATAGAACAAAAGCGCTGTGATTAGACCCAGACCCAAAAAAACTATGAGAGTAGCGTTCAAGCGCGAGAAGTTCTTAAACTCCAGGAAGCTGGCGAATGGATCAAGAATATAAGCTATGACTGCTGATATTACTAAAAGAAATATTATAGATTTTAAAAGCACGATTAGCCAGATTACTACTGCTATTATAGCACTGACCCCAAAAAATTTAAGGATTCTGGCAATATCCATTAACCTGCCTTATCATCTTTTTTAAGAGCCGCCAGTTCAGCGGACAAATCGTTTAACCTGGTTTTAAGTTCACGATTTTCGATTGTACCCACGCGTAAGCGTTCTGCAATCATTTTGGCCAGTCTCTGCAAAATTTTATTACCTGTTTTGGGGTTTGTCTCAAGCAAGTTAAATAAATCAGGTTGAAAAAATCCGAGCAGTTTTGTTGGTTCTTTGGCAAAGGCGGATGCAGTTCTGTGGCCTTCTAATATCAAAGCCATTTCCCCAAAAAAATCACCCTTGGAAAGCAATACCAGCAATTTATTTTCTTTCCCCAGCGTAATATGGACTTTTCCTGATTCAATGATATACATCCCTACACCCGGTTCATTTTCGTTAAAAATTGCTTCATCTGTTTTGTAGCTTCTACGGTGTAAGATGCGCTCAACGCTTTTCAGCTCTTTATAACTGAGATCCTGAAAAATAGGAATGCGTTTTAAAACTGAGAAAATATTTTCCTCAACAACCGCATTTGGTTTAAAAATGTTAGTCCATAAAAAGTCTTTAGGCATTTTTTTTCCCGCTTACAAGGTTTTGAATATAACATCTATAAAAAAAACAGGCAACCTAAATATAGCTTTCGGGCCTTTCACATAGTATTAAAAAACAATTAATTTCTAACTTTATCAAATTTGATTAAATTGTCGACCGCAAAAGGACTTCAATTTAGGAAAGGATTAATAATGTTTTTAGAGCTCGTATCAAATGAAAAAAATATGCTTGGAAGTTATATCTGGAGGTACTTTGCAGGTATAGTAATTGTCGTTATTGGTCTATTTGTAGGAGCTATTCCATTTGCTCTAACAATTTTCCTAAGCGGATTAACACCAGAAAAATTAACAGACTTTGAAAAATCTATGGACTTTTCAGTTTTAGGAATTGATCCAAATACGGGATTATTGCTTCTTATTACGCAATTTGCTTTTGGTTTAGTGGCACTTTTTGTAGCAGTGCGCTTGCTGCATAATAAGAACTTTAAAAAGATTATAACCAGCCAGCCAAAAATCAGGTGGGATAAAGTGTTTTATGCTTTTTTCCTGTGGTTTGTATTATCAGCATTTCTTGAATTCGTTTCCTATTTAATGTATCCCGAAAATTATGAGTTTTTATTCGATCTTGAGCTGTTTTTACCTCTGTTGCTTATTTCTGTTTTACTATTACCTATTCAAACCAGTTTTGAAGAGATCTTTATGCGTGGATATCTTATGCAGGGTATTGGATTGGTTGGCGTATACAGGCTTACTCCATTAATTGTGACTTCCTTGATATTTGGATTATTGCACTTCGCAAATCCTGAGGTGGAGAAATTCGGTTTTGCAATTATGATGGTTTTTTATGTTAGCTTCGGCCTGATATTAGGTATTATCACAATAATGGACGATGGTTTAGAAATACCATTAGGAATCCACGCCGCAAATAATATTTTTGCTGCCGCTGTAGTTAGTTATAGTGGGGGCGCTCTTCAGACAAATGCTCTTTTTAAAGTCAAAGAGCTTAATCCGGAATTTATGCTTGGTCTTTGGATTACTTCATCCATTTTTGCTATTATTGTTTTTTCAAAAAAATATAAGTGGGCAAGTTTCAATAAACTATTTAAAAAAATAGAATTTGATCTTACCGCCAAAGACAAACCGAAAGATATCGTTAAAGAAGATTTCTTTGAAATAACAGATAAATAATTTCATTTCAATTTTTTACAAATTCAGCATTGGGGTTTAATGAAGTACAGAATTCTGGGCAAATCAAATTTAGAAATTAGCGAGATCAGCTTCGGCTGCATGTCATTAACAAATGATTTTTCTAAAAATAAAGCTTTGCTGCAACATGCTTTTAACAATGGAATAAATTTCTTTGATACAGCTGATTTGTATGATAATGGACAAAACGAAATAATGCTGGGGAAAGCCGTTAAAAAGGTTCGTGCCAAAGTTTTAATTGCTACAAAAGTGGGAAACCAGTTGAATAATGATGGCAAAGGCTGGAGCTGGAACCCTTCAAAAAAATATATTCTAGGTGCTGTCGAAAATAGTTTAAAACGGCTGCAAACAGATTATATTGATTTATACCAACTGCATGGTGGCACTATTGAGGATCCAATAGATGATACAATTGAGGCCTTTGAAATTCTTAAGCAACAGGGTAAAATTCTGTACTATGGAATATCATCAATACGGCCTAATGTAATTAGAAAATATATTGAAAAATCAAATATTGTAAGTGTTATGATGCAGTACAGCCTGTTAGACAGGAGACCGCAGGAAACCTGCCTTGATCTGCTAAAAAAAAATAATGTCGGTGTTTTGGCAAGGGGAACTCTTGCCAAGGGTTTGCTGGCCGATAAAAAGGCATCATCTTATCTGGATTATGATCTGGCAACAGTTAATTTAGCTCAAAAAGCCATTTTACAGGTGTCACGCAGAAAGCGCAGTAATGCGCAGACTGCTTTGCATTTTGTTCTATATAATAAAGCAATAACATCGGCTGTTTGCGGCATAAGAACAATGCAACAATTAGAAGACTGCTTAACAACAATAGATACAAATGTTCTCGCCGCTGAAGAACAGGTTATTCTTGAAAATTCATTTTTAAAAAATACCTACAATAGCCACCGATAAAGAGGATGAAAGAATAGAATGAGCTACCTAGCGCATCTGGAATGTTCTTTATGCTCCAAAACATTTACTGCCGACAAAATTTGGAATCTTTGTCCAGAGTGTGGAAAGCCACTTTTAGCAAGATACAATCTTGAGCAGATGAAGAAAACTGTTCCCAAAGAAGATTTATCAAAACGCGATGAAACACTTTGGCGTTACAGGGAGCTATTGCCCATAAAAAACCCCAAATATATTCTGTCGCTTGGAGAGGGTTTTACACCGCTTATCAAAGCTACTCGGTTAAGCTCTGAAATGGGTTTTGAGCGTCTTTATATAAAAGATGAAGGAGTAAATCCAACGGGATCTTTTAAGGCCAGAGGCCTAAGTGTGGCCGCTTCCAAAGCGTTTGAACTGGGTGTAAAAGAATTCTCAATTCCCTCCGCAGGAAATGCCATATCAAATGGTTCGAACTTGAGACCTTGTTCTTGCATGAGCTCGAAGCATTCCTTGAGCTTGACGCTGTCGATCTCATTTACTGAAAAACGAACAGCTTCTCCATTGACGATTATTCGCGCTCCTCTTGGCTTGTCGCTACTGACTTCGACAGTTCCGACGAAGAGACTGTCGGCGTTGCCGCCACCTCCGCCGCCTTGGTCTTTCTTCGGGCAGTCGCGCTTGAAATGGGGTCCTCCACACTTCCAGCACTTGATTTCCTTGCCCGCGCCATTGCCCGCGCCATTGCCGGGGCCTCCGCCCTTGCCGTTGCTGTTGGTGCCGCCGGATGTTTTCTTTGGTTCACCGCGCTTCTTCTTGCGACAGTCCTTTTCGAGGTGGTTCTTCAGACCGCACCAGCCGCAGATGCAATTCTTGTTGCCAATCGTCACTGAATTCGCTTCGACGTTCGGAGCCTTGACCTTGGGCTTGATATCATCTTCTCACTTGGATTCAATGTGTTGCATCCAGTCCTCCCAGCTTTTTGTGCCGGCTGTAGCTTCCTTCTCGTGCACGGTTTGATACGTTTTCCACGTGTCTTCTCCGGACTGCGCCATGCATTGCAATGCCATCTTGGTCAAAGCGATATGGTTCTTCGCCATTGTTGTATCGCAGAGCTTGATGCTCTCGTTGGTTAGCTGCAGCCTCTCCATCATAAACTTGGGGTTTTCGTTGGGCTTCAGCGTAATAGTTCCGAGCTCCTCTTCCAGGCGCTGCGCTTCATCGGCGTCTGTAGGTTGGTACTTCACCTTCAACAGCAATACGCTGAACCAAGTAGTATGACATAGA
>CAVRRG010000028.1:0-7404 GCA_963723365.1 Calditrichota bacterium | reverse complement strand
CAATGTATTGCTAGGTAGGAAAAACGATCATTTTTATGCAAAGTGGTATTACAGAGCCAAAAATGAAAGCAAAACGTTTCACCTTGATTATACCATCTCCAATGTTGTGGTGGTTTATGATGACATCGCCGAACTTTACTGGAAATTTATTGGCGAAGCCAATCCCAAATACGCTGAATCCGTAACCATTGAAATTAAATTACCCCGTAAAGCTGTTTTTAATCCCGTTCGGGCCTGGGCACATGGGCCACTATGGGGAACCGTTGAATTTAAAAAGGATAATGTAATTTTAAAGGTCAGTCAATTGCCAGAAGAGCAATTTGTAGAAGCTCGGGTAATATTCCCGAATGACTGGGTGCCGCTGTGCAATAATACCATGGAAGGCAGTCAGGAAAGCAGGATAATGGAAGAAGAGCGCAAATTTTCTATTAATGCCAACGAAAAAAGAAAACAGGCCATTATCGATGAAGAACAAAAAATTATTAATAATGAAAAAGCATACGACATAGCTATGCCACTCTTAATATTGTTAGTCATTGTTTTTATTACGATCTATAGAAAATATGGTGTTGGTTTTAAAATTAATTACACGCAAAAAATGGATGCTAATATTCCTGATAATATGCATCCCGTGCTTTTAAATTGTGTTTACTTTGATAATAGTGTTACCGGCAGCACCCTTGCTACTATAATATTTTACCTGGCACAAAAAGGAATTTTGCAACTTGAGCTTGATACAGAAAATCCCAAAAAATGGTATGATAGTTCTGAGCCCATAATTATTAAAATAGATCGCAAAAAATGGTTGGAGAAAAAAGAAAAATTAAGCGATTACGAGAATGATTTTATTGATTTTCTTTTTAATACTATTTCCGAGGGTAAAGATCAGGTTACATCGCGCAAAATGAAAAAAGCCTCATCGAAAATGCAAAAATGGTTCCGGTCATGGAAAAAAATAGTTAAACTCCATTTAGATCAAAATATATATTATGATAAAAAAAGTATTAAGGGCGCGATTATTAATGCTTCGATCTCTTTTCTGTTTTTAATCACTGGAATTATATTAATCGCCAGCCTGGGTAGCAATGGAGTTTTATTATTGATTCCGGCTATAATATGTTTAGTGCTTTCGATAACTATTCTCAGGTTTACAGCAGAAACAAAGCTGCTTAAGAAGAAATTGAAAGCCTTCAGAAACTATTTAAAGCGTTTTACACCGGATACTCATCAACAAGTAAATTTAAAGTATATTGGTGATTATTTTTTATTTGCGATTGCTTTTGGTCTAGGTAAAAAGGTTCTTGGAAATATAATAGATGTTATTCCTGCAGAACAACATAGTTCTTTTTTCCCATGGTATATCGGCAGTATCGGGTCTTCTGATTTTTCATCTGCCATTAATTCTGTCGTAACAGCTGCTGGAACAAGTATTAGCTCGGCTTCCGGCGCCGGTGGTGGTATGTCTGGAGGTGCTGGTGCTGGCGGCGGCGGTGCATCAGGAGGTGCCGGGTGACCAAAGTATTCAAATACCTTTTTGTGGCTCTATTTTTTTTAACAATTATTACGTGCTCCAGGCAATATCCGCAAGTAGAGTTTAAAACCTCTCTGGGTTCTTTTATTGTTGAAATCTATAGTGATGAAGCTCCCGTAAGCGCAGAAAATTTTCTTAAATACGTCCGGGAAAATCGTTATAACGATGGTGAGTTTTACCGGGTTGTTACCATACAAAACCAAACAAAAGACAGTATTAAAATAGAGGTAATACAGGGCGGTCTTTGGGCAGATGAACACCCGGACCGCCTGCCTGCTATTGAGCATGAAAACACTCAACAAACCGGTATTTTACACAAAGACGGTATAATCTCAATGGCCCGCTCACAGCCCGGCAGCGCTGCAGATGCTTTTTTTATTTGCATAGGTGATCAACCACAGCTTGATTATGGGGGAAAACGTAATCCCGATGGACAGGGATTCGCAGCATTTGGTAAAGTAATAAACGGAATGGCCGTTGTTATGGAAATCCAAAAGCAAAAGGAAACAAACCAATATTTACAAACAAGAATTCCATTTAAAGTGAAAGAACTCTTTTGATAGTTTGTTGTCAGTACAATATCAAATGTAAAGCCATTCGTTAGATAAAATTAATTCTATTTAAAAAGAGCTGTTATTCATCCTTTTTTTCGTCTATATCGTCATCCT
Organism: Calditrichota bacterium; assembly: GCA_963723365.1. Lineage (GTDB taxonomy): Bacteria > Calditrichota > Calditrichia > Calditrichales > J004 > CAVRRG01. The sequence continues at coordinate 5,205 of CAVRRG010000028.1, read as the reverse complement.
CATCTTCTTCATCATTTTCATCGTCATCATCCAAAACTTTATCCACTTCTTCCTTGAGTACTTTGCCATCAGCATCAAAAAGAACTTCCATCATTTTATTGCCATCCTTGAATTCAGCTTCGAAACCTTTGTCTTCTTTTTCCCACTCCACATCAACCGCATTCGGATATTGAGCTTTAAAAGCCTTTTTCACAGCATCAGGAACAGTGGCACCATCACCACACATATTAATAAAAATTGAAAGAGTAAAAGCTAAAAGTAATATCTTCATATATACCTCCGATTAATTTTGCCTAAAACTAATTATCAATTCTGGATAAATTTTGGAGGACCAACAGACTAAAGTATATATCTATATTTTTCATCTATTTTTCCACTTTTGCTAAAGAGAATTCCCTCTTCCAGCAGTAGTTTTCTCTGCAGAATGTGATGAGAATTTGCATTTCTCAAGCTTATTTTCAACTGGCTATTAACCACACGCCACCAGGGAATCGGCAATTCGTCAGGAGTTTCTGAAAGAGCATAACCAACCATCCGTGCTGTACATTTTGGAATGAGTTCGGCAATCTGACCATAGGCCATTACACTTCCCGATGGAATTGCAGCTACAATTTTATAAACGGTATTATAAATAGACATGGTTTAAAATAAAAAGTGTTTAGGTTGCATCAAAAGTTTATTTTAGTGGATTATTCTTTACTGTTCATAAAAATAAATTCGGACAAAAAAATCCGAAATTACTCTCCAATCTATTTTATTGAGCAGTTTTTTTTAGTATAATGTATTTCTTATAATAAGAGTAATTACTCTTTAAATAACCTGAACAAAAAATATCCAATTATTGCATGAAAAAAGGAGAATATTATGAATGCCGGCTTGGATAAAGAAACTCTCGACATGATTATTGACTCTATAAAAGAATTTACAAAGAGTGAACTTACAGATAAGGTATTGTTGGAACTGGATGAAAAAGATGAATTCCCGGCAGATATAATTCAGCAAATGTGCGGCGAGGGATTAGGGATACATCTCCTTTTTATTCCCGAAGAATTTGGCGGGTTGGATGGCGGTGCTTTTGATGTCTACCGTGTTTGTGAACAATTGGCCAGAGTAGATCTTGGCGTTTCAACGGGTGTATTAGCAACATTTTTAGGCAGTGACCCGATTATTTTTGGTGGAACGCACGAACAAAATAAAACATGGATGACAAAAATTGCTGAAGAAGGTTTGCTTATGGCCTATGGCGCTACAGAGCCTGAAGCAGGGAGTGACTTGGGCGCATTAAAAACAACAGCGACACCAGTTAAAAAAAATGGTAAAATTACCGGCTATAAATTAAACGGTTCAAAACAGTGGATCAGCAATGGCGGATATGCTGACTTATACACAATTCTGGCTAAAGCACCGGGTGGCGCCAGCTGGTTTGTAGTAGAAAAAGATGCTGACGGTTTTGAAAAAGGCAAACCGGAGGATAAACACGGCATTCGTGCCAGCAACACAGCAGCTCTTTCATTAACTGATGTTTATGTGGATGCCGATCGTCTATTGGGTAATGAAGAAGGTAAGGGCCTTTTCCAGGCACAATTGGTATTTGGCTATACCCGTCTGATGGTTGCTGCTTTTGGACTTGGCGCCGGATGGGCCGCTGTTGATAGAGCTATACCATATTCTGTAGATCGTATACAGGGTGGATCTCCACTTTCTGAAAAACAAGGCTACACACACAAACTAATAGTACCAAATGTTGTTCACCTTGAGGCAGCCCGTTCCTATATTGAGCAAACTGCCGAAGGAATAGACTCTAGCGGAGATAACCTGAATACGGAAGGCGCTATTGCCAAATACATGGCCACTGAAGCCGGCAATAAAGCAGCAGAGGACGCCATCCAGGCCCTGGGAGGATATGGTTATACAAGAGAATACATGGTTGAAAAATACAAGCGCGATGTGCGTATAACTACCATTTATGAAGGTACTTCGGAAATCATGGAAATGACGATCTGCCGCGATCGCTGGCAATTACATCTAAAAACACGTGGACAGTATTATCATGATCAGGCAGCACAAATGGAGGCGCTGCACGCTCAGAACCCTGCTGTTGGAGCAGATATTACTGCTTTGGCTTTGCATGCCCTTTCAGTAGTGATGGAGCGGGCGCGTGAAAAACGACTGACCCGTAACCAGCATATTCTATTTCGCCTTGGTCACCTGGTGGCTTATGCAGAAACTGCTGCCGGTTTTTGTAACCGCGCAGCGCGTCTGGAAGAGAAAAAATCCAATGAGAAAACTGACACCCGTTTTAATAGTAAAGCACTGGCAGCCATGAGCCGGGTATTTGCCCGTGAAGCGGCTTTGAAAGTTGCAGAAGAGGGAATGCGCTGGATTGCAGGGGTAGATGAAATCAGCGAAACTGATATTCACAATTTTGAACAAACTTTAAATCTTACAGCGATACATAGAGTGCAGGCTGGTTTAATAACGGATATGGACTTTATCTCGGATGTACTATACGAAAGAATTGAAAATTAAAAAATTTTGAGTGGAGATTGTAATGATTAATCCTAATAAAAAAGCAATTGCAATAGTAGGGATTGGTGCCATAATGCCTGATGCACCGGATGCCCCAACTTTTTGGCAAAATATAAAAAATGGAAAGTATAGTATATCTGAAGTTCGTGATGAAAGATGGGAAGTAAAAAAATATTACGACCCTGATCCCAAGGCCCCTGCCAAAAGCTATACAAAAATTGGAGGCTGGATTCACGACTTTAACTGGGATCCACTAAAATGGAAACTACCTATTCCACCAAAAGTGGGTGAAATGATGGATTTCACTCAAAAGTGGGCCATCATGGGAGCCCGTGAAGCACTTATGGACTATGGCTACCCTAATCGTCCTCTAAACCAGGAACGTACAGCAGTTATTATGGGTAATGCAATGGGAGGAGATATTCATCTATATTCTGCCTCTCGCATCCTTTATCCTGAAATAGAAGAACAGCTGCAGCAAGCAAAAACATTCTCCGGTCTTTCTGCCGACTTAAAAGATAAAATTATTGAAGATTTGCGACAAGGTGTAAGCACTCGTTTTTACCCAATTACAGAAGACACAATGCCTGGCGAATTGGGTAATATAGTAACGGGTAGAATTGCTGCCATTTGGGACTTTAAAGGTCCAAACTACATAGCAGATGCAGCCTGTGCTTCTGCCATGGCCGGCATGAGTGCTGCCATTGAAGGACTGGCAAATGATTATTATGATAGTGTTATTACCGGTGGTATTGATGCCAATATGTCAGCGTCTACATATGTGAAATTCTCTAAAATCGGTGCCTTGTCGGCCACAGGAACACGCCCCTATGCTGATGGTGCAGATGGTTTTGTAATGGGTGAAGGCGGCGCTGTATTCGTGCTAAAACGTCTAACAGATGCCGAACGAGATGGTGATAAAATATATGCTGTTATAAGGGGAATCGGCGGTTCTAGTGATGGCAAGGGCAAGGGTATAACCGCTCCAAATCCTATCGGACAACATTTAGCTGTAAAGCGTGGCTGGGAAAAAGCGGGCCTCTCTCCGGCAAGCGCTTCAATGATAGAAGGCCATGGAACGTCAACAAAAGTAGGTGATGCCGTTGAATTAAATGCTTTAGCTGATATTTTCAATCCTTTTAATTTAAAACAAAAATCTGTTGCCTTAGGATCAGTAAAATCGAATATTGGACACTTAAAAGGCGCTGCTGGAGCAGCAGGAATATTTAAAGCAGTAATGTCTTTGCACGAAAAAGTTCTTGCGCCAAGTTTAAATTTTAAAAAACCCAACCCCAATATCGATTTTGATAAAACACCTTTTTATGTAAATAAAGAACTTAAGCCATGGGAATTAAACGGTCACGAAGTGCGCCGAGCTGGTATTAGCGCCTTTGGTTTTGGCGGAACAAATTTTCACACTGTTCTGGAAGAATACATCCCTGGCAGAATACAACAGGAAATAGAGAGAGAAGAAAAAACAACCGTTGCAGTCGGAAATATACCATCCCAACAAATGTCCGCAAAAAAACCTTTACAGGGTGCCTTACTTTTAGGACGCACCTCAGAGGCTGAAATTCTTAATGAATTAACATCAATATTAAAGAATGCCAAAGAAGGGAAAGCTCCACAACCAAGCGCACCAAAGAAATCTGATCTTGAAGCTCCGCTGAGGCTTGCTATTGATTACAAGGATGCTGAAGAGCTGGCAGACAAAGCAGAAAGAGCAATAAAAATTTTCGAAAGCGGACAATCTAAAAGATGGCGCGCTTTGCAGGGCAAAGGAGTTTTTTTAGGAAAAGGACCAAAGGCTAAAGTAGCTTTTCTTTTTCCCGGTCAGGGTAGCCAATATGTAAACATGCTTAAAACTTTGAGCGAGCATGAGCAAATTGTTGGTCAGGTATTCAAAGATGCTGACAGTGCCATGACTCCTTTGATTGGCAAGCCGCTTACAGATTATATATTTGTAGATGACAAAGAAGAATCATTAGCTGAGGCTGAAGAACATCTCAAGCAAACGGAGATTACCCAACCCGCTGTTCTGACAATAAATACCGCTCTTACTAAATTATTTTCTGCATATGGTATTAAACCGGACATGGTAATGGGACACAGTCTGGGCGAATACAGTGCCCTGGTCTCTTCCGATATGCTTACTTTCGAAAATGCTCTTAAAGCCGTTAGCGCCCGCGGAACTGAAATGTCCAAGGTATCGGTTGAGGACAATGGGATAATGGCTGCAATTCTTGGATCTATTGAAGATATTGAGAAAATTCTCGCTACGGTAAAAGGATATGTAGTAATTGCAAATCTAAACAGTACTAAACAGGCGGTCATTGGTGGTGAAACAAAAGCGGTGGAAGAAGCTGTTAAGGCTTTTCAAGATGCCGGTATAAATGCACAAATTATTCCAGTAAGCCATGCCTTTCATACAAAGATAATAGCCTCTGCCAGCAAACCAATGCTAAGAGTACTAAAAGAAATGGGCGTTCAAGCACCTCAAATTCCAACGATTTCCAATGTTACTGGAGATTTTTATCCGGAAGATAATCCAAAAATAAAAGAGCAAATTGTTGATTTATTATCAAAGCAAATTGCATCACCGGTGCAGTTTGTTAAAGGCCTAAACACTTTGTATGCGGCCGGAGCACGTATTTTTGTGGAAGTGGGCCCAAAACG
>CAVRRG010000027.1:0-9256 GCA_963723365.1 Calditrichota bacterium | reverse complement strand
TGTTCGAATTGGTCGCATAGTCCGTGATTTGATGGATGCAAAATTAAAAGATATCCTGATTGAATTTGATCCGAATGGTTCACTGGCAACAACTCATGCCAGCCAGGGATCGGACATGGGGTTGTTCGGAGGATTTATGGGCTGGGATGCTGCCGATGATCGATTGGTTAAATCGCACCTGGCCATAAAAGAGGCAGGGATCCATGTGAAAATTGAAATAAAACCTTTTGCTGCTAAACATCCCAATACGTATAAATTTACCCTCGCCAATTCAAATGAAAAGCATGAAATGATTGCTATCTCAACAGGTGGCGGCATGATTGAAATCATTAATATTGATGGTTTTGATATCTTCATGAACGGAGGCTATTTTGAGACCCTGCTTTACATTGATGAAGATACTGATCAACTGCTATCATTCTTAAAGAAAAATATTTCAGCTGATGAAATAATAGTAAATCAAAATTCACAGAAGAGATGTATCCAGATAAAATCACATAGTTTTCTAAATGATGATTTGACAGCAATAATTCAAAATGAATATCGGGTTAGTCAAATAAAGAAAATTGCACCTGTATTACCTGTTCTAAGTAATAAAAACATCAATATTCCGTTTATTACCTGCGACGAAATGACGGCTTATAATAAAAATAAAAATCTTAAGCTTTGGGAGTTGGCCTTGCACTATGAAAGTGCCCGCGGAAATATCTCTCATGATGAGGTTGTTGCCAAGATGTCAGATATTATCCTTATCATGAAGAAGTCCATCAACGAAGGTGTAAAAGGCACAGAATATGAGGACAGGATTTATAACTGTCAATCTGTAAATTTTAAAAAACAGATGGAAGAAAAAACTCTGGTTGATGGCGATATTTTAAACACAATTATCCTTTATGTTACTGCAATGATGGAAATAAAAAGTTCTATGGGGGTAATAGTCGCTGCGCCAACGGCAGGCTCATGTGGAGCACTTCCCGGGGCTGTTCTGGCCGTCAGCACAGTTTTAAATCTTTCAGAAGAGGAAACGGTAAAAGCCATGTTATCTGCCGGTTTGATTGGTGTTTTTATTGCTGCTCACGCCACATTCGCGGCAGAAGTAGGCGGATGTCAGGCAGAGTGTGGATCCGGCGCAGGGATGGCGGCCGCAGCAATAGTTCAAATGGCGGGAGGCTCTTTGAGTCAATCAATAACCGCCGCTTCTATAGCCTTACAGAATTCTTTAGGTATGATTTGTGATCCAATAGCAAATCGTGTTGAAGCGCCATGCCTGGGAAAAAATGTATTAGCAGCTACCAATGCCCTTTCTTGCGCTAATATGGCCCTGGCTGATTATGATCACTTAATCCCTTTGGATGAAGTAATTGAAACTATGGATATTGTTGGCCAGAGTATCCCTACTCAATTAAGATGCACAGCTTTGGGGGGATTATCTGTCACAAAAACATCAAAAAATATAGAAGGCCGCCTGGCAAAACTAGGAAATCAAAAAGCAGATAATATAATCAGATTTAAAAGTTGTTAAGTATTTATAAAAACAAAAACAGACATAAAAACAGATTTGCACCCCACTGGAACTGAAACCCCTTAAAGTGATTAGATTTGTCTCATTGAAGTTTGTAAATTAGAGTTAAAATTAACTTTAATTTAAGACACATTACATTTCTTATAATATAACTGCATGGAGATTGAAAAATGAGGCTGATTTCTTATATTCAAATCGGTATAGTCATTTTACCTGTTATGCTCGCAGGTCAGGATAATTCATTACTCACAGTAGATCGTATTTTTGGCAAAAGTGAATTTAGTACGGAAACTTTTGGCCCTGCCCGCTGGCTGGATAATGATGAAGGATATACCACTCTTGAAAAGTCTGAAAAATTTGATACAAAAGAGATAGTATTTTACAAATCAGAAACAGGGAAGCGTTCAATTATGGTCTCGGCTTCTCAACTTATTCCTGCCGGCGCGAAAATGCCATTGTCCGTGAGTGATTATCAATGGTCTGTGAATAAAAAGTATTTACTCATTTATACAAACACCCAAAAAGTTTGGCGTGACAATACACGTGGGGATTATTGGATTTTAAACCTGGAAAATGGAAAGCTTCATAAATTAGGTGCTGACGCTAAGCCATCTACTCTTATGTTTGCAAAGTTTTCACCGGATAATGATCGTGTAGCTTATGTACGGGAGAGAAATATTTATGTTGAAAACATTGATTCCAGAAAAATAACTGCCATTACCACTAACGGATCTGATATAATAATTAATGGCACATCGGATTGGGTTTATGAAGAAGAATTTGATACTCGTGATTGCTTTTTGTGGAGTCCCGATGGGTCTAAAATCGCTTATTGGCAATTTGATACGGAAGGTATTGGCATATTTAATATGATCAATAATACCGATAGTATCTATTCTAAAATTATTCCTATTGAATACCCAAAAACGGGGACAAAAAATTCTGCTTGCCGTGTTGGAGTTATTAATTCAAACGGTGGCAAAACAACCTGGTTTAAGGTAAAAGGGGATCCACGAAATAATTATATCCCCAGGATGAAGTGGGCTGCAAGTTCTGATGAAGTTGTGATTCAACAATTAAACCGCTTACAGAACACTTGCAACATCATTCTTGGTAATTCTTCCGATGGAAGCGTTAATACAATTTATGTAGAAAAAGATGATGCCTGGGTAGATATGCGTTCTGATTACCTTAAGTGGTTTCAGGACGGAAAATATTTTACCTGGGTTAGCGAAAAAGATGGTTGGAAACATCTCTATTTAATTTCCAGGGATGGGCAGGAAGTTATTGATATTAATCCTGGAAAATTTGATGTCGTAAGCATTGACAAAATAGATGATGCCGGAGGTTGGGTCTATTATACAGCTTCCCCTGAAGATGCTACACAGCGTTTTTTATATAGAGTACCGTTTGATGGCTCAGGTAAATATGAAAGAATAACTCCAAAGAACATAAAGGGCACACATAGTTATCAAATATCTGCAAATGCCAAATGGGCTTTTCACACCCATTCAAGTTTTGAGATGCCACCTCAAACAACCCAGATTAGTTTGCCCGATCACCAGGTGATTAAAACTTTGGTTGATAACAAAGTGGTGAGGGAAAAAGTAACTGTTTTAAAAAAACAAAAAACAGATTTTTTTAATATTGAAATTGAAGATGGACTGCAATTAGATGCCTGGATGATGAAACCGCATAACTTTGATCCATCAAAAAAATATCCATTATTTATCTACGTGTATGGTGAACCGGCGAGTCAAACAGTTAGAGATAGGTGGTATGGCTCCCGATACCTATGGCATCTGATGTTAGCGCAGCAGGGATATGTCGTCGTCAGTATTGATAACCGGGGGGTAAACGGACCGCGCGGCAGGGAATGGAGAAAAATAATTTACAGGCAAATTGGTATTCTTGCTCCCAAGGATCAGGCAAAAGCGGTAAAGAAACTGCTTGCAGATAATTCTTTTCTTGATGCCGACAGAGTAGGAAGTTGGGGCTGGAGTGGCGGTGGGCAAATGACCCTGAACTCTATGTTTAAATTCCCTGACATTTATAAGACTGGCATTGCTGTTTCTTTTGTTTCTGATCAAAGATTATATGATACGATTTACCAGGAGAGATATATGGGTTTACCATATGATAATATTGAAGGATATAGAGATGGTTCGCCAATTAATTTTGTTGATGGTTTAAAGGGAAACCTGCTTATTATTCATGGCACAGGTGATGATAATGTTCATTACCAAAATTTTGAGTTATTAATAAATGAGTTGGTAGCAAAAAACAAGAAGTTTTCAATGATGGCTTATCCTAATCGAACACATTCAATAAGAGAAGGAGCAGGCACAAGCGTTCATTTATATACAACCATGCTTGATTATTTGAAAGAGCATCTTAATCCTGGCCCACTCAACAAATAGTTAAAAAAAAATTAAAAAACGCGTCAATGTATGGTTTTCAATATATCAGTCTAACCACTTAATCAGTCTTGTATCGTGCCTTGTAAATAAGTCTTCATGCTTGGGAAGTACTCTGCAATTAAAGCGATAGGTACCATTCTTTTTGGCAGAAACTTTGGATTTAAATTGAAAGCTGTTTTCGCCATTTGATCCTGTTAATTTCATTTCGTGCAGATCAATGTCTTTATCACCGGAAATGGAATCCTGCCTTTCCAAAGTTATTTCAACCTTAAGGTCTTCAGCAGATAAATAGCCTGGATAAAGAGAAACTGTTATATCCTTGGACTCACCGGCAGCAAGAATTCTGCTGTCGATATCGTCATAACGGCTGCTGATACTAATCTTAACTTCTTTCCAATGTCTTTTAACTTTATTTATCCAGGAGGTAAATTTTACTAAATCGACATAATTATTTTTACTTAACTTTATGTTTTTTTCAATTCCAGGCACATAAAATTTTTGAGTATAGTTCCAGACCATTGTGTGTGTACTAAATTTTGTAAGATTTGAAATCAATGACTCTTTTGATTTTTTTATCCAAGCGGTTGGCAGACCGTTTTTATCTCTTTTAAAGAATAATGGAATAATTTCTTTCTCCAGCGTATCATACATCATGTTTGAATCTTCACGATCTTGTATGGAATGGTTAGAATAATCTATTTCGTTACCAATTATCCAACCGTTCTTTCCATTATAACCTTCAGGCCACCATCCATCCAGAACAGAAAAATTAATGCCACCGTTAATGGGGACTTTTTGACCACTGGTGCCGCTTGCTTCTAATGGGCGTCTTGGAGTGTTAAGCCATACGTCTACCCCTGATGTTAGCGGGCGGCCAATATTAATACTATAATTTTCTATAAAAAGGACTTTTTCCTTAAAACCCTCTTCGCGAGCAATATTATTTACTTCCCTGATTAGACTCTTTCCGGCATCATTTTGCGGATGTGCTTTTCCCGAAAACAAGATTTGAACAGGTCGTTGTGCATCGTTAAGAATCTTCTTAATGCGCTCCCTGTCAATGAATAGCAGTGTGGCCCTTTTATAAGGAGCAAAGCGCCTGGCAAATCCAATTGTTAAGGCATTTTCATTAAAAATATTTTCTTTTTCCGGAAAGCCATGATCCCCGTGGTATCGTTTAAGTTGGTTCTGATAACCGCGATTTAAGGTATAGATCATATTTTTTTTCATATTTACCATTGCATCCCAATATACATCGTCTGGAATATTGCGCACTTTCTCCCAATATTTTTCTTCTTGAATATGGTTGCGCCAATTCTTGTCAAGATGATCATCAAACAATTTAATCATTTGTCTGTTTAACCATGATTCCGTATGGATGCCATTGGTTACATGTTGAATAGGGACTTCAGAAGTTGGTACACCCGGATATACGTGATGCCACATTTTTTGAGAAACTTCACTATGAAGTTTACTCACACCATTGGCCATATATGATAAGTTTAAAGCCAGAATTGTAAGTGAGAAGTTTTCGTGTTGATGTTCATTAATGTTTCGTCCTAAATCGAAAAAGTACTTTTCATCCATTTTAAGTTGTGGCCAAAAGTCTATAAAATAACGTTTCATCATGTCAAATTCGAAAGCTTCATTTCCTGCTGCAATGGGCGTATGCGTTGTAAATAAGGTGGTACTGCGTAAATATTCCAGGGCAGGATTAAAGTCCATTCCTTCGTTAAGCAGTTCAAATAAACGTTCGAAGCCTAAAAAGGCAGAATGTCCCTCATTCATATGAAAAACGGATGGATTTATACCCATTTTTTTCAAAGCGCGTAGGCCGCCAATCCCCAGAATGATCTCCTGTTGAATACGTGTGTCGCGAGAACCACCATAAAGAGAATGTATAATGTTTTTGTCTTCATCGCTGTTTTCTTCAACATTAGTATCTAATAAGTATAAACTTATTCGCCCGACAGCAACTTTCCATATTTTTAGAAATACGTCTTTGTTTAATATTGAAACAGATACCTTAATTGCATCCCCTTTAGCATTCGTAACGAGTTTTATGGGCAGTTCTTCTAAAATTAGTTCATTATATTCTTCTATTTGTTCGCCTGCTTCATTAATAAACTGGCTAAAATAGGCATGTTTATACATTAAGCCTACCGCTACAAAGGGCAAGTCTAAATCACTGGCTGTTTTACAGTGATCTCCTGATAAAATACCTAATCCACCAGCATAATTTGGCAAGGATTCATGGATTCCATATTCAGCCGAAAAATAAGCTATGATCTCATTTTTATAATCAGGATAATTTTTCTTAAATATGGTTGATTCATTTTTCATATAAGCAGTAAAACGATCATATATAGTGTTGAGTTTTGTAAGGAAGCTTTTATCGGTTGATATATGTTCAATTCTTTTAGGGTCAACATGCTTTAAGAATGAAACAGGATTCCTGCCTTTCTCCCGCCAAAGATCGAGATCAATTTCCCTAAATAATTCGCGGGCATCGGGATTCCAGCTAAACCATAAGTTGTATGCCATTTCAGACAGAGCCTGAAGATTCCTTGGCAGTTTAATTTCCTTTGACATAATTCAAATCCATTTCAAAAATTAATATTATTGTTTTGTCGTCATTTTACAACCGACAAAGCTTTTAACGGACGCAAAAGTAGCAAATAGTAAAGTCATCTGCAATCATAATTATAAAAGAATTCATCTTATTTTCTTATTAATAATTTTGTAGCGATTATAAATAGTAAAAAATTGACGATATTGATAGTGACAGTAAAAACTGCCATTTAGTATGATTTGTATATCGAATAGTGAAATTCTTTGGCTTGATTTGTGAAAGATACTATAATAGCAAGCTTGGCATAGTATTTGGAGAAGAGGAACCTGTTAATGAAAAGGAGAAAAAATAATTGAGTGAAATAGTATCAACACCAGTATCAGAAGTGCTTCCAATAATGCCTTTGAGAAATACTGTTGTTTTTCCACATCAGGTAATTCCATTAGCGGTTGGACGTGAAAAAAGTTTGAATCTTTTGAATGAATTGGATGAAGAAACAAAAATAATCGGTCTTATCGCTCAGCAAGACGGAAGAATTGAAGAACCAAAATTTGAGGATTTGTACCAATATGGCACAGCTGCCATGATTCTGAAAAAATTTAAAATGCCCGATGGCAGCGAACAACTTATCGTGCAAGGGTTGTACAGATTTAAAGTTATCGAATTTCGCAAGTCAAATCCCTATTTTGAAGCAGTGGTTCATCAGCAGGAAGAGGTATTAGAAACAGAGGAACAGAATTTTGAAATTGATGCCTTTGCCAGTAATCTAAAAAATGTTTTTCAAAAGATTGTAGACCACACCCCTTATTTAACCAATGAGCACAGGGTGATGGTCTTAAATACAGAAGATCCATCCAAGTTAGCAGATGTAATTGCTTCGCAAATTAATTTTACTGTTTCTGAAAAAGAACAGCTTCTTGAAACGCTGGCGGTTAAAGACCGTTTAGAAAGGGTGAATTATTTAATTAATAAAGAGCTTCAGATTCTGGAATTAGGAAATAAAATACAGGATGAAGTTCAGGGTGAATTAAATAAAACTCAGAGGCATTATTATTTAAGAGAACAGTTAAAGGCTATAAAAAAAGAACTGGGTGAATATGAAGATGAAGGGACGGACATTGATGAACTAAAAGAAAAACTTGAAAAGACTAAAATGCCTGGAGATGTTCGCGAAGTAGCTGAAAAAGAATTGAACCGGTTGTCAAAGATGTCACCCATGGCCAGCGAATATACGGTGAGCCGCACCTATCTTGATTGGCTGCTGGATATGCCCTGGAAAAAAAGTACAAAAGATCGCTTGGATATTAAAAAAGCAGAAACAATTCTTAATGAAGATCACTACGGGCTGTTGAAAGTTAAGAGAAGGATTTTAGAATACCTCGCTGTGCGACAGTTAAAGACAGATATGAAGGGACCTATATTATGTTTTGTAGGGCCTCCCGGAGTGGGAAAAACAAGTTTAGGAAGGTCTATAGCCCGCGCTTTAAACAGAAAGTTTCTTAGAATATCATTAGGTGGTGTTAGGGATGAAGCAGAGATCAGAGGTCATAGAAGAACCTATGTGGGAGCACTTCCTGGGAGAATAATACAGGAGATTAAAAAAGTTGGTTCAAATAACCCGCTAATTATGCTTGATGAAGTAGACAAACTCGGAATGGATTTTAGAGGCGATCCTTCGTCCGCTTTATTAGAGGTACTGGATCCGGAACAGAATTTTTCTTTTTCCGACCATTATCTGGAGGTGCCTTTTGATCTTTCAAAGGTCATGTTTATCGCCACTGCAAACTTATTGGATCCCATACCTCCTGCGTTAAAAGATAGGATGGAAGTTATCGAGTTAAACTCCTATACAGAGGAAGAAAAAACAAATATTGCTGAGAAATATTTGATTCCCAAACAGCTGATTAATCATGGGATTAAAGAAAAGCAGATTGAATTTAGCAGACCTGCGGTAAAAACTGTCATTAATAAGTACACCAGAGAGGCCGGTGTCAGAAATCTTGAAAGAGAAATTGCCAGTATTATCCGCGGCGTGGCAATGGAAATTGTTGAGGATAAAACAAAAGAAAAAAAGATAAAACCTGCCTCAGTTCAAAAATATCTTGGTGCTGGAAGATATCACTACGATATTGCAGAAAGAGTTTCCCGGTCAGGGGTTGCTACAGGTCTGGCCTGGACTCCGGTTGGCGGAGATATTTTATTTGTTGAAGCTAGCAAAATGAAGGGCAAAGGCACTATCTCATTAACGGGTATGCTTGGTGATGTAATGAAAGAATCAGCATCTGCCGCATTAAGTTTTTTAAGGTCAAATGCAGAGGCCTTCAAAATTGAAGAAAAGTTCTACGAAAAATATGATACGCATATCCACGTCCCGGCCGGGGCCATTCCCAAAGACGGTCCAAGTGCTGGAATTACAATGTTTTCAGCATTGTATTCTTTGTATACGGACAGGGCAGTAAAAAATAACCTGGCGATGACGGGAGAAATTACTTTACGCGGACTTGTTCTTCCTGTTGGAGGTATTAAAGAAAAAGTTCTGGCAGCAAAGCGCGCTGGAATAATGGAAATTATCCTGCCTTTTAAAAACAAGAAAGACCTTGAAGAAATCCCTGCCCATAATATAAAGGGTATAAATTTTCATTTTGTAAAAGAAGTGCAGGAGCTTTTTGATTTAGCTTTTGTTTGATTCTAGCGTTTAATTTAGTTTTTAAGCCTGATGTAAATAATAAATGCATCAGGCTT
>CAVRRG010000026.1:0-9914 GCA_963723365.1 Calditrichota bacterium | reverse complement strand
GGGACCAGGCCGCGTGGCAGGAATGCCGACGAAGACCTGGCATTCGAAAAAGACCTCATGGCTGATGAGAAAGAATTGGCTGAACATTTAATGCTTGTGGACCTGGGAAGGAATGATTTAGGGAGAGTTTGTACTTTTGGTTCAGTCCATGTTGCGCGCATGATGGCCGTAGAGAAGTATTCGCACGTAATGCATATTGTTTCCGATGTTGCAGGGAAAATAGATAAAGCCAAGAGTCCCGTTGACGTCCTATACGCTGCATTCCCGGCGGGTACATTATCCGGAGCCCCCAAAATAAGGGCAATGGAAATAATTGACGAACTCGAACCTACAGAACGTTCAGTTTATGGCGGGGCCATTGGTTATTTTGACTTTGGCGGAAATATGGATTGGTGCATTGCCATAAGAACTATTGTAATAAATAAAAATAAATTAACAATTCAAGCCGGTGCAGGCATTGTTGCTGACTCAATTGCTGAAAATGAACTGCAGGAAACATTAAACAAATCTCAGGCGCTAAAAAGTGCTGTTGAATGGGTGGGTATCACATAGCTTAAAATGATATTACTTCTGGATAATTACGATTCATTTACGTATAACATAGCTCAAATTTTAGGTCAATTAGATCGCAAATTTGAAGTTATCCGTAATGATAAAATTAAAGTAGAGGAAATTAAAAGTCGCGGATATCAAGCGCTTGTAATTTCGCCCGGACCCGGTATTCCTCAAACATCGGGAATTACTTTACCATCTATAGAAATGTTGAAAGGCACAATGCCAATTATGGGTGTCTGCCTTGGTCATCAGGCTATTGGCGAGTCATTTGGCGGCAAAGTGGTTCGAGCTCCGCAATTGATGCACGGAAAAACATCTCAGATTTTCCATGATAACAAAACTATTTTTAACGGCTTACAAAATCCATTCATAGCAACCAGGTATCATTCTTTAATTGTAGAAAGAACCACTATACCGGAATGTTTGGAAATCTCTGCTGAAACAAAGGAGGGCATTGTAATGGGTTTACGGCATAAAGATTATGCCATTGAAGGTGTACAATTTCACCCGGAGTCAATATTAACGGAGTCGGGTAAGCAACTTTTTATTAATTTTTTCTCTTTTTATTCTGTAACTTAAAACATTATTTTAGGAACTAAATTAGGGATGAAAAATGCTTTCTACACGAATTAACAGGGTGAACGAATCTGCTACAATGAAATTTGCAGCAGAAACAATCAGGCTAAAATCACAAGGCATCGACATTATTAATTTTGGAATCGGGGAACCGGATTTTAACACACCTGAGTGCGCTAAAAAAGCTGCTATCAAAGCAATAAATAACAATGAAACACATTACACGCTTACCTCCGGAATGGTGCAATTAAGGGAAGCTATTTCAAAAAATATTAAAGAAGATTATCAGATCGATTACTCTGCTGATGAGATTATTATAAGTAACGGTGCTAAACAGGCGTTATACAATGCTCTTATGGTGCTCGTTGATCATGGGGATGAAATAATCATACCCACACCCTGTTGGCCAACTTACCCGGAAATTGTAAATTTAGCCGGGGGAAAATCAGTTTTTCTGAAAACAGATATTTCCACAGATTTTAAAATCACTCCGCAGCAATTAAAAAAAGCAATTACAGCTAAAACCAAAATTTTAATTTTCTGTAATCCAGGCAATCCTACTGGAACAGTGTATAGCAAAGAAGAAATAAAAGCCTTAGCAGCTATTTTAACTGATAGTAATATGTATGTTATAAGCGATGAAATATATGGCAAACTTATTTATGACAACTATGATTTTTGCAGTTTTGGAATATTTAAAAACGCTTTAAATAATAGGGTGATTGTATTGCAGGGGGCATCAAAAGCTTATGCGATGACTGGATGGCGCTTGGGATTTGCTGCCGGTCCGAAAGATATAATCAACGCTTGTGATTTGCTGCAAAGCCATTCCACATCCAACGTTTCTTCAATTTCGCAACATGCTGCGACAGTTGCTTTTTCTTCTGCCAGCAGAAACGATTTAATTAAAATGCATAAAGCATTTGATGAACGGAGACGTTATGCCGTTTCATTTTTAAAAACTGTAGCGGGACTTTTATTTGCAGAACCAAAAGGTGCATTTTATATTTTCCCTCAAATCGATTCTTTTTATGGAACAGCACCAGATGGCAGCAGTATTAATAATTCCACGGATCTGACATTACATATTTTAAAACATGCGCATGTATCTGTGGTTCCGGGATCTGGTTTTAACGCTGAAGACCATATCCGGATTTCGTATGCAACAAGTCTTGATTTAATTAAAACGGGACTTAATAAAATTAAGACAGTGCTAAATACTATTCGAAAGGATTAATTTTATGAAATCCAGAAAAAAAGAAATTGCCGCAATATTTGTCTTTTCATTTATTTTTGCAGCTGCTTTCAATGCACTTTCTTCAACAGGACTCCCTTATGTGTATGAAAAACAGCAGTCTGAGCCTGGCGAGATAATTAAAGCTCAGGAAGCAAAAAAAATGAATGAAGACTCAAATTATGTCTTTTTAGATGCCAGACCTACGCGTTATTATAAGCGTGAACATATACCAGGGGCGGTTAATGTTCCTTATAACACAAATGAACTTGATAAGTTGATCAGTCCTTTTGAAAAAGAACAAAAGTTTGTGGTTTATTGCTATAGTGAGACATGCAACATGGCAAGGTTGTTAAAAAACTCATTACTGGGAAAAGGCTTTAAATATATTTACCTTTTTGATGAAGGTATTAAAGCCTGGAAAGATGCCGGATATGATACGGAGCTAAATCAAAACTAATTCATCGTGATTTACAAGGTCCATGAAAAAATTATTTAATAATGTATATTTTATTTTCACATTAAGGTTATTCCTTGGTTTATTTCTTCTCTATACATCGCACCTAAAGATAATTAATCCTTCTGAATTTGCCCAGGCCATCCGCGCTTACAATATTATACCCGATAGTTTAAGCACAATACCCGCTATTTTTCTGCCCTGGTTAGAACTGTTCTGCGGAATCTTTTTAATTTCAGGCCTGTTTTTACAAAGCAGTTTGTATGTATCTATGGGGTTAATGGTTCTATTTACGATCAATATTCTAATTGCCATTCTGCGTGGTCTTGATATTGATTGCGGTTGCGGTGCTTCAATTTCGGGGTTAGAAAAAGTGAGTTGGGCTAAAATAATTGAAAACTCGGTTATAATTTATGCTTTGTTCTTAATTTCTATTCAACAAAAGTATATTTTTGCTTTAGATAATAAGTTTGAATTAAGACACTAATTATTTTAACATTTATGCTAACCTGAAATTTGGAATGTTTACATGCCTAATTTGCAAGAACTTCATGATCATTATTTAAAAACAAAACCCAATGCACAAAAGGTTCAAAGAGCGTCACAGTTATTGGTACGTTTATGTAAACAATTAAATCTGGCTTCGCCGGAAGAAATAAATCCCGATCTGCACACAATGCTCCCTAAGACAATCGATGAATATTACAAGCATGATTTTCATAAAGCGATTCAGGATAAAAGTATGTTGGCTGAAATGATTGGACGCTTCGGTCCGATTGATGGTTGGGAAAAAGTTCTGGAAGTTCTTTTAAACGATGAAGATTCCAACCTGAGACAATTCTCTTTGCAGTCACTTGAATACTGTGGTAAAGAAAATTTAGATCTTATTATTTATTATATAGAAAAATATAAAGATGATAATGATGAACTCATGCAAGCTGTCTCTGCAAGGCTTACAAGTAAAGTATATTCTGAGCATAATGAAAAATTACTTTTACAACTAATTCAAAAATGGACAACCAACAAAAACCGGACTTTTTTAGAAAATCTCAAAAAAAGAATAGAAACTGCAATAAACAATGAAGCAGATTTTACCTTGAATGATGCACATAAAAAATATTTTAGTAAATTATGCCTATTGCTGGAGAATAATTAACCGTTTCAAAATAACTAAAAAATGATATACAACCCCTTATCCGTCCCTTGCTCTTTCAAAATCAGCTTAATTCTATTAATCCTTTTACTCACTTCCTGTCAAACTAACCGTCGTTCTGACCCTTCCAATGTATTCAGATCTTATTCAAGAGCGATTGAGCAATATGAAGCGAAAAATTATCAGGATGCACTTAATTACATAAATGAAGCTATTAAGGCTAATAACAAAATTGCCCAACATTTTGAACTAAAAGGGGATATTTTAATGGACAGCGGAGAGCCCATACGAGCACTTAAAGAATATAAAACGGCCAAAGATCTGCGCTTTTCAACTGGAATCCTAATCAAAATCGGCAAAACACAGTATCAGTTAAAGGATATAGAGGCCGCTGTTAAAAACTTCAGAACGGCTTATGCTCAAAAACCCGGCAAGACAGAAATACTTTTATTACTTGTTAATTGCTTTGTTCAACAAAAGGAATATGTGCTGGCTTTAAACCAACTGCAGGAGTATAAAAAACAGTGTGAAAAATTTAATATTGTTTTAAATTCCGAGTATTACATTCTTCTTGGCAAAATTTATTATGAAAAAGAATTATATAATGAATGTATTGTTGCGGTGGAACAAGCAGCAGGAAAGAGAAGTCGTAACCAGTGTTTTTTTTACCTGATGGCGCTTTTCAAAGAAAAAATGTATGATAAAGCATATAATTTGGTAACCAAGGACTTTAACAATGTTCTGCTTGAATCAGATGTCTATTTTTTTAGGGGATTTTATTATTACTCTGTTAATAATTATAATGTGGCAAAAACGTTATTGGAATTAAGCGTTGACAGTAATACAAAAATAATGGAAGCATTTAATATATTGTCTGTTCTTTACGAAAAAGAAGGGGATATAGAACAGGCTAAACAACTCAAGGAATCTGCCAATTCTCTCCAAAACATACGCGTTATTAATATAGGATCTTAAATGCCAGAACTGCCGGAGGTGGAGACTGTTGCCAGGGAACTTAAAAAAACTATAATTGGCAGAACAATAAGCTATATTGAGCCACTTTGGATAAAATCTTTTCAAAACACGAATGAAATAAGTGTTTCAGGGCAGAGAGTAAATTCTATAAGCCGAAAAGGTAAATACCTGATTATTTGTTTAGAAAAGACTTATCTCGTTGTGCATCTAAGGATGACAGGTCAACTTTTGTATTTTGACAGTGAAAAAGAATGTGATCTGAACGATTATATCAGGGTGCTAATTAAATTTCAGCATGGTGTGCTTTTATTCAAGGATGTCCGTAAATTTGGCCGTATTTACCATGTTGAAAATATTAATAATTTCTTATCTCATATTGGCACGGATGCGCTGGATGAAAACTTGACCGAAAAGCATTTTTCGAATCAATTACAATCAAGCAAAATGAGTATTAAAGCGTTTCTTCTCTCACAAAAATTTGTTTCCGGCATGGGAAATATTTACACGGATGAGGTTTTATTTTTAAGCAAAGTTCATCCTTCAATGACAGCCAGAAATATTCCCAAAAAGAGAAAAAAAGATCTTTATGTTAATATGCAGAGTGTCTTAAATAATTCGGTTGAAAATATGGGCAGTACAATTTCCGATTACCGTGACCCGGCGGGCAAAAAAGGTAGGAACCAATATTATTTTAATGTTTACGGCAGAAATGGAATGAAATGTAAAGTTTGCAGATCGATTATTGTTAAAATAAAGTTTGCGGGAAGAGGAACACATTATTGCCCAAAATGCCAAATGGCTAAATCTTAAACAGCTCGGGATGATAAAATGAGTAAAAAAATAGTAACCCTCTTAACAGATTTTGGAACAAAAGACGGCTATGCCGGAAGTATTAAGGGGGTAATTAAAAGTTTATACAGAGATGCAGAAATTATTGATATCAGTCATGAAATTGATCCCTATGATATAAAAAGCGCCTCTTACAGCATACACGCCTTTTACTCCTATTTTCCCAAAGATACAATTCATTTGTGTGTGGTAGATCCCGGAGTGGGGGGATCGCGCAGACCTTTATTAATCAGAACGGCACAACACTATTTTATTGGTCCTGATAACGGCATATTCAGATTTATTTTTAACCGTGAGGCATACACAGCCTATGAAATTATTCCCGAGAAAGTAATTAACTCAAATATTAGCCCAACTTTTCACGCCAGGGATATTTTTGCTCCAACGGCAGCTAAAATCCTAAACGGTGTGAATGCTGAAAAAATTGGCAGGGCATTGGATGCAAGAACAGAAATTCCTAATGTTTTCTTTTCTAAAGAGGGTGATAATTTAAAGGTGGATGCTATAACAATTGACCACTTTGGAAATATAATAACAGGTTTTTCAAAAACAGATCTGGAACATTTGAAAAAAAATATTATTGTACAAGTGAAAGTTAAAGATATATCCATGAATAAAGTAAATGTATTTTACGAAGAGAAAAAAAATGGCGAATTAATGGCTCTTTGGAATAGCATGGACTTTCTGGAAATAGCTGAAGTAAATGGCAATGCCGCTAAAAGATTAAAATTTAATAAAGATAAAGATTCTATCTTAATCAAAATAAAATAACCTAAATTAATTAGGCGCGTGTGAATAAAATTTTCTCCCGGATAAAAAAAAATTATCGGTCATTAACAGGCTCGTTTATTTTAGCACTATTGTTATGGGTTGCAATAAAAAGTGATAATGAGTATACCCACACCATTGACGTGCCTATAGTCGTTTCTTCCTTAGGAGAAAATCTAGTCCTAAAAAAAAAGCCGCCATCTTCCGTAAAGTTAAGAATTAAAGGCTATGGCCGGTCGCTTCTTGGTTTAAATTTTATCGATCAAAAAATTGGCCTGGAATTCCCGAAAATTACCAGTGATCAGGTTATTAATTTAGAAGATTATAAAAGTAAATTTCAATTTCCGGAAGAATTTAATATCAAAGTAGTAAGTGTAATTTCTCCAAAACAATTAAAACTTGAAGTGGATACATACGCAGAGCGGTTGGTGCCTATAAGAGTTTCTAAACAAATAAAGCCGGATGCAGGATATCTGCTTGTTAGTTATACACCCCTGGTTGATACAGTTCTTGTAAAGGGGCCACGCACTTTTGTGGATGCTATGCAATTTGTTGGAACTTCGATGGTTACTGCTAACGGAATACATTTGTCTTTTGAACAAACTGTAAATGTCATAAATGAACATTCAGACGTTGTTTCAATCTCTCCGCAAATAATTAATGTAAAATTTGTTATCGAGCAATTAGTCGAAAGAACAGTATACAATATTCCAATAGAAATCATAGATGTACCTAGTTTCATTAAAGCAGAAGCAACCCCGGCCACAATTTCTGTCAGGGTAAAGGGGGGTGAGACTCAAATATCCGCTTTAGTCAAAGAAGATATAAAAGTGCTGTTTAACTATGGAAATAACTTTGTCAGCGGACGAACAAATTATCCAATGCAGATAAAAACCCCGGAAAATATTACCTGGGTTGAGGTAAGCCCCACATCTTTTAATATAAAACTGCTCAGAAAAGAGAATAATCGTTGAAAGTTTTGGGTATTGAGACTTCGTGTGATGAAACTTCAGCAGCTGTGCTCGAGGGTGATAAAGTTCTTTCCAATATTATCTCTTCGCAGATTGTACACTCACAGTTTGGCGGGGTTGTTCCGGAATTAGCTTCAAGAGCTCATTTACAACTGCTGATCCCGATTGTAAAACAAGCGCTTCAATCCGCCTATCTCTCTTTAAAAGATATTGAGGGAATAGCGGTTACACATGGACCCGGGCTGGCAGGAGCACTGCTGGTAGGATTAAATTTTGCAAAAGCGTTAGCACTCTCCCTTGATATACCCTTTATTGGCGTAAATCATATGGAAGGTCATATTTATGGAAATCTGCTGACCCAAAATAACATACAATTTCCGATTTTATTTTTAATTGTTTCCGGCGGTCACACTATGCTTGTTCTAATGAAAGATGATCTTAAGTATCAAATACTTGGCACTTCCCGTGACGATGCTGTTGGTGAAGCATTTGACAAAACCGCGAAAATTTTAGGATTAGGCTATCCCGGTGGTCCAATTATAGATGATCTGGCAGAGAATGGCGATGAAAATTTTGTTAAATTTCCTAAGGCCTTTTACAGAACAGAACATTTTGATTTCAGTTACAGTGGTTTAAAAACATCGGTTTTAACATATATAAATAAACATGAAGAAAAATTTATAAAAGACAATATGGCATCTATTTGTGCTTCCTTTAGGTTGGCGGCAATCGATGTTTTAGTTGTAAAAGGACTAAAGGCTGCAAAAAAGTATAATGCAAAAGCTATCGCTGTGGCAGGTGGTGTTGCGGCAAACAAGTTAATTCGCAGAATGTTAAGACAGGTTGCAGAAGAAAACAGTCTTCTTTATTATGAACCTGAACTGCAGTTTTGTACCGATAATGCCGCTATGATTGCCAGAACCGGTCTGGAATATTTAAAAAGAAATATCTATTCGCAACAAAATTTAAATGCCTATCCTTCGCTTAAGATATCCGGTAACTAATAAAAATGAGCGATTTTTTTCCTGAAATACTGCAGTTTAATATCCCATTTATTTTTGTTGTTCTAATTTTATTTATATCTGTTTTATTCTCATATGTTTTATATCGAAAGACAAATCCGGATAATTCAAATGTTGTTAAAATTCTTCTTGGCGGTTTTAGAACATTTCTTCTGCTATTGATAATTATTCTGTTTTTTAAACCAGCAATTTTTTACCAGATAACAAAAGAAAAAGCTCAGGATCTGCTGCTTATAATTGACCATTCAGCCTCCATGGGCTGGGAAAGTGAATTGGAAAAAAGGCAGGAAGAAACCCAAAGCGTTATAAATTATATAAACAAAAACATACAGGATTATGATGTAAATATTACAAAAGAATATTTTAATGCCTCAATTCTCAAAAATGCAGATTCACTGGGGTTACCATTTTCAGCAACTAACTTTTTAAATGTTGCCAATCATATAACCGAACAGAATTTGGATAAAGTTCTTCTTATAAGTGATGGAATTAGGACTGCAGGAAGGGTACCACAATTTAATTCTGATGTGCCTGTTTATACAATTGGCGTTGGTAATATTGAAGATGATCCTGATATATTTATAAGCGATGTTGAATTCAAGCCGGTTGTTTATCAAGGTAAAAGACAAACAATAAAAGTAAAAGTATCTTCTCAGAACGTAACAAATAAAGTTGTCATTGCATCATTGACTTCCGGTAATGTGGTTTTAAGTAACACAAAGATAAATATTGAGAAATCGGGAACTACATATGAAATACTATTGAACGACACGCCACAAAAACCGGGGTTAACAAATTACAAAATTCAAATAAACTCAGATATTAGAGAATTGAACAAACAAAACAATCAGTTTGTCTATTCTCAGGAGGTAGTTAAAAGTAAAGTACATGTTGGGATTTTCAGCGCGGTCCCTAATAATGAGTTCAAATTTCTAAAACTTTTGTTGTCAAGATCAGATGATATAGAAGTTCATACGTATCTCAAAGTTCTTAACAAAACTATCCGGCAGCCATATCCTGTTGATAGTCTTGATGTAATCATCATGCAGGGCTACCCGTCAGTTAACACGAGTCGGGCGGAAATTAATCAGATAATTGCCAGCCTTGAGAAGCAGGGTCAGGGTTTAATGATTATGCTGGACCAGCAAACAGATTTATCTCAACTAAGGGCCTTTCAGGAATATTTGCCAATGAAAAGAATTATCAAACTGGACAAAGCACTTAGTGGCCCGGTTTCGCCGGAAAATACAAATAATGTCATAATGCGTTTATATGAAAATAATGCAGTAAACAACGGATTTTTCCAGGCAATCCCGCCCATAAAACTTTTTTATTCATTGCGGGAGTTTGATCA
>CAVRRG010000025.1:0-17207 GCA_963723365.1 Calditrichota bacterium | reverse complement strand
CTGTCTGGGACTGTTACCAATGATAAAGAGACCCATGAGATTTTCCGAGTTTTTCCCGGAAGTTTTATTGGTCTTCATTCGTTTTTCTCAGGAAGCCATAAAAGTCTATCAACCGTTCACGCTTTAAAAGAAGCAGAAGTTTTTTATTTAAAAAGGGATGATAAGGTTGTGCCTCATGGCAACAGAATCACATTAGAAGAGCAATTTATGCCTGTTGTAGTCCTTGATTTAATAAAACGACAGAGCAGTGAATTAACTCTCTTTAAAGAAAAAGAAATTGCCAATGCCCGTTCTCTGGAAAGGGAGAAACAAATCTCGCTCGGAAAAATGGCTGCCGGGGTTGCCCATGAGCTTAACAATGCTGTTTCTGTATTATTCAGCAATGCCAACTGGCTGATAGAGAAAATTGCCTATTATTGGAAGAACCAAAATGAAGCTGCTATTTTTGAAACAGGCTTATTAAGCGGCAGGCATCTGGGCAGCAGAGAAAAACGAGAACTTCAAAAAATGTGGCAAACCAAACATAAGCTCTCTTCTTCCGCTGCCAAAGCTTTGGCACAAACTGGGATACCTGAATATTCAGTTCTTGCTTTAATTGATAATCCCGAAAAAAAAGCTGAATGGTTTAGAACTTTGTGGGAAATAGGGGCGTCTCTAAACGATATGCGCACAGCAGCGAAACATGCAACCCATGTCGTAAAATCTGTAAAGCTTCTTGGGGCTCAAAATACAGAAAGAGAAAATTTAAATCTAAACGAAAGCATAGAAAATGCTTTAGCATTGCTGCAGCAAAAATTGAAAAATATTCATTTGGAAACCAATTTAAATCAGCTCCCTATTATCAAAGCTAATATGGGAGAAATGGTCCAGGTATGGTTAAATTTGACAAAAAATGCCGTTGAAGCTTTAAATCAGTTCAAAATTGAAAATCCGGAAATAATTATTACAACCAGCTTTGACCCCGAATATATCTATGTAGAAATTAGCGATAATGGCCCCGGTATTCCAAAGGTTTTGCAGAAAGCTATTTTTGAACCGGATGTAACGACAAAAAGAAGCGGACTTTCTTTTGGCCTTGGCTTAGGTTTATCAATTGTTAAAAAAATTATAACCAGTCATGAGGGAAATATAGATCTGACAAGTTCCGATACAGGCACATCCTTCAAAATTAAATTACCCCTGGAGAAGTGATATGGAAAAGTTGAATATCATCTGTGTTGATGACCAGCGCGATGTTCTGGCCGCTATTCAGAAAGATTTGATTTTCTTTGAAGAGATTGCTGATTTTTCTGAGTGTGAATCTGCTGCAGAGGCCGAAGAAGTTTTAGAGGACATGTATGTTAATGAAAAATCAATTGCTTTAATAATTTGTGATCATATTATGCCAAATGAAAATGGGGTGGATTTTCTGGCCCGGTTGCAAAAAGATGAGCGTTTTAAAAATATTTCTACTATTCTATTGACCGGACTTGCAACGCATGAAGACACAATTGAAGCAATAAATAAAGCACGCATTAGTAATTATATAGAAAAACCATGGCAGCATGACGACCTTAACCTTAAAGTTAAAAAACTTCTCACCGGCTATATTCTCCAAAACGGTATAAATTATACCGAATACAACTCTTATTTAGATCAACAAACGTTGTTAGAAGGTTTACGGGATAAGGTTTAAGCTAATTTAATGAGGATAAATATTCCCGGAAAGAATTATAATCTTTGGAAATCGGGATAGCGTTCTTTGCTCTATCCATAAATTTTGCCAGGCGTTGCGGCAGGTCAAGCTTTGTGAATAGAACATCATCAATAATTTCTTTAAATTTTGCAGGACTGGCCGTTTCAAAAACAATCCCGTTTAATGATATCTTTGCACTCTCTTTAAAATCTTTGACAGCCGCATAAGCTACTGCTCCATGAGGATCCAAAATATAGCTGCACTCTTCATAAACTTTTTTTATAGCCTGCTTAGTCTGTTCATCATTATAAGAATCTGAATTTATTTTGGTTCGCATAATTTGCACATCATTATCAAATAGATCGAATACTCTGTCCAGGTTGCTGGGATTTCCGACATCCATTGCATTGGAAAGGGTTTTAACTGACGGCTTTGGAATAAATTTTCCGCTTTGCAGATAAAGAGGAAAAGTGTTATTAGCGTTTACAGCCGCAATAAATTTGTAAACTTTGAGTCCCATTTCACGAGCTATAAGTCCGGCCGTCAGGTTACCAAAATTTCCGCTTGGTACGCACATTACAACCGGGTTATCATTAAGTTTTTTACTTTGGCCATAGGCATGAAAATAATAAAATGTTTGTGGAATCAAGCGTGCTATATTTATTGAATTGGCCGAGGATAAAAGAATTTGTTTATTAAGTTCCACATCAAGAAACGCTGTTTTTACCAGATGCTGGCAATCATCAAAAGAACCATCTACTTCAAGCGTAGTGATGTTTTTATCGAGGGTAGCAATTTGCTGTTCCTGGATTTTACTCACTTTACCGGACGGATATAGTATTGTGACATGCACCCCTTCAACATTATAAAATCCCTGAGCGACAGCACTTCCGGTATCTCCGGAAGTAGCCACCAAAATGTGTACCATTTTGTCCTGCTTCTCAAGCAATTTACTCATCATACGCGACATAAACCGGGCTCCAAAATCTTTAAAAGCCAACGTAGGACCATGAAAAAGTTCTAAAGCGTAAATGTCATTTTGTACAAGCTTTAAAGGAGCATCGAAGTTGATTGCATCGTCAACTATCCAATTTATATCCCTTTCACTTAAGTCATCTTTGAAAAATGAAAGACTGACAATTTTTCCTATTTCCTGAAGGTTTAAAAAGGGAAGATTGCTAAAAAAATTTGGCGTTAAACGCGGAATATTTTGCGGCATGTACAAACCGTTGTCTGGCGGTAAACCTTTTAAAACGGCTTCTTTTAAGCTGACGAAATGGTGTTTATTTTGAGTGCTGTAAAATTTCATTTATAAAACTATTGCCCCCTCCTGGCGCACCCTGCCCCAAAAAGAAGAACACGTAATGTTTTTATCATGATAAACTTTTTTCATTGCAGATGCTACATGTTCAGCTCCTTTTTCTGAATCACAAAAAGAAAAAATGGAAGGTCCACTTCCTGATATATTGCAGGCAATAGCGCCATCTTGCAGAGCATTGCTTTTTACTTTCTGATAAAAGGGAATCCATTGTGAACGAATGGGTTCTGCGAATAAGTCTTCCATACATCGGGCGAGCAAATTAAAATCAGCGCTATGCATCGCATGTACCAAAGAAGCAGTATTTGCCCAATGTTTAATTGCCATCTCCACTGGTATTATTTTGGGCAAGGCTTCTCTTGCCTCACTAGTGCTGATCTCTACCCGGGGATGTACCACGGCAAAATGAAGTTTCTCCGGGAGAGGCAAGGATATAACATCCACGGGATTTGTCGAGCGTATAATTACAAATCCGCCCATTAAAGAAGGTGCCGCATTGTCAGCATGGGCTGTTCCACCGATTGATTTTTCAGATTCGATAACGCAAGGCAGCAATTCATTATCAGCTAAACCAAGACCAAGCAATTTGTTAACGGCCTTGACAGCGGCAGCAGCACTTGCAGCGCTGGATCCCAGTCCACTGGCAAAAGGCATTTTCTTCTCAATTTCAAGCTCAATTCCGGCATCGTTTTTGGTAATTTTTAAAAGCGTATTAACAGCAATACCGGCCGTATTTTTTTTTGAATCATATGGCAGGCGGCCATCATCTCCTGAAATTTTGGTAATTTTTACACCATTAAAGCTATCATTCAGGCGGGCAGTAACATTATCTCCGGGACCATTAATTGCAAATCCGAAAACATCAAATCCACAAGCAACGTTAGAAATAGTTGCGGGCGCAAAAGCCTTTACTCCATCATTCATTAATCATGCCCTTTTTAAACATTAATTCAGCATTAAGGATCGCTCCTCCGGCAGCACCGCGTATTGTATTGTGGCTGAGTACAGTAAATTTATAATCAAAAATGTTGCACTCTCTCAGCCTGCCAATGCTTACCGCCATCCCTTTTTCCAGTAGACGATGCAAACGGGGCTGTGGATAAGCAGCTTCTGTAAAGTATTGTATCGGTTGTTTAGGGGCCATCGGCAAATCAAGGTTTTGCGGTTCACCAAGAAAGCTATTCCAGGCGGCGATCAATTCATCTTTCGAAGACTTTTTAGTTAACTTTACAGCAACACTTTCCAAATGGCCGTCAGAAACGGCTACTCTGTTGCAGCTGGCGCTTATCTGTATTTTAGCGGGCTTAATTCCCGCATCACTGTAATTTCCAAATATTTTCAATGGTTCTATTTCCATTTTTTCTTCTTCACCTCCAATATACGGAATAACGTTATCCAGAATATCAATTGAAGAGACACCCGGATATCCGGCACCGGAAAGAGCCTGCATAGTGACAACGTTAACAGATTCCAAGCCAAAATTATCCAGAAGCGGTGTAAGGGCTAAAACCATTCCAATAGTTGAACAATTGGGATTAGTTACAATAAAACCAGAACCATACGACTGTTTTTTTACGAGCTCTAAATGATCACTATTAATTTCAGGAACAAGCAATGGGACAAAAGTATCCATCCTGTGATTGCGTGAGTTTGAAACCACTATATATCCTGCCCTGGCAAAATTTTCCTCAATTTCACCTGCCACACTAGAATCCAGTCCTGAAAAAACAATTTTACAATCAAGATCCGCTACACATTTCTGAACAACCATCTCGCCGATGCTATCGGGGAGTTGTTTTGCCATAAACCAGTTCACAGCATCTTTATATTTCTTCCCGGCTGATCGTTGTGATGCACCAAGTGCACTTATTTCGAACCAGGGGTGATTGTCCAATAATTCAATAAATTTTTGCCCAACACTTCCCGTAGCTCCCAATATGCCAACTTTTATTTTCATCCTTATTTCCGGATTAATTTTTCAATTACATTATTTTGGTAAAATTTTTAATATATCGGCTAAAACACCTGCGGCTGTAACCTCTGCCCCGGCTCCAGGACCTTTAATAACCAGAGCGGTGTCACTATAACGTTTTGTTGTAAAAGCCAGGATATTATCCGATCCGCTAAGCGCATAAAAAGGATGTTTATTATCAACGCTTTGCAGACTGACCTCAATTAAATCATCTTGGTATTTAGCAATGTAACGCAGAACTTTATTTCCCTTTTCGGCCTTTGATAAAAGATCATCAAAGTAATCATTATTGTTTTCGAGTTCTGCAAAAAAACCATCAACATCTTTTGCGTTCATACAAGCTTCCGGTAAAAAACCTTTTACTTTTACATCATTTAATTCCAGGTCGGCACCGCTTTCACGAGCCAGGATTAATATTTTTCGGGCTACATCCATACCACTTAAATCTACCCGTGGATCAGGTTCTGTAAAACCTGCTTCCTTTGCTTGTCTTACTATGTCCACAAACTTTGATCCAGGTTTAAAATTGTTGAACAGATAACTGAGTGTACCGGATAAAATAGCCTCTATCCGAATAATTTTATCACCACTGTTTAATAAAGTGGCTAAAGTTTCTATGACAGGGAGCCCGGCTCCTACATTTGTTTCGTAATTTAGATGTAAACCCGTTTTTGTGGCCAGCGATCGTAATTTTTTATAATGCTTGAAAGACTGCGTTTTGGCAATCTTGTTGGCGGCAACTACAGAAATTTCATTTTTAAGCATCTCTTCATAAATAGCTGCTACTTCTTCATTTGCCGTACAGTCCACAAAGATTTTACGCGGATATTTATCTTCAATAATCTTTGCCGCAAATTTGTGAATATCAGAGTTTTTATTTTTGTTTATTAGTTTATTTCGCCAATTTTTTAGATTAATACCTAATTTCTCCCACAAAACCTGCTGACTGTTTGTGATTGCGCAGACTTTTATTTGAGGGTGATTTACTTGTGCTAATTGTTTCAACAGTTCCGCACCTATAAGTCCCACACCTGCCAGGTATATATGGAAAATTTCACCGATTACCGGATGAAACGCCTCATGAATTACATTAAGTGCTTTTTTCTGCTCTTCACTATGGACAACGACTGATATATTCAACTCGGAAGAGCCTTGCGATATGGCAATAACATTTATTCTCTCTTTACCAAGAGCATTAAATATTTTACCGGAAATACCTGGAACACTGCGCATGTTTTTTCCGACGACAGCTAATACAGCTAAATCATCTTCTATAAAAACAGCATCCATGGCATGGGCAGTTATTTCATACCTGAATTCATTCTCAATGGATTTCTTTGCCAAAATAGCATCTGCAGGATCAACAGCTACGCAAATTGAGTGCTCCGAAGATGCCTGGGTAATTAATATTACATTTATGTTTTTTGAAGCCATTGCATGGAATAAACGTGCCGCAATACCCGGTACACCAACCATACCGCTACCCTGGATGGTAAGTAAAGAAATATCTTCAATTGCTGCAAGACCGGTTATTATCTGGCCCCTCGTTTCTGTACCGGAGGAAATAACAGTTCCTTTAAATGCCGGATTAAAGGTATTAAGAATTCGAATAGGTATATTTTTTTCGCGCGCTGGTTGGATAGTTGGAGGATGCAATACTTTTGCACCACAATGGGAGAGTTCCATTGCCTCTTCATAAGTAATTTGGTTTAATGAAAATGCTTGTGCCACTAAATTTGGATTGGCAGTCATCACACCATTAACATCTGTCCATATTTGTATTTCATCGGCATTAAGGGCAGCGGCTATAATTGCTGCTGTATAGTCTGATCCATCGCGTCCCAAAGTTGTAGTAACACCCTCCTCAGTGGAAGCTATAAACCCAGTGACAACCTGCACTTTCTTGAAATCCGCTAAATGCTCAATAATTCTTTTATTGCTTTTATTGATATCTATTTTTGCCGAACCAAATTGATCATCGGTAACAAGGAGCGGGCGCGTATCGCAAAATTCGGCAGGAATGCCATTAGCCGCGAAGAAAAAAGTTACTATGCGTGCCGATAGTCTTTCCCCGAAACTCAGTATCAAATCCATGCTGCGCGGTGAACATTCTCGCAACAAGTATGTACCGTGAAGAATTTCCACCAAATCCAGGATAAGGGGTGTAATCAGGTTTTCTGCCTCGGATTGAATAATACTGCCCAGTTCGGAGATCACTTTTTTATGGTAAGAAACTAAATCATCCAGCTTAACCTGGTATTGCAAATCTCTTTTCTGAGCCATCTCTCCAAGTTTTTGCAGGCGATCTGTTACGCCAGAAAAAGCAGAAACGACAATTAAAATTTTTCTGTCTCTTTTATACTGATCTTTAACAATTTCCAGTACTTTTTTGAGGTTTTTGGAAGTACCAACGGAAGTACCCCCAAATTTTAAAACTTTCATATTTGAATACTAAAATTTTATTATTGAATGACATTTTTATATAGCAAATAAGGGATTAAAATATATAGTATACTATCCCGGATTAAATAAAATAGAAAGAAAATCAGGACTACTTTCCAGCCTTTCTTTTTAATAAAACCCTTAAATCCTTCTTTTTTTATCAGAGCCATCCATTCCAGAACAAACTTTGGCTTTAAAAATCTCATTAATCACTCCAAATTTTTAACGAGTTGGAATCTATCAAAAATGCGTATAAGATTCTAACCAATGATGAAAAAAGTTATACTTTTAAGGTGCTTTACATAAAAAGGGTAGCTTTTAAGGCAAGTAAAGCCAGCATTTAGCAGCTCATGCCTTTTATTACTGTTTTTACATTGCGGATAAAATTACTCCATTTAGCCCTGTATACAGGGCTTTTTTTAAAACGCGATTTAAATTCCTCTTCATCCAACATCTGTAACTCTTTTAACAACGGAGAAACATTGCCTGTTACAGGTTGAAAATCATCCATATGCGTTGGTTTTTCAAAGCGATTCCAGGGACAAACATCCTGGCAAATATCACAACCAAAAATCCAGTTCTCAAGTTTGCCTGCATATTCTTTAGGAATTGGTTTATCCCACATTTCAATAGTCAGATAAGAAATACATCTAGTTGCATCAAGCTTATAAGGCATAAGTGCTCCTGTTGGACATTTTTCGATGCAGGCCGTGCATGTTCCGCACATATCTGTTTCAGGAGCATCATACTGCAAAACTTTATTTAATATAAGTTCACCAAGAAAAATCCATGAGCCATAATCGCGGGTAAGGATATTGGTATTTTTTCCCTGCCAGCCAATTCCAGCCTCTGCAGCCCAAAGTTTATCCTGCAGCGGTGCTGTATCAACGCATACGCGTCCTTCAATACTGCTATCCCTTTTTTTAATTTCATTCAATAACTGTTTTAATTTTTTTTTCAGGATTTTATGATAATCCTTGCCCCAGGCATAACGGCTTATTTTTCCATAGTCTTTATTTTGGGAGTGTTGATGACTTGTGTAATAATTCAGGCCAACAGCTACAACGCTTTTAGCCTCAGGAAAAAGCCTTGTCACATCCTTACGCATTTCCAGGTGATTTTCCATCCATTGCATAGATCCATGATACGCTCCTTTTATCCAATGCTCCAGATAATCTGACCGATCGAGTATTTTGGCCTGAGCGATGCCAACTTTTTCAAAACCCAGTTCCCGGGCCTTATTCTTGATAAAGGTGCTTAAAAGTTCCATTTGTTCGGCTTTCAATTTAAAAACCATTCAATATATCGTTTTTTAAGCTGTTTTTCCTTAACTTTTCATTTGATCCTTCAATCAGGAGTTTTCCGAAATGACCTTCCAAAATTGGCCTGCAATTATAAGATGTTTTGTAATTTTTTTTCTACTAAACAGCCATATAACCGCACAGGAAAAAGATCTGCAATTCCTTGATATGGAAACTGCTATCAATCGCGCACTCTCTTTAAATAACCAGGTACGATCCAGTGATTACGCTGTTCAGCAGGCCACATGGGGTAAACGGCATGCCTGGTCTCTACTTTTCCCAGTTTTAACTTTCAATTCAAACTACACATGGATTGATGACAGCACTTTTGTTTTGCGTGATTTTTCACGCTATTTCAATGATCCGAATTCCG
Source organism: Calditrichota bacterium (assembly GCA_963723365.1). Classification (GTDB taxonomy): domain Bacteria; phylum Calditrichota; class Calditrichia; order Calditrichales; family J004; genus CAVRRG01. The sequence goes on along the minus strand of CAVRRG010000025.1, from coordinate 8,126 downwards.
GTTTCCAGATACCGCAAACGGTCTTCCAGGAATCTTACAGAAGCTCACTCGATCTTTCAATGCCCCTCTTTAACGGAGCTTTACTTAACGGCGTTTCCATTGCCAATGCTAACGAAGACATGTACTTAGAGCAAAACCAATATATGCGCGATAATATTATATACCTGGTAATAAAGAATTATCTCAACGTTTTAAAAGAACGAGAATTACTTAAGCTGCAAAATGAATATCTTATGTTATCGAAGCTTAATTATGAAAAAGCATTACGCCTTTTTAAAGCGGGACGCTGGTCAAAGACAGATGCTTTGCGCTGGCAAATTGAATTTCAAAAACAAAAAAGCTTTGTTGTAAACAGCGATGCAAATGTTGTAAACACAATAGCTGCATTTAATAGTCTGTTGTCCATCAAGTTAAATCAAAATATAAAAATTGAAGAAAAAATCCCTGAATCGCTTGAAACCGAGATTAACAATATTCAAAACCTGGAAAAAAAAGATCTATGGAAATTAGTGGAATTAAGTGATGATGAATTGATTACCGCAAATGCAGCCCTTAATGCCAATCAGTTTGGTAATGAAGTAAGTCGTTTGCAATACCGTAATTCATTTTCAGCATATATGCCCAACATTTCATTGGCTTATTCCCACGCCTGGCGCGAAAACAATACTATTGAGTTGGATGATTATTCACCAAAAACACTGATGGTAAATCTTTCCATTCCCTTATTCAGCAGTTTTCAAAATTTTACAGCTTTAAAATCTTCCTATTATGCATACAAAAAAAACCAGGAGAATTTTTACGATCAAATTAAAAATACGCGTTTTGTATTAACCCAAACAGTCAATAAAATCCTGAATATAAAAACTCAGTTGGAATTAAGTGCCCTAAATGTTGAATTTAACGAGCTGAATTACAGGACAGTTGAAATACAAAGGGAAAAAGGCTTGGTTTCAAACATAGATTTTGTGGATGCTAAAATTAATCTTCAAAATGCTCTCCTTGAAAATGTAAGTAATCGTTATGATTTCATTTCGGGAGTTGTAGAGCTTTATTATCTGCTAGGTAAAATAGATAAAATGACAACAAAATAAACCGCCTTTCCAGTAGCTAATTTGCAGGAGAAAAAATGTTTCGAATTAAATTAATAATTATCAGCCTGCCGCTTATCTTTATGAGTTGTGCCCAAAGCCCGGAAAATCCTGAGGAATCCGGGCAATTTTCAAAAGATGCAAAAGAGCAGGTAGTAAAAACGCGTATTCCCGTGGAAGTTGGTATTGTAAAGAAAGAGATTACGCGACAGAACATTCCATTAACAGGTATTATCCAACCAATTTTTGAAGTTGGTCTTATCGCTGAAAGCACTGGACGTGTAAAACGGATCACTAAAAACTTAGGGGCCTATGTAACACCAAAAGACACCATAGCATTTATTGATGATCGCGTTCCGTTAAGCCAATACAAACAGGCACAGGCACTTGTTCTTTCAGCTCAGAATAATTTAAAGATTGCCAAACTAAACCTGGAAAGTGATAATGAATTATTTAAGAGTGGAGATATATCTAAACTTGAACATGAAAATTCAATCCTTGCAGTAAAAACCGCTGAGGCAAACTATCTTTCAGCCCAGGCGACATTGAGTCTTACCGAAAAAGCATTTCTTGACACGCGCATTACAAGCCCTATAAGTGGTTTTATCTCCCGCAAAAATATTGAAAAAGGCAGCATGGTCAATAATGGCATGTCCCTGTTTCGGGTAGTTGACTTAAGCACACTAAAAATAGAAGTCGGGATACCTCAAAATTTTATCAACCTGATTTCTGTTGGCAGTGAAGCGCAGATAACGATTTCTGCCTTAAATGAAAAAATGGTTCTTGGACATGTTAAGTACCTGTCTCCCCAGGCCGACGAGACAAATGGTACTTTTAAAGCTGAGATTCATTTTAGAAACAGCAAATCTGATTTGATTCGGGCCGGTATGACAGCACGAATTAATTTGTCTTTAACAAACACAAACAAGCAAGTGGTAATACCTGATTATGCTCTTATTGCTAAAAACGGCGGCCATGCAGTTTATAAGATTAGTAACAAGCGAGCTATACTCAATCCTGTGTCGATTTTGCAAACATTTGGATCACAGGTTGTTATTTCTGAAGGCATTTCAGAAGGTGATACAATTGTTTTTGTTGGGATGAAAAACCTGGGGCTGAATACACCTGTGTGGATCGAGACAGTTCATAATTAAAAAATAATAAGTGGATTAAGTTCTATGAATATTGCAAAATTTTCAGTAAAAAATTCTGTCCTGGTAAACCTGCTTATGATCGGGCTCTTTCTTTTCGGGGCAATTTCATTTTTGAAAATGCCGACCGAGTTAAATCCCGAAATAAATTTTAACTGGGTTTTTATTACTGTTATATATCCAGGAGCATCTCCTGAAGAATGCGAAGCTTTTATAGTTGATCCTATCGAGACAGAGATAAAAGATATTGATAAGATCTCACAAATCCAATCCGATGCCGGTGAGGGCTTTGGTTTTGTTATTATAAAATTTGAAGACATGTCGGATAGTGATTTCCGTGATCACTATACAGATCTGAAGGCTGAAATTGATAAAGTTATCTTACCCGATGCTGCGGAAGATCCAATAATAGATGATTTTGGCAGTGGAGATTTTCTTCCGGTTATTACTGTAAATATGTCTTTTACTATTCCCGAAGATAATGCCCAGTTGATAGCTGATGATCTGGAAAAGGACTTTCTTGATTTGCCTGGAGTTGCTAAAGTACAGGTATCCGGACTGGCCAAAAGAGAAATCTGGGTTGAGGTAGACCCCGCTAAACTGCATGCTTTTAATATTACTTTCGATGAACTTGTGCGGGCATTAATGGCCAGTAACATAAATGTTCCCGGCGGGAATATTACCTTTGGTAAAACAGAATACCTGATCCGTTCTATTGGGGAATATGAATCCATTGCGGATATAGAGAATTCTATATTAAGAAGCACTAAAAACGGCGAATTCATCAAAATAAAAGATGTAGCACGGGTCAATGATCGGCGCGAAGAACTAAATATTATATCTCGTATAAATGGGGATCCATCGATTACTTACTCCATTTCCAAGAAGAGCGACGCCAATTCAATAGATGTGATAGAGCAGATTAAAGAGATTGTTAAGCAATATCAGCAAAGAGTGCCGGATGGAGTAGAATTTGACTGGTCTAATGACAATTCTGTTTATATTCTGCGCGTTATCAATGTTCTGCGCAATAATGCCATTGGCGGAATGATCTTGATTTTTACAGTGCTCTATTTGTTTTTAGGGCGCAGTAATGCTCTGCTTGCTTCACTGGGAATTCCCATTTCTTTCTTTATAACATTTATCCTGATGAATCTTGTGGGTTATAGTCTAAATGGTAGTTCCCTTTTTGCCCTGGTTATGGTTTTGGGTATTATTGTGGATGATGCAATTATTGTTATCGAGAATTGCCATCGATACCGTTTGCTGGGTTATAACTCTTTTGAAGCAGCTGTTCGAGGTACAAGTGAAGTAGTGACTCCTATTTTGTCATCCATCGGGACAAATATTGCAGCCTTTCTGCCACTAATTTTATTACCGGGTATCATGGGAAAATTTATGCGCATTATCCCACTCGTCTTTTCACTGGCTTTGATCGCATCGATGTTTGAAGCATTTTTCCTGCTGCCATCACATTACGCAGACTGGACTATTAAATCAAAATCCTATAAGCGGGGTGAGAAGAAATTTTTTATTACTTTTCGTAGAAAGTACAGTCATCTGCTACTTTGGGTATTGCGCAGGCGTTATAAGGTGATGACAGGACTTATTATTTTGTTTTTTAGTTCATTTGCCCTAATCCCACTCGTTGGTGTGGAAATGTTTGGCGAAGAAGATTTTGATCAGTTCAGGGTCCTGGTGCAGTTTCCTGAGGGGACGAGTTTACAGGAAACGGACAGAATAATGGGAAAGTTTGAACAGGCTGCATTCAAACTACCCAAAAGTGATGTACGGACTGTAATAAGTAACGTCGGTTTAATGCAGGGTAATGAAGAATGGCTGATAAAAAAGAATGTTGCCCAGGTTATTCTGGAACTTGTACCTCTGGAAAACCGCGAGCGTTCAGTAGATGATGTGATTGCTGAATTTCGCTCAAAAACAAAAGATATAAGCGGACCTACCAGCGTAGAATTTCAAAAAATTAGCGGTGGGCCGCCGGTAGGAAAACCGATCTCGATTAAAGTACAGGGTAAATACCTTGATCAAATAAAAGCAGCCTCTTTAGCATTGCAGGACTCTATTCGTACCATAGATGGTGCCCTTGACATCTTTGATGATTTTCCGCCAGGAAAACAGGAGATTCGTATTCGCGTTGATGAAGAAAAGGCTGCCATGTTCGGCTTTACAAAACAGTTCGTCTCTCTTAATGTACGCTCTGCCTTTGACGGTATAGAGGCCGGCGAATTTCGTGATGGGGATGACGAAATAGACATTATAATCAAATATGCCGTTTCCAGCCGCTCATCGGTTGAGGATGTTCTCAACCTGAGGCTGACAAACCCTGCCGGACAAACTGTGGCTCTGAGAGATATGGTGTATTTTGACATAAAACCGGGCGCTGTAAAAATAAGCCGCTATGACCAGGAACGGACAATAATGGTTTTAGGAGATATTGATGAGCAGGTTATAACACTCGATAAAGTTAATGCCCAAATTGCTGATTTTTTCGCTCCACTTGAACAACAATTTCCAGGGATTAATTTTGAGATTGGCGGACAATTTGAAGAATTTCTGAATACATTTCAGGATGTAGGATCTCTCTTCGCGCTTAGCCTGATACTTATCTTTTTGATATTGGGAACTCAATTTAATTCCTACACACAGCCATTTGTTATCCTGACAACTGTTCCTTTTGCCTTCATTGGGGCCATGCTTGGATTACTAATTTCAGCTAACCCTTTTAGTATTTTTGCTATGTATGGGTTTGTTGCATTGGCCGGGATTGTCGTTAACGATGCCATCGTAATGATTGATTTTATGAATAAGCGCCGCTCGGGTAAAGAAACCTCCGTATATCAGCACTGGCGCAGTATAGTTAATGCCGGACGCTTGCGTTTAAGACCGATTATTCTGACATCACTAACAACCATATCCGGATTGTTCCCAATGGCCTTTGGTATTGGCGGCAAATCGGATATGTGGTCGCCATTGGCCAGTGTTATCTTGTTTGGTCTGCTCATATCTACCATTTTAACATTATTCATAATTCCAGCTCTTTTAGCCATTTTAGATGACATAACCAGAAGTCGTAAAAAAGCAAAATTAAAGGAAAATAAGGATTTCAGCTTTGCCCAATAAAATGAAATCTTTAATACAAATCAGAAAGTACTTTCCGCAAAATGCCGTTTAAAATTGGTGAATAATTTAACAGATTGGAAAATGTATGTTTTTTTTTAGATCAGCGTTTTTGATATGTATCCTGGGTTCATCAATAGGCGCCCAAGATATTGGCTTCAAATGGCTCATTGGTACCTGGAAAATGGAATCTGAAAAAGTAAATATTTTTGAAAGATGGCAGCAGGACAATGGCCGTTTAAAAGGAGAAGGTTACAGTATAAAGAATGATCAGAAAAAAGTAAGCGAGACTCTTTTTCTGGAAAAATTTAACAATCAATGGGCATTGATAGCTTTGCCCGTATCACAAACTATAGCGCTCTTTGCCCTAACTTCGGCAGATTCCGGACGTTTTGTTTTTGAAAACAAAGAACATGATTTCCCTCAACGCATCACATACGCTTATGACGGAAAATCTGCTATTCAGGTATATGTGGAAGGCGATGCAGATGGTCAGTTAAAAAAAATGACCTTTAAATTAATTAGGCAGGAAAAATAAATGTTATTCAAAAAAGTTTCCTGACTGGCATAAGCAATGGCAGTGCTGCGAGACAAAAGCAGAAAATCATAGCCAGCCAAAATAATTTTTATAAATTTTGAAACAAGTCGAAAATCAAATAGAAAAAGGACTATTTAATGAATAAAAACAGACTCCCATTAGATTACTCTCATTTCAAGAATAAAAGTGCAAACCTTTTTCTGATATTGCTGATTTGTGGAGATTTAGCCTACATATTACTTCATTTCATCATTTTACTAAATCCGGATTTGAAAAACTATCAATATTCACTTGAAATGGACAGGGGCTTCCCGGAAATGTACCAGTATCTCAAATGGTTATGGATCATTATAATATTAATCTATATTTCTGCTCAAAATAAATCATACAGTTACATTTCCTGGGCCTTGGTTTTTAGCTACTTTTTTTTAGATGATGCCATGAAAATCCATGAGCATGTTGGAGAATTTTTCGCCTCAGTTTGGGTAGATAATTACACACCCCAATTTGGTCTGCGACTCGAGGATTTTGGCGAATTAGCCTCATCAGCAATTGCCGGGGTAATTCTATTATCACTTTTAACAGTTACCTATTTAAAAACAAATGAAATCTTCAGGAAAATGTCTAAAGACCTCGTATTATTAATCCTCATTCTGGTATTTTTTGGTATAGGTGTAGATATGCTGCATGTTGCAACAATGGATTTGGGATGGAAAGTTTCTTTTATATTGGGAGTTATTGAGGATGGTGGCGAAATGATTACAGCAAGTTTTATTGCCTGGTATGTATTTCTAATGATCGAAAGTAATAATAAAGGATCGTATCTTTTCGAGCTATTTCCTAAAATATTTGCTAAAAAGTCCTGATAAATTCAGAGCATTTCCAATCAGGCTTTTTTGCTGATAGTGTAATTGATTAATCATAAATTTCAAAAAAATTGAGTCGTTATTAATACAAGATATGGAGCTGCGTTTGAGTCTAAAAGCCTCTGTTTTTATAGCAACCAGCCTGGATGGTTATATAGCGGCCAAAGATGGCAGTATCGATTGGCTTAACGCGGCCAATGCAAAAGTTCCGAGTGGCGAGGATTGCGGTTACAGTGCTTTTATAAAGTCCATTGATTACCTGATAATGGGAAGAAAAACTTTTGAACAGGTTCTATCTTTTGGAGAGTGGTCTTACGGCGAAAAACCAGTTATTGTTTTAAGCAGCCGAAAAATCGAAATTCCTGTACATTTGCCAAAAACCGTTTCATGGTCATCAGAATCAGAAACTGAATTATATAATCGGCTCTCCAGTGCAGGTGCCAAAAGACTTTATATTGATGGTGGTATCACCATTCAAAGATTTCTTGCAGCAGGTCTGATCAGTGATTTAACTATAACTCTTATACCCCTTTTTTTGGGCGACGGAATTTCTCTATTTGGCACGATGAAAAATGAAATAACTCTAAATCTGACTAAAATTAATAGCTATGATTTTGGGTTTGTGCAACTGACTTATATGGTTCCCAGGCATAAAATCTGAAACGATTGCAGTTATTCCAATTTTGAACTTAAAACTTTTCTACTTTTCATTTCACAAGTAATATTCTTCCCAAAAAATGTCTCTATGTATTTATATTAAACTACAGTAAAATCTTTTATCTTTTCAGGACCCAAGAATGAAGGTTCATAATATTAACGTGACTAAACAAAAAGTCTGCAAATGCGGCAGCTGGCTTGATCATTGGAAAAACTTTTCCAAGCGGCCTGTTAGAAAGTATTGTCCGGTAAAAAATTGCCTGGATAAAAATCTATATGGCGCGCTTGTTCAAAAAGCTGATGCCGACGATATAAACTGGTACATCATCCCTCTATGTTCTGCACATGGCAAATCGAGTAGAAAATCACTGGAAATATTTGATGCTTTGAAACTTATCCCAGCTAATATCAAAGAAACGTGTAGTAAAAATCTCCCGGAAACTGAATCAACGTTACACATATAACTTTTTAATATTTCTCTAATTAAAAGTAATACGCCTCTAGCAAAATGTATCTTATATTTATATACTTTAAACAGTTTTACTATAAATAAGGAACAAAGTATGTCTAAATTGATATTATCTTTAGATGGCGGTGGAATACGCGGTGCCGCGTCCACTCAATTTTTATCTCGTGTTGAAAAAGAGTTAAAAAAGACACACAAGAAAACAATACGTGATTGCGTTGATTT
>CAVRRG010000024.1:0-5928 GCA_963723365.1 Calditrichota bacterium | reverse complement strand
GATGTATCGCCGGTATTTTGATAATATTCGGGCAGAAAATCCAGATTCGCTCAATACGACTATATAATTTGCTTTGATATCATTAGCACTAATATATGCTGTGTGGCAAATAGAGCGGGAAGAGGACATTAATCCGTGAAACGCCCCGCGTCTCTCAGTTTGCAGTCTGTAATAGTTTCCTTTCTCGGCCTCAATGATAATATTACTCATCATTTTTACTGCTTCCATAGGATATTTTCCAAAAGCCGTTTCACCTGAAAGCATAACAGCATCACTTCCATCAAAAATAGCATTTGCCACATCGGATGCTTCAGCGCGTGTAGGAATTGGATTAACCATCATGGAGTCCAGCATTTGGGTTGCTGTAATAACTGGTATGCCGGATTTTTGACACTTTTCAATTATCATTTTCTGCATAACCGGCACTTTTTCCGCGGATATTTCGACACCAAGATCGCCGCGGGCAACCATTATCAGATCTGTTTCAGCAATTATATTATCAATATCATCGAGCGCCTGAGGCTTTTCTATTTTTGCGACAACAGGCAGCGATTTTTCGCCCATGAATTCTTTTATATGACGTATATCAGACGCTTCGCGCACGAAGGATAAAGCTACATAATCCACATCATGCTTCAATCCAAATTTGAGATCTTCTTTGTCCTTTTTGGTAAGAGACGGTTCCGATACTTTTACACCTGGCAGATTAATTCCTTTTCTGTCAAATAAAATGCCACCAATTACTACTTCGCAGATTACCTCTTTGCGGGTAGTGGATTTTACCTGCATTCTTATTAAACCATCATTGATCAGGATATCATCACCCTTCTTCAAATCACGCGGAAGGTTTTTGTACGAGGTGCTTACACGCTCCTGGCTTCCATCAACATCCTCTGTTGTAATGCAAAACTCTTCGCCCGGCTTAACGGTAACCGGGCCCTTACTAAAATTACCAATTCTGATCTTTGGGCCCTGCAAATCCAACAATATAGCTATAGGCTTATTCAGCTTTTTTGATACTTTCCGAACAAGCTTAATTCTTTGCAGGTGTTCCTCATGTGAACCATGTGAGAAATTCATTCGTGCCACATCCATACCACTTTGGACGAGCAGTGTAATCATTTCTTCCGTATTACTGGTTGGTCCAAGAGTGCATATAATTTTTGCTCGTTTTTGCATTTTAGCTTTCTTTCGGATAAAAAATTAACAGAAGATTGACGGCGCTAATTAGAATCAATTGCATAAACAGGTACGATATCAATCGGTATTCCTGAAAGTTTTTCCCTAATTCTGCTGATTACAGGCGTTTCTTTGGCATAATCAGCAATCATTTTTTTTGCTGCGGTATAATCTCCCTGGGCCTGGATCATAAGTAACTCACTGGAAAGATTTTTAAGAACGTCATAAATCTTATCATAATTAATAGCTATCTTTTCAGACTGCTCATCAAAAACGTAAGCACCCTTTTCATAGAAATAATTAAAAATGATTGCATTTCCGGCGCCATGAGCTTCATTTATCCCAAACCGTATACTCCTGAACACCCCACCCAAAAATGATGGCCATATTTCCTCTTTAAACGCAGCAGGATAGATGCCTTTTTCAATCATCAATATATTATTGTACATACCCAGCAGATCGGCTTTGCATTCTTCGAGAGTAGAATAAACTTCTTTAAGCTCTTTTTTAACTTCTGTCTTTCGGCCATTTATTTCAATTTTCCCCGGACCGACACCATGACTCATCTCATGCATCAAGACGTGATTAAAAAAACCGTTAAATGTTACATTCTTGAATTCAGCTTCATCCAAAATAATCTTTGCAATGGGAATAAGCTGTTTTTCAAACTTTGCTTCATGAAAGTTTTTCAGCAACACTTTTTTTGAGCCTTTGGCTTCCCGAACCCGTTCATCATTGGGGAGATTGAAAGCAATGGTTTGCACACCGGCTTTTGTGTCCCCGGCCGAGTATATTTGTTGAACCACTACTATTGGAGATTCTGAGCCACGATTAAAGTTCTTATATTTATCCGAAATTGGCAGGTTTTTTTCCATATCATTAATGTATTTTCCAAATACCGCCAATTTTGCACTTGCATCGGCGTCCCTTATGGTAAGAAAACATTCGAATGAGGCTTTATAATTGAATAATTCGTCCTCGTAGACTTCATAAGGTCCAATCACTACTTCAATTTTGTGGTCATTTAGATCCATCCAGGCCATATCGCTTTCGTAATAATCGTTTGTTTCAAAAGCCAGGGCCCTTGTTTCAAGATATCTTTTTAACGTTGGATTATCAGCATATTGAGCAGCTTCACGCAGCAATGCGCCTGCCCGGGACAATGGCTCTTTAAAAAACTCCGAATAGGGTATAGCAATAAGACTGTCTCCCTCGCGCCGGATCATAGTAAATTCAGATGTGAAAGTAATCTCATCTTCAGGATGATCCAACAACCATTGCTCAAATTCTTCTTTGCTCATATCTTCGGGATAAAAATTAGCTCCTTTGGGCTTTTCTTCATTGCCGTAAAAAGGTTTATTATGATCTAACCTGTCAAATGGTCCAAAATTGATTTCGAAATATTTTAAAGCGTCCGTTTTTGCAGACTTAATCAACTCAGCTTTTATTTCCGCGTTTTTAGAATACACTTGCTCCAGAAATATCTCATCCATTATTTTTGCAGCCTGGTAAAGCTTAGAAACTACAATTTTTTGATTTTCATCCAATGCCGTTTCGTCATAAGCTAGATAGGTTGGAGCAAATTGAGCGACTTTTTCTTTTAACACGTCACTGTTTTCCTGTTTCTGGCAAAAGATACATGTTACTAAAATGATGATTGCTATAATTAAACTTTTCATTTTTTGTCCCCTTATAAATATCTAATTTGTGCTATAAATTACGTGCACTGTTGAATCTTTTCAAGAAACAATGCTATTCTTTAAAATAAAAAACCTCTCGCATGAAACTGAGCCAATGTTTTCAATAATTTTTTGGGTAATCTATTAGAAAATAAAGTGTTCGGAAATTGACCACTAAACAAATATAATATTTATTTTTTCACCATAGTTTAAAAAGATAAACTATGCGATTGAAGTTTGATTATATTGCAGATTTTAATAGATTAAATGGTTAGCGTTTATAGCAAAATAGATTTGCTAACCCATTGACAATTAAAGAATTCATTACAAAATTATTAAATAACTACACTATTTAAATTAAGACTTACAAATTTCAGTCGAAATTTGCTAACAGTCAGTTATTATGGATTTAAAGAATTTCGAATTTGGGCCCTTTATGAAATTGAAAATATTTCTTTGTCTTGTATTACTTTTTTCATCCTATACAGCAGCGCAGGCAAAAAGAACGGTAGCTATAGCTCCGTTAAAAAATGAAGCAAGCGCATCTTTAGACTGGGTCTCAGGTGGTGTAGAATACTTATTAGTAAATAAAATGTCTGTTCTTTCCGGATTTTTTCTGATTGACCGCTCTATAGTCCAAAATGCCTTAAAAAAAATATCTATTGAAGCCGGTCCGCTCAACAGCAAGAGTTCGGGCCAGTTGGGAAGAGCGACACAAGCAGAAGTCACGGTATCCGGGTCATACTATGATTCAGGTGTTCAACTCAATTTTGAAATATTATATCACAACGTAAATAACGGTGATTTAATTTATAAAGAAAAAATAGTTGCCAACAAAGGTGACTTAAAAACTGTTGCTGAAAAAATAATTGAACAACTTGTCCTGATTGGCGGAGTTCCTATATCAGCGCAGGAAAAAGCTTTGATGAATCGAACCCTTACATCAAATAATAAAGCTTTTGAAAGTTTTATAAAAGCCTATGTTGAGACTCAGAAAGTAAACCCAAGAAATAATATTACAATAAGCATGTTTAAAGATGCCATAAGTAAAGATAAAAATTTTTGGGAGGCTTATTATAATCTTGGCATTATTTATTTCAATACCGATCAATATGATCAAGCATTGGGCCAATTCAATAAAATCATCCGGGCCCTTCCTAATTTTGATAAGCCTTATTATGGACGCGGTTTAATTTATGAAAAGCAAAAAAAATACGATCAGGCCATTACAGATTTTAATAAGGTTACAGAATTCAATCCAAATGACCCTAAGCCTTATTATTATTTAGGAAAAATCAGTATCCTGGATAAAAAGTTTACCGAGGCAAAAAAATATTTAGATAAATGTACTTCCATAAATCCGGATTATGCTCCAGCCTATTTTGAATACGGGAATCTACTTGTTGCTCAGAAAAACATTCGAAAATCAATTAGCGATTACAGACGCGCCACAGAATTAGATCCCACCAATAAAAGATACAGGCAAACATTGGGAGAAATCTATTACAGATCCCAAATTTATTATAATGCGCTGGTTGAGTTTCAAACCATATTAAGAGATGACCCTAATGACGCCGTCGCTAATTTTATGCTGGGTGTAACAATTTACAAACAAGCTGTTCTGGAAGAGCTTGTAGAAGCTTTTCTGGATTTGCTTGATGAAACATCAGCCGACAGAAAAGGTGAAAAAGAAAAAAAATTCAATAAAGATAAGGGAATGGACCCAAATAAAAGGGGAAAAGTTTATGCAGATATGGTTGACTCCTTTACAAAAGCTGTAAGAGGGCGACCAAAATTTATGCAGGCTACTTTTAACCTTGCCCTCACCTATCTGGAAATGGGAAAATATACCGATGCTGAAAAATATTTTAAAACAACAATTTTAATAAAGCCTGACCTGATAAAGGCCTATACCAAATTAGCCGAAGTGTATGAAAAAACGAAGCGTCTGCCTTTAGCCATAGAACAATACAGAAAAGTTTTTCAAATTGATCCATCGCTATTCGTAAGAAAACCAACTCTTGGTCCGGAACATCAGTATAAAAACGTTTTACAAACCTTCCTTGCAGAACTAGAGCAAAAGGTAAAGAGGAATCCGAACGATGCTAAGTCAAATTTAGTTTTAGCAAAAGTGTTCAGAGCCCAGGGTTTTAATGGTAAAGCGGCTAACATCCTAAGAAGTATTTTAAATCGTAATCCCAGAAACGCGGAAGCTAAATCTCTCCTTGCCCGCATAGAAAAAAAACGCGGTTAATTCTTATATCTTGCGCACTCTTTCCAAATAACGCTCATAATTCAATTTAATATCTTTATACGTATCCCTGCCGAATTTCTCTAAAAAGGCATTGGCAATAACAGGCGCCACAACAGCTTCGGCAATCACTGATGCTGCGGGGACAGCAGTGACATCGCTTCTTTCAACGTGTGCCGTGTAAGCTTCTTTTGTTCGGATATCTACAGAAAACAATGGTTTCATTAATGTTGGTATGGGCTTCATCGCTAATCTTAAAATGATATTGTCCCCGGTACTCATACCACCTTCCATGCCGCCACAGTTGTTTGTTTTGCGAAAAAAATGGTCCTTTTCATAGAAGATTTCATCATGAACTTTGGAACCGGGTGTTCTGGCGGAATCAAAGCCTAAACCTATTTCAACCCCTTTTATAGCCTGTATAGACATTAAAGCAAACGCCAACTGCGCATCCAGTTTACGATCCCATTGTACATAACTACCCAGTCCGGGAGGAACACCCCTGATTATAACTTCGATGATTCCACCCGCTGTATCGCCTTCTTTTTTCATTTTATCAATATAGGCGATTATTTCTTTCTCAGACTCTTTATCAATGCAACGTACCTGCGAGGCATCTGCAATTTTATTAAGATCTTTTAACTCCCGGGCCTGTGCAATATTTTTTACCTTTACCGGGCCAAGTTCAATCAAATGAGATGAAATATTTATATGAAAGGCATACAACAACTCTTTCACCAAAGCACCTGCCGCCACCCGCATTGCCGTTTCGCGGCTTCGGCAGCCATGCTGGCCTACAAACTGGTGCTTCACCAACCC
>CAVRRG010000023.1:0-20582 GCA_963723365.1 Calditrichota bacterium | reverse complement strand
GCCACGTATTGCTCATCTGACTGTAAAAAGAACAAAATCCTATTCTATGCCTTCTAACCACGCGGCAAACTTCTTTGCTCTCGCTACGGTTTTTTCCTTTTTCTACCGTAAGCATAAGAAGTGGATTTTCAGCCTGGCGGCATTAGTAGCTTTTTCGCGCGTTTCAGTGGGAGTGCATTATCCCTTTGACATCACCATAGGCGCTTTGCTGGGAATGTCTATAGCGGCAATTGTTTTGTATCTCCATCAAAAAATCTTTGTTGATCGATTATTTATCAGGAAAAAAACGAATTAAGTTCGCATAGTATGAAAGATAAAATAGCAGCTATTGTAGATTTTATTAAGCAAAATGATAATTATCTCTTAACTACTCACATTAATGCCGATGGCGATGCTTACGGATCTCTTCTGGCATGCAGTTTATGGCTGGATAAACTCGGCAAGAAATATCGCATTCTTCTTCATGATCAAATAATTGATTCAAAATACAATTTTATCGGAAACTGGGAAAAGATTGAATCGCTGCCGGAAAATGAAATTGACTCCTTGAAAGGTAGCTTTAATTCTCTTCTTATTTTTGATGCTCCGGGAAACAGGCGGATCGGAGATGTCTGCAAACTTATAACTGAAGACACACAATGCCTGAAAATTGATCATCATCCCGTGGAAAATACTTACAGTGAACTGGACTGGGTGGATACGAACGCCTCTTCCGCGTCAGCCATGGTTTTTGAAATTATTCAGCACAGCGCTATTGAAATAGATGAAACATTAGCCACAGCTATTTATACAGGTATTATTTTTGATACCGGTCGCTTATCTTATTCTAATACGCATAGCAGAGATTTTGAGATTTGCGCCATCCTGGCTTCTGCCGGTGCAGAGCCTGGAGAAGTGACCAATAAAATGTTCTATAACAATAATATAAAATCTTTGCATACCATAGGTAGTGCTTTAAACAGTTTAAAATCGTATTGTGATGGCCAGGTGGCGGTCATTTTTCTTTCCAATGATAAGCTGCAGGGAATTAAAGCCAGCGATCTTGAAAGCCTGGCCAATTACAGCGTATCTGTGGCCAGCGTTGAAGTAGGTCTGTATATTCGAGAAACAGAACCCGCTTTTTATAAAATCAGCCTGCGCTCTAAGAGATATGTTGCTGTGAATGAGATAGCAAAACAGTTCGACGGTGGCGGTCATAAAAGAGCAGCAGGATGCAGTTTTAAAGGAAGTTATCAGGCCCTGTTAAATAAAATGATTGCGCTGCTGCAGGAAAAAATCCGCTGAGCCTGTTTAAATTTATTTGCAATTCAAGTTTCCATTTTATTTTACCGATAAATAACTAATAATCATCTTGACATAACGGCGGGGTTCTGATATATTCAATTATAAGATTTCTTCATAAAAAAATAAAATCCCCCCAACTCGTATTTATTTATTTCGATTCTGGAAGTTTTACTATTTTAGTATAGTATCTTTTACATTCTTAAAACAATTTTCTGTGTGTTTATTCAATATCGATTGGAGTGATAATGGAACAATCAGCGGTATACATATTATCAGCTTATTTGAAAAAATGGTCTTATGGTGATAATAAATTAACCTTCAACTATACCTTTTGTGTTAATGATGAATATCTGCGTAAACAGAAAGAGATCCGTTTTTCAAAACCTGCTCCTATGGCCAATGAAATTATAAATCAAATCATGAAAGATGCCAGAATCACTCAAAATAATGATACAAATAATAAACCCGTGTATGTCTTTAATGAGGGTGACGCAAAAAGCAAGCTGACTATCTTTTTTTCGAAGATATCAAATGAATTTAAGCAGAATAAAAAGAGTAATGGAAAATCCAGAATGATCTCTTCACGCAGCATAGATTTTTACTATATTGATACTGACTATGAGAAAATTAGTGATGATGTTAGATTCTATGTTCACCTGAACAGGGGCTTAAATAAAGTAAGCGGTGATTTATGGTCTAATGCGGTTACAGACTTTAAACAGGCCATTAATTACAAACCTGAGGATGTAACAGCTAACAAGCATCTTGCAATAGCCTATGAAAAACTAGGTCAATTTAGTGAAGCTGTTTCACCATTGAAAATTTACGTCGATTCAGAAAACACACCCGAAAGCCTTAATGCCCTGGCAATGGCTTATGTCCATCTCGGAGAATTTAAGAAAGCTGATCAGGTACTTAAGAAAATTACAGACAATTTTAAAGATAATTCTTTGGCTCTTTTTAGCCGGGCTCAAATAGCTTATAAACGCGGCAAAAAATACCAGGAATATTTAGATAAGATCCAACGCGATGATGCGGGCTGGCTGGTAAGTAAATTAAAGTCGGATTGGGAATACAATCTTTCAGATGAGGACAATTTAACTGTTTGGAATGCTGCGACAGCTGCCCGTTATTTGGGTTTTGAAAGACCTTTCGATCTAACAAAAAAAGCCTTTAATCATGAGATACCCAGCTATTTTAATGCCGATAAAGGAACAATCCGTTTCATAAAAGAAGAGCTTGACTGCTGGATTGAATTGCATAACAGGTATCGGTTAGACAGCGATCACTATACCGCTTATGCTGACAGGCTTTCCAAAGAAGAAATTAACAACTCATCCGCAAATATAAAGTAATATAACTTTTTTATATAAAATCAATAAATGAATGACTCTCCTTACCCTGTAAAGAAAAACGGGGTATATCTTCTGGAAATTACATCCCTTGCTTTTGGCGGAAAAGGTGTTGCCCGTGTTGAGGATTATGTTGTATTTGTGAAAAGGGCTATTCCCGGCGATAAAGTAAATGCGCGTATCATTAAGCGCAAAAAGAGTTACGCTGAAGCAGTGATCGATTCCTTTGTTGAGAAATCAAAATCGCGGATTGAAGCTCCATGTGAATACTTTGACTTATGCGGCGGCTGTACCTGGCAAAACATGGTATATGAAGATCAATTAAAGATTAAAAGCCAAATTGTTGCCGATGCTTTAAAAGATGTTTCAGGAATGGCCAAAACATCGCTGCTTCCTATAATAGCATCAGAGAATTCTTTCCATTATCGTAATAAGATGGAATTTTCTTTTGCCGAAACAAAATGGTTGGCAGCTGCAGATTTAAATAATCCGGCTATTTCAAAAAAGTTTGCTTTGGGTCTTCATGCTCCGGGGACGTTCGACAGAATAATTCACATTGAACATTGCATGCTGCAAAGTGAACAGGCTAATAACATTTTAAAATATATTTCAGAATATGCTCAGAAAAACAACTTGCAGCCATATGGTATCCGAAGTCACCAGGGTTTTTTGCGCTTTTTAGTGATTCGTCAAAGCTTTTCCACAGGCCGAATAATGGTGAATATCGTGACCGCTTTTAAAGATGAAAAGCTCAAGCTGCTCGCTGAATTGCTGCTGAACAAATTTCCTTTTATAGCTGGTGTGGTTAATAATATTAATTCGAGGAAAGCGCAGGTTGCAATTGGTGAAGAAGAGTTTCTTCTGGCCGGAGAGTCATTTATCATTGATGAAATTGAACCTTTTAAATTCAATATTTCCGCAAATTCTTTTTTTCAGACAAATACGCAGCAGGCCAAAGTTCTTTATGATAAAGTAATAGAATTTGCTGATTTAAAGGAAAATGAACGAGCCTGGGATCTGTATTGCGGAACTGGTACAATTACTCTTTTTTTAGCGCAACACTGTAAAGAAGTTACAGGTTTTGAGATTACACCCAGTTCTGTTGAGAATGCTATTTCCAACGCCCAACGTTATCAGTTAGATAATACACGTTTTATTATCGGAGATGTCATCGATAATATGGAAAACGCTGCAATACAGCCGGATTTAATTGTAAGCGATCCGCCTCGTGCCGGAATGCATGAAAAAGTGGTAAAATCAATTTTACGGGTTAAGCCTAAAAAAATGATTTATGTATCCTGTAACCCGACTACGATGGCCAGGGATTTAAATCTGTTGCATCAAAAATACGACATTGATAAAGTGCAGCCGGTTGATATGTTTCCGCAGACATACCATATAGAATGCGTCAGCAGGTTATCTTTAAGGGCTAATGCTTATGAATAGAAAACTCGATTTTGAGGAGATATTTCAGCATCGCCCTTCACTCAATGATTTAAAATCTCAGCCAAGAAAACCGATAGTTGCTTTAATAGAAAATATCCGCAGTATGCACAATGTGGGAAGTATTTTTCGCAGCAGCGACGGTGCGTGCATACAAGAACTTCTGTTATGTGGATTTACACCTTTTCCGCCCCGGCCGGAAATAGCTAAAACAGCGCTTGGTTCGACCGACTCAGTTCCATGGCAATACGTAAAAAATTCCATAAAAAAAATTAATGAATTAAAGCAAAAGGGCTATACTATATATGTAGCAGAGCAGACAACGGATAGCAAAGTATATACAATGGTTGATTATAAATTTCCGTCATGTTTGATAATGGGTAACGAAGTTGATGGAGTTAGTGATGAGCTTATTGCCCTGGCAGACTATTCTCTTGAAATTCCAATGTTAGGGATAAAACACTCTTTGAATGTATCCGTTGCTTATGGAATTATCGTTTACGATATGCTGTCTAAATTGGGCTGAAATTAATAAGTTAAACTTGATTAACTTTTATGTTGAATCTATATTTATTACTCTATTATAATTTACGAGCTGTATTATGCCTGAATATCCAATTGTAGTAATAGACACAGACGAAGAACGCGCGGATTATTTTAAAAGCAGGTTTTTACGTGATGAACACAATGTGGATATTTACAACGATATTATCTCCGCCACAAAAAACTCCGCCCAACATACGGATGCCGCTTTTATAGTTGAATTTGATACCCTGACAATTTCCGATCGTATGGCGGTAATAGAATTTTATAAGGAATTTACACGCCAAAATATATTTATGTATAATGTCCCTGATAATGCTAATAAAAGATTAGCTTTTTATGAATTAGGTGCAAAAAGGGTGTTTGACACATCCCAAACTTTAGAAGAAATATATTATGGACTGAAGTGGCCATTAAGAAACTGGCAGGCGGGCGAGAATAAAAATGTACTTATCTCTTCGGGAACGCTGGAAGACGTATCTATAAACAGCCTGTTAAGCACGTTGGCCAGGGAAGAACGATCTGGAATTTTAAAAATGGTAACGCCTTATAATAGCGGGAAAATTTATTTTAGAGAAGGGTTCATTATTCACGCCCAGGTCGGTTTATTAAAAGGTGAAAGAGCATTAATGCATATGCTTTTCTGGACAGCAGGCAGTTTTTCATTTGCAGCAGCTGCTATTGGCAACGAAAAGGAGTCTGTACGCATCAGTAAAGTGGCATTATTGTGCCTGGCGGAAAGTATAAGACAGAAATATCTCGAGGATTTGCAGAAAATAGGCACCATGTCTGCCATCGTTCAGGTTAAATTTATCGATTCTTTGCAAAGCAGTGCGCTGGAAATGACAGAAAATTTTAAAGAACTTGTTGCCCGGCCAACTGTTTTAAGTAAAATCCTTGAAAATTCAGTGTACACCTGTTTTGAAACAGCCGAAAAACTTGCCGCATTAAAAGATGAAGGTTTCCTTTTTGCAAATGAACAGGATAAAAGCGTGGCTAAAAAATTAAAACAGAAACAAACCACTGAATTACCGATTAGTGACTCTAATTTGTTAGATACCAAAGAAGCAACTGAGTTCAGCAAAAACATTAACCTGGAATCAAACTCAGGAAAAGTGTTTATCATTGACACCGATGAAAAATCCGCTAATAATTTTTTAGCGCGTCTTGTTTCCAGTGGTTCAGAGATTATATCAAACGAGGATTTACATTTTTGTAATACAGCACTGAAAAACAAAGCTGAAATGATTTTTTACAGTCTTACAATTAATAAATTAATAATAGATACAATTGAAAAATACGCAACAGATATCAAAGCCATTATTTTCATCATAAATGAAAAAGTTGATTCTAATCCGGAATATTCCAGGTATATAATATCACGCTTAACAAAAATTTATGACGTTCCATGGGTTACCATGTCTGAAAAAGTTAACAGCAAAAAAATAGACAACTTAAAGTCGAATTATGGCATTCCTAAACACATTCCGCTGATTGAAGCAAGTCCGGTAAAAAATGAGGATGCCAAAAACGTGTTATTGCAGGTAAAAGAATACCAGCCTAAGATTGAAAAAACGAAGGATTCAGATCAGGAAGAGAAAAAATGAAAGAAGTATTTATAATAAGCGAAAATGAAGAAATCTTTTTGATGATTTCAAATTCATTATCTTATTTGCCGGTTCATTTTTCCTGGGTTGGAAATATGGATACTGCGGAAAATCAGTTTAGAAGTGAAAAACCCGACCTGGTATTTTTTGCTGTAAAAAAACTGACACTGTTGCACAATTGGATCGCCCGTTTCAAATCTTATAAACTAAAAATACCATTCCTTTGTTTTGTCTCTAAAGTAAGTTGGGACAAAAGAGAGGCGCTTTGGATGGCAGGGGCATCGCAGGTAATTGTGCTGCCTAAACTTAAAAAAGAATTTTCCCAGATTATGGAATCCATTTTGGTTGGTCAGGATTTTAGTAATTTGGATGACGATCTAAATGGCCACCTGGGTGTATTTTCCGTACTAGATCTGATAAAAACATTTGAAGACGGCAAAAAAAACGGGATAATAGAAATAAAAAGTAAAAATAAATTAGGGTCCCTTTACTTTACGCGGGGACTTCTTGTAAACGCCAGCTATGGCAAAAACGAACCTCTGCAATCTGTTCTGATCATGTCAACATGGCGAGATGGGGTTTTCCGGGCTAAACTTGATAAAGTACCACACAAAGATAAAATAAAAATAGGAAATCAAGCGGTTATCGAAGATTGTAAAAAATATTTAGAAGAAAGGGAAAAATTAATAAGTACTATTCCCGACAAAGAATCGGAATTATATTCCGCTCCCTTGCTTGATTATGAGGACCTTGGCTATAAAGAAAGGGAACATATTTTATTCTTTAAAAAAGGAAACACAATTTACGACTTTATCAATCAGGATGAAGAAGGGACATTGACAATTATAAAGGAAGCCAAAAAATGGGTAAAGAATAATTGGCTTGTGCCCAAGAATGTGTACAAAGAGCAAAATGCTAAACTCAAAGAACAGGAAGAAGCGTCGGGTGTTAAAAAAGTTTTTAACAAGATTTTTGCAAAAGAGCCACAGCTAATTAAGACAAATATAAAAGATACGGATGATATCGATACTTTGTTAAATGATGATCTCGCATCTGCATTAAAAAGAAAATATTTATTTACAGATACGGCCTACTTAAAAGAATTTGTCGGAGCATTGGAGAAAAGTTTATAATGAAATCCATTTTAGAGATACCAATATTCGCTCCAAACGACTATTTCAGGAGTCTGATTAATAGTGCAAATAAAGATACTATAGAAAGACCATATCTCGATTTTTCACTTTTCGAATTAAATTTAAACAGCAGTCACTGCATATATTTTTACTTATTAAAATCTATTTCAGAACAAGGCCTGGATTTATTAATTGATCAGGTTATTCCGAAAGCACCGTTTTCATTAATGTTCCTTGATACCGGCACTGATTTTGATGATGATGAAACCAAAGCTTTATACTTAAGCTACATTGAACGTTACACAACCCCTATTTTTTTATGTTCTTCAAAAGAGAATTCGGAGGCTTCTGAAGAATTTGCAAAACAACTTTCTTTAGATAAGTTTGGATCTAAACTGCTGTTATTTGAAGGCAATGATCCTGCTTCATTAAAAAAAGTTATTATTGAAGTTTTGCATTTTATGACTGCTGAAAGTTAATATTTATAGAAATAACCGTATAAATAGTTGTAAATATTGTTTTTTTGTGACCCCGGTGGAAGTTTTTTAAGGATATTTAAGTTATAATTTCATATCGGAAGTTAATTTACCGATAGATATTGTAATGTAAGTGCAATGAAATCTTGGGGTTATGAAAAATAAATTTCTGCTTACTCTGTTTTTACTTGTTACTTTTAACGGTTTTTCTTTTTCTGATAAAAGAAAGTCAGATGTAAGTTTAACCGCCTCCGGCAATTCTTTAGAAACTGCAGAAAAAGCCTACAAAGATAAAAACTATTCAATTGCTGCGCAGCATTATGGCCAGCTAAAACTTGAAATACAAAATATTCCCCCGGCAACGCAATTTAAATATGCTTTTTCGCTCTACCATGCTGCTGAATTTGAACCTAGTTATTCAACTTTTATAGCACTCGCTAATTCTTCTCCTGAGTATTTACAAAAGTATAATCAATTCTTTCAAATTAAGAACTTATGGCAGATAAATAAATCTCAAGCCGCCATGCAATCTATGCAGTTTATAGAATCCAATAAAACAACGGCCCTTGCTGACTCCCTGCTATTACCTTTATCTGATTTTTACTACGATAACGGTAATTACAGCAAAGCCAGGATCTACTATTTATTGCATAAAAAAGAGCAGGTTGATAAAGGGAAAAGAGCCTATGCATCCATTAAAGCCGCTATGTGTCTGTATAGGTCCAGGCAGGTAAAACAGGCAAAAATAGAATTTATCCAGATACTAAAAAAATATAAATCGGATCGGGAGACATTAAAATTTGCGCAATGGTTATCTAAAAATGAAAAAGAATTTTATGAGGATCATTTTTTTAAAGTAACAGATGTCTATTTTGGAAATAAAAAATATAAGAACTTAAAAAGTGAACTTGAACGGTTTATTGATAGATCCAATGATGAAGGACTCAAGGAAAAAGCCCGTTTTAATTTAATTAAAGTGTTTTTTAACAAGGGACAATACAGCAGCGCTTTATATGGTTTTAAGAATATGCTGGATGATGTCAAAAATAAATCTTTGGAACCTCATATACGATTGTATATTGCCAGGATCTATCTTAGAAAAGGGCTTAAACAAGAAGCCATTGATGCCTACACTGATTATGCACAAAGATACCCCAGGCGCAGAATATCCCCGGAAGCCGTATGGAAGGCTGCCTGGATTAGTGAAGAAATTGGGGATCTTGTACAGGCCCAAACATTATACCAAAAAGTACACAAAATTTGGATACGCAGCAGCTACGCCAGAGATGCCTATTTTAGAGAAGGATTTACCCTTTACAGATTAAATAAGATTGACGAAGCTGAAAGAATATTTAATAACATTAGAAATAAAAGATGGCCGGATATCGATAGACACAGAGCTCAATATTGGGCTGCTTTATGCATGGAAAAAAGGAATGATTTTTCCGGTGCCCGCCAACTAAGGTTAGAGTTGGCTGAAAAAATGTGGGATGATTATTACACCATGAAGAGTTACCTGATGCATAAAGAAGACTTTGACAGTCAGATTAATTCACTTAATAAAAACGATACAATAGTTAATAATTATGCCAATGGAATTTCCAGGTTATTAGCAAGGTTTGAAGAGGCTTTTGAAGTAAAAAATATTTTGGGAGAACGCTATGCTTTTGGTGCGCTGGAGGATATTAAACTAGTAGCCAAGACAAAGGATGATTGGATGGCATTGGCGGAGATATATAAGAAATTTAACGCTTATGGTAAAGCATTTAGGGCATATGATTATATCAACAGGAAATTTTTTGCGGATAAGTCTTTTAATGAGAAGCCCTTTATACTGAAAGAAAGATTTCCCTTTTATTATGATGTGTATATTGAAAAATATTCAAATGACACAAAAATTGAACCGGAATTGGTACTTGCTTTAATGAAGCAGGAAAGCGTTTTTGATTTTAAAGCGCATTCATGGGCTAACGCCTATGGTTTAATGCAGCTAATACCAGCAACCGCAAAAGAAATGGCCTCGCAGAAAAAAGAACCCTTTACAAATAACCATCAACTTTTTGATCCTGAATTTAATATTAAGCTAGGTACGCATTACTTATTGGAATTAGCGCGACGTTTTGATGGCCAAAAAGAATGGATGTTAGCAGCTTATAATGCAGGTCCGCACAGGGTGCAGCGCTGGAAAAAATTACCCGGATCTGAGCAAATTGATGTTTTTATCGAAAATGTGGAATTTCTACAAACCAGGGATTATGTAAGAAAAGTAATGAAAAATTACTGGGCATATAAATTATTACAATCAAATTTCCAGATTGGTTCAGAAGATTTGCTGCTTGGGTCATTATAGAAAGTATTGATTATCCCTTCCCCAAACTAAAGAGATTTTTGCTCAAAACTATTGTATTTTATATATTTATAGCTAGCAAAATTTGCCTTAACTGTTCTGTACACGTAAATTTCCATGACCTAACTTTTAAGCTCACAAATATTTTAAAAAAATTAGTTTTTCTGGAGGCCGGATGAAAACCCGTATTATGGTTGTTGAAGACGAGCATGATACTCTTGAAATGATGGCGGAAGTATTCATTAGCAAAGGGTATGAAGTTGATAAAGCCGCAAATGGCATAGAAGCCCTACGAAAAATTAAAAATCAGGAACCTGATATAATTCTTTCAGATATCTACATGCCGGGAATGGATGGTATGGAACTGTTAAAGAATATCTCTAAAGATTATGAGCATATCCCCGTGATTATGGTAACGGCATATGGGACAATTGACAATGCTGTTGAAGCGATGAAAATGGGTGCAAAAGATTATATAACCAAGCCACTTCGTTTTGACGAACTTCATGCAAAAGTAGAAAGAATCTCGCAACTAAGCTCTCTAATACGAGAGAATGAATTTTTATTAAATAAACTTCAGCAAAAATATGATTTTACAAATATCATTGGTAAGACAGATAAGATTAAAGATCTGTTTACCCTGGTAAGAGATGTTGCTTCTACCCAGACAACAGTACTTATTCGTGGCGAAAGCGGAACAGGAAAAGAACTAATAGCCAATGCCATTCATTATAACAGCCAGAGAATGAAAAAACCTTTTGTTAAGATAAATTGCGGTGTATTAGCAGAAAGTTTACTGGAGAGTGAATTGTTTGGCCATATGCGAGGAGCATTTACGGGAGCTATAAAAGATAAAGTCGGTCGTTTTGAATTAGCTCATAGTGGGTCACTTTTTCTTGATGAGATAGGGGATATATCTCTGAATATGCAACTGAAACTTTTGCGTGTTCTGCAGGAAGGTGAATTTGAAAGAGTGGGAGGTACAGAAACGATAAAAGTTGATGTAAGAATAATTGCTGCTACAAATAAAAATTTAGAAGAAGCTATGGAAAACGGCAGCTTCAGGCATGATCTCTACTACCGTTTAAACGTAATTCCCATAGAAGTGCCCCCGTTAAGGGACCGAGCTGATGACATTCAGTACCTCGTTCATCATTTTATTGAGAAATTTAATAAGATATACGGAAAAAAAATCAGGGATATTGAGCCTAAAGCAATGCTAATGCTTAAGAACTATGATTATCCCGGTAATATAAGGGAGCTTGAAAACCTGATTGAAAGATTAATTGTTTTGAATAAAAATGACAATAGCGGTCTTATTACCTCCTCTGATCTGCCGGCCATCTTACCCGAAGGAGCGCAATTGGCAGGCGATTATAGCGCAGAAAATGGCTTGGTACGGGCCGTTGAGGATTTTGAGAAAAAACTGATTGTAAAAGCTTTACAGGAAAATAATAATAACAAGGTCCAAACCGCTAAAGAACTGCAGGTAAACCGCAGCACGTTTATGTCAAAATTAAAAAAATACAATATAAATTAAAAAGGGCTCATAAGGCCCTTTTTTTATTAATTTATTATTGAATATTTTATCAGTCTTTTGCCATCCCCGAGAAAAAGAAAGCTGCACCGGCAAGGGCAGTATCTTTTAATAATTGTCCCATTGCCATCTGATCACCACCCATAACCGCTGGCAGATGAATTGTCAGAGCAAATATTAGCAACATAATTCCTAATAACAGTGCGGCCAGCTTTTCTTTTTTCTTAATCATAATACTAACAGCTGCACCAACTAATCCCAAGCCGGTCAGGTAAACCCAAAGAACTCCGCCGGGTATAAAGGAAGGAACCATTCCTGCCATATTATCCGCCATCATTAAATGCATGAGTCCGAACAGTACAAAAGGAAGTGCAAATAAATACCGAGAAATGGTTTTTGTCAATAAATCCATATAGCCCCCTAAATTATTATGATAGTTTTTTAAGAATTAATAGAGAATGTAATAAATGACACATCAAAGTCAATGACAATTCAAATTGTTATAAAATGGTTAAGATTTGAGCTATTAAGTTAAAAGGCTTCAGCAAAGTTTACATAAAACTGAAAACCATCTTCAACAAAGCCAAAATCAAGCCGTAAGTTTAATTTTTCCT
Source organism: Calditrichota bacterium (assembly GCA_963723365.1). GTDB lineage: Bacteria > Calditrichota > Calditrichia > Calditrichales > J004 > CAVRRG01. Next base: position 8,246 of record CAVRRG010000023.1, on the reverse strand, counting down.
GTGGGACAAACATATAACGTAAACCAAATCCAAATGAATATTTAAAATCAGCGGGTTCAAATTTGTTAATTTTTGCAGCTACATCACCCAATCCGGCAAAGACTATATATCCCATATTATGCCAGGTTGGTGATCGATATTCACTTTGAAAGAAAAGTAAGTTTTTGTCCCGGTAACGACCTTCAAAATAACCTCTAAATATTCTCGACCCGCCAATTAGGGCCAATTTATTAAAAGGCACGCTGCCATTTGTAAATTTAAAGTAGCCCTGAAAAGCAATTATATGATCTGCAAAAAAGGAATGGTATTTACGAAGATCCAATGTTATGCTGTTATATTTAAAATCACTGCCCAAAAAGGACTGATAAAATAAAAGTGAAACATTATAAAAATGTCCCTTTGACGGGAAATTGATATTATCGCGTGTATCAAAGTGAACAACGGGCCCCAATCCGGAACTCATGCCACCATCATTGCCTGTAGTTCCATTAATATTTAAGAGACTGTCTTTTTTTGTAATATCTAAATTTTCAAAATCATATTGCAGGCCAACATTAATAGAGGGCTGTATTCGTTTTAAAGAGGTGAGGGAGGCAATGAAGTTATTTGATATGTATTTTTCTTCATTATCTTCCGCGGTTTTATTACCGATACCAAAATAAGTGTTTGGAAATATTTTATATCCTATACTCCCTGAAAAATGATATAATTCTTTTTTGAAATATAAATCGAAGCCCAGTTCCCCGATAATTTGGTTTTTTTGGGTATAAACCAATATGGGAGTAATGGCGGACGGCCTTTCATCTAATGAACTATTTTCATCCCTATAATTATATACAGCAAGGGCACCAGCGGCTAATTTTGTTTCAGGGGTATGATATATGACTGGTAGGAAAACAAAGCTACTGGTTTTTGAACTATCATTAGCAGAATTTTGAGAGAACAAAAACTGAAGAAATATAAGTGAAATAAAGACGACTTTTTCCAGCATGTTTCTTCTTTTTAAAAGAAAATGAGTTCTTTCTGATTAACAGATGTTTTGTAGAACAATTAAAAACTTGGAAATATTTCAGGGTTGGAGTTTGCTGTCTCAGCTTTTCAATAAACAGGTTTTCATAACTCCATCTTTAATTTTTCCAATATTATTGTATCCTGATCAGAACGAACTATTGTATCAAATAAGCCTTTTAAAGTCGGATATTCTTTTCTGCTAAAATGTGTTCTGTTAATTTCATACGTTCTCCTGCACTCCATTCCGTTTTCTGCAGGCATATAAAATTTGCTGTAATAGAACTTTTCTATTTTTCTGGTAGAATTTTCAGGTTTTTCATTTAAGACAAAATTTACAGGGAAATTTATTTTAAGGATTTCTTTTTGTTTAAATGTATATTGATAGTCCACAGGAAAATTTCTTTTTTCGGTCGCATACGGATTATAATTACTTTTACTAAAAAAGGGTGCTGTAAATGAAATCAAATTATCATTTATCTCAGCAGCATTTATAATTGAATACTTAATTGTTAAGTTTAAAGGTTGCTCAATTGTTTCTAAATCAGTGTAATAAAAGGTATCAATCTTAGTTTCCGTTTCGAAATTATCTAATTTACTGCTAATCAATTGTCTTAGATTTTGAGATTTGTCTACATCTGTTCTTTCACTAATTGCGTAATAGCCTTTATAGGTAACTGCACTGATCATATTAATTGATCCATCCGTATTTACCTGGGCAAGCGACTCAATGTTTATGTTGTTTTTTGATTTTACGCTATGAATATTTATGAATTGGGCCATGCTTTCTGTCATTAGCAAGCCTCGTTCAACTTGAAAATTAGGGGTTAAGTAGCCAAAGGGAACGAACTTATTATTAGCATCCAGGAAGTAGGTTTTTCCATCGATTTTAAGCTGTACAATTGTATGATTAAATTGACTTGCAGCAATCCATTGTTCATTTACATTACCATTATTTTTTAAACTTATTAAAATTGGATTAGCGGAAAACCCCTCATTAATTAACAAGTTTAATAAGAATATATTCTTACCACTGGCAGAAGTACCTTTTTTAGAATATATATCAGCCATCGCATCACTTGTCGAAATGGTGTTGAAATTCTCTGTTTTTATTTTTTCTTTTACATAGTCATAAATAGCAGCAGCTTTTTCCATAGCGCCGGATAATTTTTCTGTTTTTGTTTTTATATAATCGTTATGGGCACCTGTCTGTTTTAATTTTGTACCAAACCAACTTTGATAATTGTTCTCAGCAATATTTCTCCAACTTGTAGAATATTTATATTGAGAATATTTAGTTGTATATGAGACGATTTGAAACATGAGTTTGGCATAGTAATCTACAGGCACGGTCATGTTCGGTTCTTGCCGTATAGCATCAATATTTTGACCTGTCCATTTGAAATTCGTAGCTCTTCTGCGATTACTAAATACCTTTTGAGAGCTTTCCTTTATATCCAGTAAACCAAAATTTTCTGTATAAACACTGTACTTTAACTCGTCCGGCATATCGATAGATATTTGAGAAAATTTTGTATAGGCATTCGTTTGAAAAAACCATGGTTCCCAGGAACTAATAGACTCTGAAATACGTGTGTATTGGTATTCAATTACTGATCCGATTTGTGCTCCTGGGATAACAAATTTTTTGAAGTTAAAACTCCCTGTTTTTTCATCAAAAATATTATCTTCATCCAGTTCAAATTCATCGCCGGATGGTGTATAGCAGAAAGCTTCAATGTCAGTGATTTCATCACTTTTTTGAATGGCAATTTTAATATTAGCGTATTCTTTACCTGCTGCTGTGAGGATTTTAACTCTTTTTTGATGGTTAAAATAGAGGTTGAAATCATTATCAAATGTAATATGCGCTTTATCAAATAGAATCAGCACATCGGCTTGCGGATCTTCTTCAAAAGAAGTCATTAGCAGCTCTTCTTGCGATATTGCGCCAAATTCCTGGGCAAATGATAAGCCACCAAATGACAATAGTAATGACAAGATGAATGGAGAAATTTTCTTAATCATGGTATTCTCCTTATAAGATATGTTGCTGTGGTTATCTATAAATATAGAGAATACAAAAAGGAAAGGAAAACATTTATGTTTCACTTTCCCCAAGGTTGGTTTTCCTTACAGTAGCCTGTTTGACAATTTTGCCAGGCTGGATTCGACAGAGTTATCGGTTCGAATATCATCAAAAGAGATTTCATATTCTTCCCCGCCACGCACTGCCGGCATAACACGCGTTTTATCCTCAGCAACTAAATCACACAATCTTTTCGCCAAACGAATAGCCAGGGAAATATCCATATTATTAGGCATAGCGCCTCTAAGATCACGCGAAAACCCTTCACAAATTACCCGCTGCTGTGTATCAAGTCCGGCAGATAGTAATTCGTCTCTGAAATATTCCGCGGCATTCCCCAGGTATCCTTCTTCTTTTCTTTCTTCACTTTTATACCCTTCAGCAACTACGATAACGGTTTCAGATCGGGGGTTTATCACTTTAACAAGGTTATCAATATCATAATTACCACTGGGCAAAACCGCCAGGTGCGCTCCTGCTCCCAAACAGGAATGAAGCGCGTGGAATCCGCCGCGGGCACCCATCATTTCAATAATATAACACCTTCCATGAGCTCTGGCATCTGCCATATATCCCCTAATTTTTTCAGCTCCCATTTCAACGCCTGTAAATTCTCCTACACAGGATGTTCCCCAGATATCGCTATCAATTGTTACCGGTATAAAAAAAACTTTAACATCCGGAATATATTTACTTAGCGAATTGATCCCGGCAAAAGTACCATTTCCGCCAATAGCTACTATTGTCTTTACTTTGCGCTTGATAATGTTTTCCGCTGCTGATTTCTGTTTTTCTACTTTTATAAAATCGGGATAACGCTCGCTTCGGAAATCTGCACCGCGGGCTGTTCTTAGCGGTGGTACAAACATAACACCGCGAATATGATCCATCTTCTGATAACGGTTAAAGTCTGATATCAGACAGCGGTAATCCATGTTTCTATTGGATACTATTGATTTGAAACCGTCCTCCGCTACAAATACTTTGCGACCCATTTTTTCAAGATATTCAGCTGTGTATGCTGTAACAGGATTATAGCCGGGAGCACATCCGCCATCCTGAATAATTAATACATCCATTTCGTCGTACAAAGATTCACCTTCGCGCAGGTAAGAAGTAATCAATTCAGAAAAGCCCCTGTAAACTTTCATTAAAACGTTAGCTGAAAGATTTGGATCATTTTCGATATGTTCTTTATCTAAAACAAGCAGCATGCCATCGGTTTTAGCAACAACAGTACCCATTCTTGGTCTTTCATCAATAAGGGCTATTTCACCAAAAAGAGCCGTTTTGTTTAATACTTTTAGGACATGGCCATATTTTTCTAAAAGAAATGTGCCTTCCAAAACAACATAAACAGCATCACCCAGCTCACCCTCTGAAAATATAGTTTCACCTTTCTTATAATCCACTCTAAAGCTGGCGCTGATCAGTTGTTTTATTTCTTTTTCTGACAGGTGCCTCAGTGTCCTTACTTTACGAAGTAAATTAACCAGGTGGCTGTCTTCAGGATTTAATTTGTATTCTTTAGGCATTATTTTTTTTCTCCGTTAAAAACACAAATTTAAACATTTTGGCATCTTAGCAAAATAAATTTGATTCACAATTAACAATTTAAGAATTATTTATAAAATAAATTCACCAACCATGCCGTAAAATGCCACGGAATTATCAAAATCCAATTTATAAACAATCAGGCGGTTTCATTCAAATTGATATATCTGATTCCGGAGTGGGAATTGAAAATAAAGATATTCAAAAAATATTTGAGCCGCTTTTTACGACCAAAGCCAGTGGAACAGGCTTGGGTTTAAGTATATGTCAGGAAATTATTTCCAAACACGGTGGCAAAATAACGGTTGTAACTGAATTAAATAAAGGCACCACTTTTAGTATTTTTCTACCTGCTCAATAAGAACAGCGTTTTTTAAAATGAATATTTAGTTCTTAAAAAAACTGTTTTCCCATATGAACCATACTCGCCATTTTCTTTTCCCAAATTCAGTAACCCGATAACATATAAATCCAGGTTCGTAATTACAGACCAGCTCAGCGAGGGCGCCAGGATAGAGGATTTTTCATTTGGATTCATAAGAGTAAACAGACCGGCTCTTAGCAAAGGGTGAAGTTCATATGCTGTTTCAAAGAAGAGGGAGGTTTTAGCGGGAGAAAGTAAACCGTCCGCTCTGGCCTGTGCCGCATAAAAAATAGTGTTTTTTTCTTTTCCAATTGAATTGTAAAGAATTTCACCATGAAAATAGAGTGAATTAGGATATGTGTAATCAAGTGAAAGTACAGTGCTGAAATAATTTTTACCGCTATACGTTTTTGTTGTTTTAAATTCGCCTCTAAAACCGGCGCCTTCAATATCTCCGGTAAAGGCGTAACCAAAAAGAGGATTATCCCTATGAAATGCACCAATAAAATAAAAATCATAATCCCATTTGTTTATTAAGAAAAGAAAAGCCAGGCTCTCATCCCTTTTTTGCGGAGCGGGTTTGTAAACTACTTCAATCCTGCCAACTACGTCCGTAAAATACTGCACACGGATAGCATCGCTGCCCGGAAGTTCTTCATAATCAAAATCGAGGATGGACTGCGGATTAAAAAGATCTACTATGTTCCAAACCAAACTTGTACCCCAGGCTATTCTCTGCCTGCCGGCAGTCACCTGCCATTCATCTTTTGAGTAATCAAAAAAAAGACGGTCGATCTGAGCATAGGCAAAATGGGAGGATTTTTCCCAAAACAGGATATCTAAATCATTGAATGAATAGGGAGTGATTACAGTTGACGGGGATAATAAATTCTTCTCCACAGAAGAGCCGTTAAAACCTCTTAAACGCAGTTCTAAACCCACAGTATAATGGTTATATGCATAAAAGCGATTGTTCAACCGTAAATGAATTTGATGATCTATAAGATTATTTTCAGATAGCAGCTTATTTTTTGAGATAGAAAAAAGATATTTGGCATAGCCATAATTTTCCCAATCAATGGATTGTGTATGAGCTATGGAGGATAATAAAAAAAATGTTACTATTATTACTTTCTTACCTATTAGCATTATTTACTATTTACTATTTACTATTTACTATTCATTGTTCATTGTTCATTGTTCATTGTTCACTGTTCATTGTTCACTGTCTATCATTCTTAACCATACCGTCTTCAAGGGTTATTACCCTTCTAGCCCTTTTGATTACGCGTGCATCATGCGTTGAAAAGATAAATGTCATATTATGCTTATCATTCATTTCTTCCATCATATCAAGCAGCGCTTCGGCAGATTGTGAATCAAGGTTAGCTGTTGGTTCATCCGCCAGCACAAATGCCGGATGAGAAGCCAGGGCTCTGGCAACGGCAACACGTTGTTGCTGTCCACCCGAGAGCTGGGAAGGCCGATTATCCATGCGGTCTCCCAAACCAACGTCTTGCAGCAATTCACTGGCTCTTTCCCGTCTTTCTTTTTTGGAGATATTTTGAAGCAGCATAATAAACTCTACATTTTCAATTGCTGTCAGCACGGGGATCAGGTTATAGGCCTGAAAAACAAAGCCAATTTTTCGCAGACGAAAATCAACCAGCTGGCTGGATTTCATAGCCGTTATTTCACTGTTCTCAATGCGAACAGAGCCTGAGGTTGGTTTATCTAATCCGCCTAAAATATTAAGCAGAGTTGTTTTTCCGGATCCCGATGGTCCGACAATGGCCGTGAACTCTTTCTCGGAAATTTCTAAAGTTACGTTTTTTAAGGCATTAACAGGCACAGCCGAAGTATTATAAATTTTTGTTATTTTATCGAGTTTGATGAGTGACATCGTTTTCTCCACAATTAATTCTTTAATAGGTTCTAATAGCTTCAGCCGGCTGCAGATGTGTAGCTTTCCAGGCCGGTAAAAGAGCAGCGATGTTTGCCGTTATTAAAATCATAACAGTTAACCCCGCGTACATGGTTGTTGGTAAAAAAGGATAAAGCATAGAGCTTGAACCAAAACTTTCCATGCTGGAAGAGAAAGCTGAAAGATCAATCCCCACGGAATAAAAATATTCGATGAGCAGGGCTCCCAGTATCATACCAAATACTCCACCAGTTAATGAAAGAAAGATTGTTTCCAGCAAAATCATTAAAAAAATGCGTATTCTTTTCATCCCTACTGCCGTCAGGATTCCCAGTTCACGGATGCGCTCCATAACGGACATAAGCATATTGTTGGTAATCCCAAAAAGCAGAGCAAACAAAATTATAGCAACAAAAAGATAGGTAAATACCTCAATGTTTGATGCCAGAAATGCCAGTTCCGGTGCCAGGTTTATCCAGCTTTTAACATCATAGGCAGCCAGAACTTTTACCAGATCATTCTCTATTTGGTCCACCAGTTTTGCAGAAGTAGCTCTTATAGCCACCTCATGAATAATTGGTTGGTCCATATGCAGGGAGGCCTGCAAATCCTGCTGTTTTAAAAATACCGTCGTCTCATCGAATATACTTGATTCGGTTTTGAATATGCCGCTTACGCGACATGCTAAATAGATAATTTCACCCTTTTTATCCTGGAAGGTCAGGATGATCTTTTTTCGTATTTGCAGATTCAGACGATCAGCGAGTTTCTTGCCGATTAAAATTTGGTTTGTACGCTCTAAGTCCAGAAAACCGCCTTCGATAATTTTTTCATGCAGACGGGTAACGCCCATTTCCGCTTCGCGTTTAATCCCTACGATTTTTACACCAAATGAAGAGGCAGCAGATTGGGCCATTCCTTCTATAATGGTCCTCTCGGAAATGGCACTAATAGAGTCATTATTGGAAAACACTTTCCTGATATCCTGCATATTGTTCAGGGAGTAGGAGATATGGGAATCTTGCTGGTATTTCTTTGTATGTATCTGCACATGTCCTAAATAGCGATCTATTGCGGAGTTTACCACTGATTCAGACATACCCATCATAAGGGCCCCTAAGAAAAGGCCTCCAACCAATCCCAGCATAATGGCAACAATAATGACTATACTTCTTTTTTTATTACGCCAAATATTTTTCCATGCTATGTGTAAGAGCATAACTTCACCTGTTTTTAGAGTTATTTTTTCATTGCTTTAACCGGGTCTAAAAAGCCGATAAAAATTAAAGGGTAGATGGAACAGAGCA